>NZ_JBIWNZ010000002.1:376527-557230 GCF_044767505.1 Kitasatospora sp. NPDC101235
GGCCGCCCCCCCCCCCCCCCCCCCCACCCCCCCCCCCCCACCGCCCCCCCCCCCCCACCACCCCCCCCCCCCCCCCGGGGGGGGCGCGCCCCCCCCCCCCCCCGGGGGGGGGGCGGCCCCCCCCCCACGCCTTCCGTCGTGGTCGGGTTTGCAAGGAAGAGAGAACGATGGCTGCGCAGTCGGAACGGGTGCAGACACAGTCCCCGGAACCAACGAATTCCGTGGTGGCGTCGACAGACGAGTCCACCACCCCCGGTGCCGAGCGCACCCCGAGGAGGAGCGGCAGACCGTCGGACGGGCCCAGCGCGCTGTCCAGGTTCGCCCCCTACCTGCTGCTGCTGCCGGCCATCGCGGCGACCCTCGTCCTGCTGGTCTGGCCGTTGATCCAGACGGCCGTGGTGTCGTTCCAGAACCTCAACAGGCGGCAGTTCATCCAGCGCGCGACCGAGTGGAACGGCTTCACCAACTACACCGACCAGCTCGGCAGTTCGGAGTTCTGGACGATCACCCTGCGCACGGTGGTCTTCACGGCGGTCAACGTCGTGCTGATCATGGTGTTCGGCACGCTGGTCGGCCTGCTGCTCAACACCCTCGGCAAGCGGATGCGGCTGCTGCTCTCGGTCGGCCTGCTGCTGGCCTGGGCGATGCCGGTGGTCGCCGCGACCACCGTCTACACCTGGCTCTTCGACCAGAACTTCGGCGTCGTCAACTGGTTCCTGGACAAGCTGGGCTGGCACTCCATGGCCCACTTCAACTGGACCAGCGGCCAGTACTCCACCTTCTTCGTGATCATCCTGCTGATCGTGTGGCAGTCGGTCCCGTTCGTCGCGTTCAACATGTACGCGGGCCTGACCACGATCCCCAAGGAGCTCTACGAGGCCGCCCGCATGGACGGCGCCGGCTCGGCCAAGATCTGGAGCTCGGTGATCTTCCCGATCATGAAGCCGTTCCTCCTGGCCACGACCTTCCTCGAAGTCATCTGGGTGTTCAAGGCCTTCACCCAGGTCTACCTGATCAACAAGGGCGGACCGGACGGCCTGACCCGCACCCTGCCGGTGCACGCCTTCCTCGAAGGCATCGGGTCCCAGCACTTCGGTGTCGGCTCCGCGATCGCGGTGCTCACCATCCTGATGCTGTCCGCGCTGATGGCCTACTACTTCCGCATCATTCTCAAGCAGGAGGACGAGCTGTGAGGCGCTCGCTCATCGGACGCACCTGGCCGAACCTGATCGCGGTCGTCCTCTTCGTCTTCTTCATCTTCCCCGTCTACTGGATGTTCTCGACCTCGTTCAAGCAGAACAAGGACATCGTCAGCCGGGACCCCGTCTTCCTGCCGCTGAACGGCACGTTCGAGCACTTCGACCGGGCCGTGAACGTCCCGCACTTCTGGACGTACGTCACCAACAGCCTGATCGTCACCGTCGGCGCGGTGCTCGGCTCGCTGGTGATCGCCACCCTGGCCGCCTTCGCGATCGCCCGGATGCGCTTCCGCGGCCGCAAGAGCTTCGTCCTGGTCGTGATGGCCGCCCAGATGGCGCCCTGGGAGGTCATGATCATCGCGGCCTACCTGATCGTCCGCGACAACGAGATGCTCAACAGCCTGGTGCCGCTGACCGCCTTCTACCTGATGATGGTGCTGCCCTTCACGATCTGGACGCTGCGCGGCTTCATCGCCGCCGTGCCGAAGGAGCTGGAGGAGTCGGCCATGGTGGACGGCTGCACCCGCACCCAGGCCTTCGTGAAGGTGATCTTCCCGCTGCTGGCTCCCGGCCTGATGTCGACCTCGCTGTTCGGCTTCATCACCGCGTGGAACGAGTTCCCGCTGGTCAACATGTTGAACAAGAACGAGACGGCGCAGACCCTCCCGGTCTGGCTCTCCTCGTTCCAGACGGCGTTCGGCACCGACTGGGGCGCGACCATGGCCGCGTCCACCCTCTTCGCCCTGCCGATCCTGATCCTGTTCATCTTCCTGCAGCGCAAGGCGGTCAACGGACTGACCGACGGCGCCGTGAAGGGCTGAGTCAACGTGAGCATCCTCGTTCCCACCGTGCAGGACAGCGACCAGCTGCACCGCGACGCCCTGACCGTCCTCCAGCCCGGCTTCGTCGGCACCGAGCCGCCGGAGTGGCTGCGCCGCCACCTCGCCGCGGGCCTCGGCTCGGTCGCGCTGTTCGACCGCAACGTGGCCGACCTCGACCAGCTGTCCATGCTCACCCGGGCGCTGCGCGCCGAGAACCCGGACCTGCTGATCGCCATCGACGAGGAGAGCGGCGACGTCACCCGGCTGGAGGCGGGCTCCGGCTCGTCCTGGCCCGGCAACCTCGCGCTCGGCGCGATCGACGACCCGGCGCTGACCCGGGACGTCGCCCGCGAGCTGGGCCGGGCGCTGGCCGCGGCCGGCGTCAACTACAACTGGGCGCCCACCGCGGACGTCAACTCCAACCCGCGCAACCCGGTCATCGGCGTCCGCTCCTTCGGCGCCGACCCCGAGCTGTGCGCCCGGCACACCGCCGCCTGGGTCGAGGGCCTGCAGTCGGCCGGTGTGGCCGCCTGCTCCAAGCACTTCCCCGGCCACGGGGACACCGCGGTGGACTCGCACCACGGGCTGCCGGTCATCGACGTCGACCTGGACGTGCTGCGCGCCCGCGACCTGGTCCCGTTCCAGGCGGCGATCGCGGCCGGCACCAAGGCCGTGATGACCGCCCACATCATGATCCCGGCGCTGGACCCGAAGCTGCCCGCCACCCTGAGCCCGACCGTGCTGCGCGACCTGCTGCGCGCGGCCCCGGCCGACGGCGGCCTCGGCTACCAGGGCCTGATCGTCAGCGACGCGATCGAGATGGGCGCCATCGCCGACACCTTCGGGATGGGCGAGGGCACCGTGCTGGCCCTGGCGGCCGGCGCGGACGCGATCTGCGTCGGCGGCGGGCTCGCCGACGAGGAGACGGTGCTGATGCTGCGCGACGCCATCGTGGCGGGCGTGCGCTCCGGCCGGCTCGCCGAGGAGCGGCTGGCGGACGCCGCCGAGCGGGTCCGGTCGCTGGGCAGCTGGGGCCGGATCGCGGCCCAGGGCGAGCGGATCGAGCCGGACCTGGCGGTCGGCCTGCGGGCCGCGCGCCGGGCGCTCAGGGTGGTCCGGTCGCCGGGCCTGGTGGTGCCGCCGGTGAGCGAGCGCCCGTACGTGGCCTCGTTCTCGGACGAGCCGAACATCGCGGTCGGCGACGTCACCCCGTGGGGCGTGGCCGGCATGCTGGCCGACCGCTTCCCCGGCACCCGTACCCGCGAGGTGTCGGCGGCCGAGGCCGCGCCGGAGCTGCTGGACGCCCTGGTCGACGAGCTGGTGGCCGGGGCCGAAGGGCGTCGTCTGGTGCTGGTGGTCCGGGACGTGCACCGGCACGCGTGGATGTCCGCCGCGCTGGGCCGCCTGGTGGCGGCCCGGCCGGACGCCGCCGTGGTCGAGATGGGCCTGCCCCAGTCCGAGCCGGTCGGCGCGCTCCACATCGCCACCCACGGCGCCGCCCGGGTCTGCGGGCTGGCGGCCGTGGAGGTCCTCACCGGGCAGCCGGGAGCGGTCGGCTGAACCGATCGACGAGACGTCACCGGCCGTGTCCGGCAGGCGTCGGCCGACGGGCCCGTCATGCGCATGTCGCATGGCGGGCCCGCGCCGTTTCCCCGGCGTTGACCTGCGGGTTCGCCAAGTGACCGTGCTCCCTCAAGCAGGCCTTAAATCCACCTTAAGATCCACTTAGGGTGACGGAACGGCGACTGGCCGCCACGCGGTACAACAGCTCTGCAACGGCCCCCCCGAGTAAGGCTTTTGGTCGTTGACACCACCTATGGTCTAGGCCAGAGTCCAGTCATCCGGTTCGAGATTCAACCTCGCCGGATGTGGTATCGGCCCTCCCTGAAGCTCTTCGCCGCCCCCTGTCCGGACTCTCCGCCGCGGGCGCCAATCACGCTGCCGGCGGGCAACACGGCTCTACACCCCTCGGAGGATGGCGTGAAGAAGCGTCAGCTCATGTCGACGCTCGGGACCATGGCACTGGCGGTCGGCCTGACGGCCTGTTCCTCGTCCGCGAAGCCCGCGGGCGACGGCGGCGCGAGCGGCTCCGCGGACCCGAAGGCCGCCGGCGGCACCGTCACCGTCTGGCTGATGGACGACGCCCAGAAGAACTGGCCGGACCTGGTCCAGCGGGTCAACGACGAGTTCGCGGCGAAGTACCCGAACGTCAGCCTGAAGCTCACCTACCAGGGTTGGGCCGACAAGGTGGGCAGGCTCGACAAGGCCATCGCCGACGGCAACGCACCCGACGTGGTCGAGCTGGGCAACACCGAGACCATGAAGTACGTGCTCTCCGGCGCACTGGCCCCGGTGGACCGCAGCACCTTCGACAACTCCGACAGCTGGATCAAGGCGCTCGCCAACACCTGTACGTACCAGGACAAGCTCTGGTGCGTGCCCTACTACGCCGGCTCCCGCGTCGCCATCTACAACTCCGCCGCCTTCCAGCAGGCCACCGGCAGCGCCGACTTCCCGAAGACCGAGGCGGACCTGCTGGCCGCGCTGGACAGGATCGCGGACCGGAACAAGGCCGACAGGACCTTCTCCCCGCTCTACCTGCCCGGCCCGTACTGGTACGCCGCGATGAGCTACGTGGCCGGGTACGGCGGCAGCATCGCCAAGTTCGACAGCTCCGGCAACTGGCACGGCACCCTGCACGACCCCAAGTCCCAGCAGGGCATCAGCCACTTCGTCGACCTGGTGCGCAAGTACAACAAGGGCGACCTGGCGGTGAACGAGCAGAACCAGTTCGAGTCGATGGCCCGCGGGCACGCCGCGTCCTTCTACGGCAACGGCTACGAGGCGGCCAGCGTGACCGCGCCGGTCACCGGCGACCCGAGCATCAAGGACGCGGTCAAGGTGGCCACCATGCCCGGTCCGGACGGCAAGCCGCTGCCGACCTTCATCGGCGGCTCCGACCTCGCCGTCACCGCCAAGTCCCCGCAGGTGGCACTGGCCACCGACTGGATCCGGATGTTCACCAGCACCAAGTCGGAGCAGGCGCTGGCCGACAAGGACATCCTGCCGAACAACCTGACCCAGCTGAACCCGCTGAAGAACAAGCCGGCCACCGCCGCCGCGGCCAACGCCGTCCCGGACGCCTGGTTCACCCCGCTGGCCCCCGGCTGGGGCGCGGTCGAGAAGCAGAAGATCATCCCGGACATGCTGACCGCGATCCTCAAGGGCAAGTCGGTGGACCAGGCCACCAAGGAGGCCGACGCCGCGATCGACCAGCTGATCAACAAGCCGTCCTGACCTTCCGTCGAGCCCGTCGCGGTACGCCCCTGCCGCCTCCGGAGGGGCGTACCGGAGGGGCCTGACGGGGGAGCGCACGAGCGTGCGGACGGAGGTGCCCGGCGGCAGGTGCGCCCGTAGGATTGCGGGACGAAGAACCGCAGCGAGTGTGCGGACTCGCCGCCGTGGAGGTTCCCGCCGGGCAGCCGCCCGAGCGGGGTCGAACCGTCTCATCGGAGGCAGACCCAGATGTCCGACCCGCAGACCGTTCCCGGCCGGATCATGGCGGCGGAGATGGCCGAGCAGCCGGCCGTCCTCCAGCGCATCCTCGACGAGGGTGCCCCACAGATCCGCGAGGTCGCCGCGCAGATCGCCGCCCGCAACCCGCGCTTCGTCCTGCTCACCGCGCGCGGCACGTCCGACAACGCCGCGCTGTACGCCAAGTACCTGATCGAGATCCTGCTCGGCAAGCCGGCCGGCCTGACCTCGATGTCCACCACCACCGCGTACGGCGCCAAGCCGGACCTCACCGACGTCCTGGCCGTCACCGTCAGCCAGTCCGGCGGCTCGCCCGACCTGGTGGCCTCCACCAAGGCCGCCCGCGAGGCGGGCGCCATCACCCTTGCGGTGACCAACAACGCCGCCTCGCCGCTGGCCGAGGTCTCCGAGTTCCACATCGACGTGCTGGCCGGCCCGGAGAAGGCGCTGCCGGCCACCAAGACGTACACCGCCGAGCTGCTGGCGCTCTACCTGCTGGTCGAGGGCCTCGCGGAGGCGTGGGGGTACCCCCGGCCGAAGGCCGGGGGAGGATCGGCCGCCAGGGAGCTGCCCGGCCTGGCCGCCGGGGTGCTGGCCCGCAAGGACGAGGTGAAGGCGCTGGCCGAGCGCTACCGCTTCGCCCAGCGCCTGGTCATCACCTCGCGCGGCTACGGCTACCCGACCGCCCGCGAGGCGGCGCTCAAGCTGATGGAGACCACCTACATCCCGGCCACCCCGTTCTCCGGCGCCGACCTGCTGCACGGCCCGCTGGCCATGGTGGACAACGTCTCGCCGGTCATCGCGATCGTCCCGGACGGCAAGGGCGGAGAGGCCCTCCAGCCGGTGCTGGACCGCCTGCGCGGTCGCGGCGCGGACCTGATGGTGGTCGGCCGGCAGGAGCAGGTGGAGGCCGCCTCGGCGGGCTTCGTGCTGCCGGCCGGCGTGCCCGAGGAGGTGCAGCCGATCCTGGAGATCCTGCCGCTGCAGATGCTGGCCTACGAGGTCACCATCGCCCGCGGCCAGGATCCGGACGCCCCGCGCGCCCTGGCCAAGGTCACCGAGACGAGGTAGCCCGTTGGCATGCGAGCGGGCCCCCGGTCCACAGGCTGTGGACCGGGGGCCCGCTCCCTGAGCGGCGGAACATGGCTCCGGGGGCCGAAAACACTACGGGCCACGGCGCCGACACGGGACCCTCAACCCATGCGGCACCGCAGCCCGGAGCTGTCGTCGGGCGCCGGGCTCGATCGAGAACTGTGCGGGGTCCTCGATCTGCGGCGTCCGACCGAGGAGGGGTCGCGCGCGGTCAGGGCAGTTGCGCGAGAGCCTCTCCTTGGTGCCCTTCCATTGTGGACTAGACCAATCTAGGTTGTCCAGGCCTCTCGGAAAATTGGTCTAAACAACTCTCGGAGGCGGGCAGGCCCCGCCGGGCCTCCCACCAGGCCCCCGCGGGTCCGTCCGCCGGTCCGCCGCGCCCCGCCCGGACCGGCGGCGCTACGCTCGCAATGTGCCCTCGCTGAACGAACTCGTCCGCCGCCACACCACCCTCACCGGGGCCGACGTGGAATGGCTCCACCATCTGGTCTCGGAGTGGCAGCTGCTCTCCGACCTCTCCTTCGCCGACCTGGTGCTGTGGATCCCCACCTGGGACGGCATCCGCTACGTCTCGGTGGCGCAGATGCGGCCCAACACCGGACCCACCTCCTACCAGGACGACATGGTCGGCCACCTCGTCCCGCGCGGCCGCCGCCCGCTGCTGGACGCCGCCTTCGACGAGGGGCGGATCGTGCGCGAGGGCGACCCGGAGTGGCGCGAGGAGGTCCCGGTCCGGGTCGAGTCGATCCCGGTCCGGCGCGAGGGCAAGGTGCTGGGCGTGATCGCCCGCAACACCAACCTGCTGACCGTCCGCACCCCGAGCCGGCTGGAGCTCACCTACCTCCAGAGCGCCTCCGACCTGGCCCAGATGATCGCGGCCGGCTCCTTCCCCTACCCCGGCGTCGAGCAGGCCGACATGGACGCCGCCCCCCGGGTCGGCGACGGCCTGATCCGCCTGGACGCGGACGGCATCGTCACCTACGCCAGCCCCAACGCCCTCTCCGCCTACCACCGCCTCGGCCTCACCACCGACCTGGTCGGCAGCCACCTCGGCCGGGCCACCGCCGACCTCGCCCCGCCCTCCCGCTCGGCCGTCCACGAGGCGCTGGTGAAGCTGGCGAGCGGCTGGGCGCCCCGGCAGACCGAGGTGGAGGCGCAGGGGGGAGTGGTGACCCTGCGGGCGATCCCGCTCAAGCCCAAGGGCACCCTGACCGGTTCGCTGGTGCTCTGCCGGGACGTCACCGAGCTGCGCCGCCGCGACCGCGAGCTGATGACCAAGGACGCCACCATCCGGGAGATCCACCACCGGGTGAAGAACAACCTCCAGACCGTCGCGGCCCTGCTGCGGCTGCAGTCCCGCCGGATGGAGTCGGAGTCCGGCCGGGCCGCGCTGGACGAGGCGGTGCGCCGGGTCGGCTCGATCGCGATCGTGCACGAGACGCTCTCCCAGGCGCTGGACGAGCAGGTGGCCTTCGACGAGATCGCCGACCGGGTGCTGGCGATGGTGATGGAGCTGTCCCAGGACGGCCGGGTGGCGACCCGCCGCACCGGCAGCTTCGGCATCCTGTCCGCCGAGGTGGCCACCCCGCTGTCGATGGTGCTGACCGAACTGCTCCAGAACGCCCTGGAGCACGCGTTCGGCCCGACCGCCTCCGGGAACCTGGAGGTCAGCGCGCTGCGCGGGCGGGCCCCGGCGACCGGGAAGGGCTGGTCGGACAGCTGGAACGGCGGCGCCCGGCCGGAGGAGTACCTGCTGATCACGGTGCAGGACGACGGCCGTGGAATGCCGGAGGGGTTCGACCCGAAGACGGCGGGCAACCTCGGGCTGCAGATCGTCCGGACGCTGGCGACCGGTGAACTGGGCGGCACCTTCGACATGGTGGCCGGCCCGAACGGCGGAACGAAGGTGGTCCTGGAGATCCCGGTCCGCTGAGGCACTGGTTCGCGGAGGCTCCGGTTCGCTGAGAAGCTGCTGAGAATCCGTTGCGCGAAGGCGTACGGCGGGGGCGTGCGCTCGGCGGAAGCGCCGCGTGCACGCTCCACGCGCCGGAGTGCGGAAGCCGGAGCGCGAAAACAGAAACGAGGCCCTGTCGACCGGGGGGGTGGGTCGACAGGGCCTCTCAACCCGTTCCGGCCGTCGGGGGGAGTCGGCCGGAACGGGGGCTCTGGGTGGTGCGACACCTCGCCGGTGCGTTGCACACGGTGAGCGCCACAGCTCCACGATATTGCTCTAAGTGAACAGTATCAAGTGTCTGGGCGGGCTCGGTGTCGCGGGACCTGGCTGGGCAAGGTCCTTTGTGCGGAAGGCTTCACCAGGAGGTGCAGGGAAGCCTTTGATCATGTGTCGATCGGTACTGCGGTTCTGCCGGTGCTACGGCGTGTGATCGCTGGGCGATCAGGCGGTGCGGGCGCGGTTGCGGGCGGCGCGGCGCTTCATCGCGCGACGCTCGTCCTCGCTCATGCCGCCCCAGACGCCGGCGTCCTGGCCGGTCTCGAGCGCCCACTGGAGGCACTGCTCCATCACCGGACAACGGCGGCACACGGCCTTGGCTTCCTCGATCTGCAGCAGAGCAGGACCGGTGTTCCCGATCGGGAAGAACAGCTCCGGGTCCTCTTCGCGGCAGACAGCGCGGTGGCGCCAGTCCATGGTCGTCCAACTCCTCCTGCCGCGGGGGGTGGCCCGATCGGCATAATCGAATGGCTTGTGAATGTGAACGCTTTCACGAATCCCGCAACAGCAAAAGAGACCAAAGGCCCACCGGGCCCGGGTGGTCTGTGCTGGGGGGATTCGGCGATTCGAGGGGCACTCCGCGGTCGGCGCTCCTGTGGTTCCGGAGTTGCCGTCGCTGCGATGTGTCCCGATCGCCATGTAGAGGTTCGCAAACCTCGGGCTCGGATACAACCCCCTTCGGGGAGGAATTTTGGATTCTTCGGTGTCGCCTAGCTCACAGCCAGTACTTCTATGGAGTGAAGGGGGCTTGTGCGTTCGAGAAGAAGGGGGAAGCCCCATTCCAGTCACACAATCACACGCAGTGCCCGCCGTACGCCTGTGAAACTGACGCGACTCCTGTCTCCAAGATGGTCCCCGTCGACCTGGAACGGGGCCGGTTCCTCTGAAACCAAGGTGAAGTGTCTGACGTCGTGATAGGAGACGACGTGCCTCCCGGAAGGCCCGACCGGAGGGGCGCCGTCGCTCGAAGACGTGTACGACCGCAGGATCTGACGGACCGTTCGAGCCGTGCCGAACGCCGTCATCCGGGTGATGCCGAAGACGTCCAGATCCGTGTCGAAGGAGGCCAGCGGTGAGGGGTAGACCGGACGGTTGCCGAGGAAGGTCCAGGGCGAGGTGTTGCTGACTATCGACAGGACCAGGCCCGGAACCCGTTCGCGGCCCGGCAGCTCCAGGGAGATCGGGCCGGAGCGGCGCTGCTCACGCTGGGTGAAGTAGTGCCGGAGCGCCTGGCCGACGTATAGGGCGTGGGTGGACTTGCGCCCGGCCCGGCGCTGCTCCTCGACCCGGCCGACCACCCCGGCGTCGAAGCCGAGGCCGGCGGTGAAGGTGAACCAGCGGTCCGGCAGCCCGTCGGTCATCGCCTTGCCCAGCCCGATCGGCCGCTCCCGGCCGTGCTCCAGCGCGTCCAGCAGAGCGCCGGTGGCCTCCACCGGGTCGTTGGGCAGACCCAGCGCGCGGGCGAACACGTTGGTCGAACCGCCCGGCACCACGGCCAGTCGCGGGACCTTCTCGCCCGGGCCGTGCGCCAGCAGCCCGTTCACCACCTCGTTGACGGTGCCGTCCCCGCCCAGCGCCACCACCAGGTCGACCGTGCCGTCCTCCGACGCCTCGCGGGCCAGGTCGCGCGCGTGGCCCCGGTACCGGGTCTCGGCGACCTCCAGCTTGAGATCGCTGCGCAGCGCGTGGATCAGGACGTCCCTGGTCCGGCCACTGGTGGTGGTGGCCTTGTGGTTCACGACCAGGAGAGCGCGCATGGGGAAAGCCTACGGGTCGGTACGGACCAACCGGCGGCTACCCTGCTGGAGTGACCGCAGAAACCTCCGCACCCGCACCCTCGGCCGGCTCCGGCCGCCCGGCCTCCCTGACCCTGGGCGCCGCCATCACGGCCCTGGAGGGCGCCGCGCTGGCCGTCGTCGGCGTCTGGGACATGGTGGCCGCGCTGTCCGGCCAGGCCAAGCAGCTGGCCCTGAACGAGTTCGGTGGAGCGGTCATCGTGCTGCTCGGCGTGCTGCCGGTCCTGGCCGCCCTCGCGCTGCTCAAGGAGCGCCGCTGGGGCCGCAGTCCGGCGGTGCTGACCAACTCGATCTGCCTGCCGGTCGCCTACTACATGTTCCAGAGCGGCGGCGCGATGGTCGCGGTCGGCGTGCTGGTCGGCGTGCTCGGCCTGGTGGGCATCGGCTGCCTGCTGAACCCGAAGTCGACGGCGGCCCTGTACGCCCCGTCCGAGGACTAGGGGCGCACAGGGCCGCCGGGTGGCCGCACGGCCGCCGAGCCGGAGCTGGGCGGCCGTCAGTCCTACTCCTCCACCAGGAGCTTCTCCCGCAGCTGGGCCAAGGTCCGGGCGAGCAGCCGGGACACGTGCATCTGGGAGATCCCCACCTCGGCGGCGATCTGCGACTGGGTCATGTTCCGGAAGAACCGCAGCACCAGGATCTTCTGCTCCCGGGGCGGCAGTTGGGCCAGCAGCGGCTTGAGCGACTCGCGGTACTCGACGCCCTCCAGCGCCTCGTCCGTCGCGCCCAGGGTGTCCGCGACGGCCGGCGACTCGTCGTCGCTGTCCGGAACGTCCAGGGACAGCGTGGAGTACGCGTTGGCGGACTCCAGGCCCTCCAGGACGTCCTCCTCGGAGATCCCCAGGTGCTCGGCCAGCTCGTGCACCGTGGGGGAGCGGCCGTGCCGCTGGGAGAGCTCGCTGGTCGCCGTGGTGAGCGACAGCCGCAGCTCCTGGAGCCGGCGCGGGACGCGCACCGCCCAGCCCTTGTCGCGGAAGTGCCGCTTGATCTCCCCGACGATGGTCGGCGTCGCGTAGGTGGAGAACTCGACGCCGCGCTCGTGGTCGAAGCGGTCCACCGACTTGATCAGGCCGATGGTGGCGACCTGGGTGAGGTCGTCCAGCGGCTCGCCCCGGTTCCGGAAGCGCCGGGCCAGGTGCTCGACCAGCGGGATGTGCATCCGCACCAGCTGGTTGCGCAGCTCGACCCGCTCCGGGGAGCCCTCGGGCAGTGCGGACAGCCGGACGAACAGCGCGCGGGCGGCCTCCCGGTCCGGGGCGCCGGTGCGGTGCGAGCTCTGGGCGGGCACGGCGCCGTGCAGCTCGGCCTCGACCTCCTGGTCCGTCCCGTCCACCGGATCCGGCGGTGGCACGGAGGCAGGCGTCGGCTCGGACGTCGGCTCGGTGGGGTGGCTCATCCGGTGGGCGTCCTTCGGGTGCGCTTCGTCGTTGGCGGCGAGGCCGGGAACGCTCGCCTGGGTCGGTACGGCAGGTCCCGCCGTCGCGAGGCCGGTACGGTCCAGATCACTCACGGCCATTCCCCCGTTCCGTTCCGGGAGCACCGGGGCCGGTGGCCCCGGAATTGTCTCGTTGGTCGTACCGCCCGGGGGCGGTACCGGGAGCCGTCCGTCGGGCCCCGGGTCGGGGGAGCGGCGGACGGCCCTTGCGTGGGTGCTGCTCGGTCGTGCGGTTCGGTCCGGCGCCCGACTAGTGGGCGGGGGACCCGCCGCGCTTCTTGTGCAGGCTGATCGACACGGTCTTGTCCTCGCCGACCGAGGAGTCGACCTCGCCGGCCAGGGCGGAGAGCACCGTCCAGGCGAAGGTGTCCCGTTCGGGCGCCTTGCCGTCGGTGGTCGGGGCGGAGACGGTGACCTTCAACGAGTCGCCGACCAGCCGGAACTCGCAGGACAGTACGGAACCGGGCACCGCCTGCTGGAGCAGGATGGCGCAGGCCTCGTCGACCGCGATCCGCAGGTCCTCGATCTCGTCGAGCGTGAAGTCCAGCCGGGCCGCCAGCCCGGCCGTCGCTGTTCGCAGCACGGAGAGGTAGGCCCCTGCTGCGGGCAGCCGGACCTCCACGAAGTCCTGAACACCGAGATCGCCGTCGATCTGGGACACCCTTGCCTCCTGGGTGGCGCGCTGTGCTTTCTTGGTACCCCGCTTGTTACCGCTTGCTACCCCCGAAGGGGGCCCGGCGTCGCGGATCCGCCATCGCTCTGCCTTCCGCACCCCGGTTCGGGAGTTACTCATGGTAAGGCATTGCGACGCAGGGTGGCAGACCCTTTCCCCGGACTCCGGACGGCCGTTCAGCGCCGTCCGGCGGAGGCCAGCGCCTCGTCGGTGAGCCGGTACACCGTCCACTCGTCCATCGACACCGCGCCGATCGACTTGTAGAAGTCGATCGAGGGCTGGTTCCAGTCCAGGACCGACCACTCGACCCGGGAGTAGCCGCGCTCGACGGCGATCCGGGCGAGCTCCAGCAGCAGCGCCTTGCCGTGGCCGCCGCCGCGCGACTCCGGGCGGACGTAGAGGTCCTCCAGGTAGATCCCGTGGGTGCCGCGCCAGGTCGAGAAGTTGCGGAACCAGACCGCGAAGCCGACCGGCTCGCCGGTGGCGTCGTCCTCGGCGATCAGCCCGAACAGGGCCGGGTTCTCGCCGAACAGGGCCTCGCGCAGCTGCTCCTCGGTGGCCTTCGCCTCGTGCAGGGCCTTCTCGTACTCCGCGAGTTCGCGGATCATGGCGTGGATGACGGGGACGTCGGTGGCGACGGCGGTGCGGATCATGCCTGTGAGCCTACTGCTCGGGACCGGTCTCGTCCCAGGCCTGGACGGAGGTCTGGTCGACGATCCGGCCGTCCCGCAGCCCGGCCATCGAGGACATCAGCACCCGGACGCCGTCCGGGTAGCGGCAGGACTCCAGGAAGGCGACGTGGTCGCCCTGGACCACCACCTGTTCCAGCTTGTGGGTCATCTCGCGGCCGTAGATGTCGTCCAGCATGGCGCCGATCTCCTCCCGCCCGTGCATCACCAGGGGGTGGCTGGGCTGGGTCCTGCGATCGACCATGCGCAGTTCGGCGTCCTCCGCGTAGAGCGACAGGAGGGTCTCGGCGTCGCAGCGTTCGATGCCCTCGCGCAGTGCGCGGGTGTCGAAGGCGGTGGGTGCCGCCATGGTGGTCATGATCTCGCTCCTCCGGTCGGGTTCCGTCGGCTCGTACCTTGAGCGTACGCCCGGCCGCCCGTACCGGAGGGGCGGGATCCGGGCCGGTCAGCGGGCCGGCACGGTGCGCAGGTACTCGGCCAGCGCGCTGATCGCGGCCGGGTTGCGCGGGCTCTCCACCAGGTCGACGTAGTCCATGACGAAGATCCGGTCGTTCCTGATCGCGGAGACGTTCGCCAGCGCCGGGAAGGACTTGAGGAACTTCCGCTTCTCCTCGGCCCCGGGCGTCGCGTAGTCGTTGATCACGATCACCTCGGGGTCGCGCTGCACCACGCTCTCCCAGCCGGCCGTGACCCAGCTGTCGGTGAGGTCGCCCATCACGTTGGTCCCGCCGGCCCTGGCGATGATCTCGTTCGCGGCGGCGAACTTCCCGGCGGTGTACGGCTTGTCCTGCCCGCTGTCGTACAGGAAGACGGACGGACGGCGCTCGGGCTGCGGGACGGCGGCGATCTGCGCCTTGAAGTCGGCGATCAGCCTGTCGGCGCGGTCCTTGACGTCGAAGACCTCACCGAGGTTGGCCAGGTCGGTGTAGAGCGCCTCCAGCGGGTCCATCACGCCGCGCTCGGTGCCCTTGCCGCTGCGGCAGGACTCGCTGAGCACGTACGAGTCGATGCCGAGCGCCTTGAAGGCCTGCGGGGTGACGCCCCGGCCCTCGTCGAAGCCGTAGTGCCAGCCGGCGAAGACCAGGTCGGCCCTGGCGTCCAGCGCGATCTCCTTGGTGATCTCCTGCTTGGAGAGCCACGCCGTCTGCTGGTAGCCGTCCTTCCAGGCGACCTTGTCGATCCGCCCCTTGTCGTCGGGCATCACGTAGCCGGCCATCCGGTCGGCGAGGCCGAGCGAGAGCATCAGCTCGGTGATGCCGACGTCGTTGGTCACCACCCGGGCGGGCTTCCGGTCGAAGGTGAGCTCGTCGCCGCAGTTGCGCACGGTCACCGGGTAGTGGGCGGAGGCGGTGGCGGCCTCCTTCGGGGCGATCTCGGCGCCGCAGGCGGTGAGTCCGAGGACGAGCAGGGCGGTGGTGGCAACGGCCTTGGTGCGCACGGTGGTTCCTCTGGAGGGGGTGGGATCAGGCGGAGGGGTCGAGGCGGTCGAACAGCAGCTGGAGGGCGCCCGTCGCCGGGTGCCGCACCGGGGTGCCCCGGACGCCGAACACCTCGGCCAGCAGGGCGGGCCGGAGCACCTCGCCGGGTGGACCGGAGGCGACGATCCGGCCGGCCCGCAGCACGTACAGCAGGTCGCAGTGGCTCGCCGCCAGATTGAGGTCGTGCAGCGCGGTGAGCACCGTCGGACCGGCCTCGCGGGCGAGCGCCAGCACCTCCAACTGGTGCGCGATGTCGAGGTGGTTGGTGGGTTCGTCCAGCACCAGCAGGCGCGGCTCCTGGACCAGCGCGCGGGCGAACAGCACCCGCTGCTTCTCGCCCCCGGACAGGCTCAGGAAGCCCCGCTCGGCGAGGTGCCCGGCCCGGACCTTGCGCAGCGCCTCGGCGCAGCGCTCCTTGTCCCCCTCGGCCGGGGCGCCGAAGCCGCGGCGGTGCGGCAGCCGGCCCATGGCGACCACCTTGGCCACCGTGAAGTCGAACTCGGCGGAGTGCTCCTGGGTCAGCGCGGCCACCCGGCGGGCCGTCTCGCGGGCGGTGAGGGCGTGCAGGTCGTCGCCGGCCAGCCGGACCACGCCGCCGGCCGGCTTCAGCACCCGGTAGACGCAGCGCAGCAGGGTCGACTTGCCGCTGCCGTTCGGGCCGACCAGCCCGACCACCTGCCCGGCGGCGGCCGCCAGGCTCACCTCGTGGACCAGCCGGGTGCCGGCCAGCTCCACCGAGACGGCGTCGACGGCGAGGTCCTGGGCCTGCGACGGTCCGGTCGCGCCGGTCACCTCGGTCTCGTCGGTCATCGGGTGCCTCCGAAGGCCTGGCCGCGGCGGCGCATCATCACCAGGAAGGCGGGCACGCCGAGCACCGCGGTGAACACCCCGACGGGCAGTTCGGCGGGCGCCAGCAGGGTGCGCGAGGCGATGTCCACCCAGACCAGCAGCAGTGCCCCGGCGAGCGGCGCGATCACCAGCACCTGGCGGTGCCCCGCGCCGACCAGCATCCGTGCCAGGTGCGGCATCAGCAGCCCGACGAAGCCGATCGCCCCGCTGACCGCGACCACGGTGCCGGTGACGGCGGCGGTCACCACGAACAGCTCACGGCGCAGCCGGTCCGGGTCCACGCCGAGCGAGGCGGAGGTCTCGTCGCCCATGGCGAGCGCGTCCAGCCGCCCGGCGGCGCAGACCAGGTAGGCGAGGCCGGCCAGTACCGTGACGGCGGCGATCGGCACCTTGCCCCAGGTGGCGCCGCCGAGGCTGCCGAGCAGCCACATCATGGCGTCCCGGGCGGCCTCGCCGCGGTCGGCGGCGAAGACCATCAGGGTGGTGGTGGCGGAGAAGCCGTAGGACAGGGCGGTGCCGGTGAGCACCAGGCGCAGCGGGGTGAGCCCGTACGCGGTGCGGGCGGCGAGGTAGACCAGCGTCATGGCGGCCAGCGCGGAACCGAAGGCGGAGGCGGAGACCGCCCACACCCCGAGCGAGGCGAAGGCGCCGAACAGCAGCACGGCGTTGGCGCCGACGGCCGCGCCGGAGGAGATGCCGAGCACGAAGGGGTCGGCCAGCGCGTTGCGCACCAGTGCCTGGACGGCGACCCCGCAGGCGGCCAGCCCGGCGCCGACCACGGCGGCCAGCACGGTGCGCGGCAGCCGGATCTCCCAGACGATCGCGTACGCGGCCGCCTCGCCGGCGTCCAGCCGGCCGCCCGTCAGCCCGGCGCCCAGCAGCCGCAGCACGCGGGGCAGGCCGAGCCCGGAGGAGCCGAGGGCGACCCCGCAGACCAGCGAGAGCAGCAGCGCGGCGGCGAGGCCGGCGGCGAGCGGGACGACGGGTATTCGACGAGCGGGCGGGCCGACTGCACGGTTGACGGGTGCGCGGTTCACGGGTGCGCCTTGCCTCGGGCCGCGGGTGCGCCGGGGCGGGCGCCGGCCGGAGGCGTGCCGGGGCGCCGTTCCCCTCGCAGTCCGCGGCGAGTTGTCGGGAGGTCAGCGGCCGAGGGCGATCGGGCTGGCGCGGTCGTACGGGCTGGTACGGGCCGTGCTCACCGTTGCGGGTCAGCGCCGGATTCACACCGGACTTCCCCCTCGGACGCCCTGGCAGCATAACAGCCGCTCAGGGCAGGCAACCCTTACCGCGCCGGATCGGACGTGAACGCACGACCGCCCCCGTCCGGCGGCGCGGACGGGGGCGGTCGGGCGGCGGCGCGTCGGGGCGTCACCGCTCCGGCGTGACGGAGCGGCTGAGCGCCGTCGAGCAGGAGCCGCACCCGAACCGGGGCCTAAACCGACACCAAACGGTCCGTCAACTGGGCCTGGTGTCAAGATAGTTTGCTCTTCAGGCGGCTATGGCCGGATCATGAACCAGCGCAATCGCAGCGGGCTCGGGGCGGTCCGCGCCCGGGTCGCGGCCGTCCCCCGGTCCTGGGTGCCGGCGGCATCGGGCCTGGCCTGTCAGGTGATCGGCCTCCTGGACCTGTTGAACGCCGTCTTCCCGGGGTTCAGGCGCTCGCGCGTGCACGGCTGGCTGGGCGGCTTGCCCGGCGGCGTGACCACCCTGGCAGCGGTCGGATCGCTGACCAGCGGGCTGTTGCTGCTCCTGCTGGCCCACGCGCTGCGCCGACGCAAGCGCCGGGCCTGGCGGGCGGTGGTCGTGCTGCTGCCCGCGAGCGCGGTGCTGCACCTGCTGCACCGGCATCCGGCGGCCGCCGTGGTCCCGCTGGTCCTGCTGGCGGCGATCCTGGTCCACCGACGGGAGTTCTACGCCGCCGCCGACCCCGGGACCCGCCTGCGGGCGCCGGCGGGCCTGCTCGGCCTGGGCACGCTGAGTGTGCTGCTGGGGCTGGTCATCGTCAGCGTCCATCCGTCGAGCCAGAGCCCCGGCCCCACGCTCGCGGAGCGTCTGGAGCACGTGGTGTACGGCCTGGTCGGGGCCGAGGGACCGATCCGGTACGCCTCGGAGCGAGCCGCCGACCTGGTCGGCTGGTCGCTGGGCACGCTCGGTCTGCTGACCGCTCTCGCCACCGCCTACCTGGCGCTGCGCGCGGAGACGCCCGAGCCGGGGCTCGGTGCACGCGCTCTTCGAACGCCGCCCGGTCCGCCTCGGCGAGACCGTGGTGGTCCAGGGCAGCGGCCCGGTGGGCCTGGCCGCCGCCGCCCTGGCCCGGTTGTCCGGCGCCGCCAAGGTGGTACTGGTCGGTGGCCCGGAGCAGCGGCTGCGGCTGGCCGCGAAGGCCGGGATCGGGGACGTGCACATCGACATCGCCGGGGCCGCCGACCCGCAGCAGGTGCTCGCCGAGGTGCTGGCGGCCACCGGCGGGCACGGTGCCGACCTCGTCATCGAGTGTGCGGGCGTGCCGGCCGCGGTCGCCCAGGGGTTGTCCCTGGTCCGCCGCGGCGGCTCCTACCTGGTGATCGGCCAGTACACGGACGCCGGCGACACGATGCTGAACCCGCATCAGATCGTCCACCGGCAGCTGGACGTGGTTGGTTCGTGGGCGTTCTCCGGCGCTCACGTGATCGAGTACGTCAGGCTGCTTCCGGCGCTCACCGAGAGCTTCGACCTGGCGGGCCTGGTGACGGTCTTCCCGTTGGAGGCGCACGCCGAGGCACTCGCCAGGGTGGGCGACGGGTCGGTGATGAAGGCCGTGTTCGCCGGCTGAGCGCCGCGGCGGGCGGGGGCTCCCTGATCGGGGGTCCCCGCCCGCCGCTGTGCTCAGGCGTGCAGGGCCGGCTCCTGCGGGTGGGTGGACTGGTCTTCGGCGGGGGCGGCGCCCTGGCGCGGGGCGTCGATCAGGGTGAAGGCGACCACGGCGGCCGCGGCCAGGGCGGCCACCGCGCACCAGGAGGCGGTGGCGAAGCCGTGCACCGTCGCCCGGTCGGCGAAGTGCTCGGCGCCGAGGGCGGGCGCGTCGGCCAGGTGGGTGCTCGCCCAGCGGTGGGCGGCGCCGGCCGCCAGGGTGCTCAGCAGCGCGGTACCGAGCGCGCCGCCCACCTGCTGGGAGGTGGAGACCATGGCGGAGGCGACCCCCGCGTCGCGCGGCGCCACCTTGTGGGTGGCGAGGCTGGTCGCAGGCATGAACGCCGTTCCCATCCCGATCCCGAGCAGGACCTGCGCCGGGAGCACCAACGCCACGTACGAGCTGTCGGGGGTGAGCCGGGTGAGCAGCAGGATGCCCAGCGCCGAGGCCAGGAAGCCCGGGCCCATGAGCAGCCGGGGCGGGAGGCGGTTCATCAGCCGGGAGCCGATCTGGGTGGAGCCGGTCACCATGGCCACGATCATCGGCAGGAAGCTGAGGCCGGAGGCGACCGGAGAGTAGCCCTTGACCGTCTGCAGGTAGTAGGTGAGGAACAGGAAGAGGCCGAACATGCCGATCACGGCCAGACCGAGCGCGAGGTAGACCCCGCCCCGGTTGCGGTCGGTGACGACGCGCAGGGGCAGCAGCGGTGCCGCGGTGCGGCTCTCGACCAGGACGAACGCGCCGAGCAGCAGCACGGCCGCGACCAGCAGGGCGACGGTGGTGCGGGCGTGCCAGCCCTCGGTCTCCGCCCGCGAGAAGCCGAGTACGAGGGCGGACAGGCCGCTGGTGGCCAGCAGGACGCCCGGCACGTCGAGGCGGGGCGGTTCCGGGAGCCGGCCGGCGGGTTCGCGCACGACGGTCAGGGCGCCGATGATGCCCGCGGCGGCGAAGGGGAGGTTGACGAACAGTGCCCAGCGCCAGCTCAGGTACTCGGTGAGGACGCCGCCGAGGATCAGTCCCAGCGCGCCGCCGCCGCCGGAGACGGCGCCGTAGATGCCGAACGCCTTCGCCCGTTCGGCGGGCCGGTGGAACATCACGGACAGCAGCGACAGGGCGGCGGGCGCCAGCAGCGCGCCGAAGACGCCCTGCAGCGCGCGGGCGGCGAGCAGGGTGGCGGTGGAGACGGCCGCGCCGCCGAGGGCGGAGGCGCCGGCGAAGCCGATCAGGCCGATGGTGAACATCCGGCGCCGGCCCACGAGGTCGGCGATCCTTCCGCCGAAGAGCAGCAGTGAGCCGAAGGCCAGCGAGTAGGCGGTGATGACCCACTGGCGGTTGTCGTCGGAGAAGCCGAGGTCCTGCTGGGCGGAGGGCAGCGCGATGTTCACCACGGTGGTGTCGAGGACGACCATCAGCTGGGCCAGCCCGATGAACAGCAGCGCCTTCCAGCGCCGGGGGTCGGCCGGCGGGGCGAGTTCGGCGGGCTCGGTGTGCCGGGTGGGTTCGGTGTCCGGATCGTCCGGTGTCCGTGGCATGGCGTTCCCCCGCGGGAGTCGGTGGTGGACCCGGCTGTCGTGGGCTTGCGGCGCGGCCGGGTGGGGGCTCAGTGCGCCGCGGTGATGCCCAGTTCCGGCAGGATCGCGGACAGCGTCCGCACCGCGTCCTCCAGGGCCTGCCGGGCGCCGGCTCCCTCCCCCGCGGTGCGGGCGAGGATGCCCTCGCGCATGGCGAGCAGGGTCGCTGCGACGGCGCGCAGCGGGACGGCGGTGCGTGCCGTCGCCGGGCGGGAGCGTTCCAGCAGGCCCGCCAGGGCGTCGGTGACGGCGCGGTCGTGCTCGTGGAGGCGGTCGGCGAGCTGCGCGTCGCGGGCGGCGTGCGCCCGGAACTCCAGGAACAGCAGGATCCAGTTCCGCTCGACGGGGTCGACCTCCAGCAGCGAGCGGGCCAGTGCGTCGAGCCGGCCGTGCGCGGGCGCGTCGAGCAGCCGTTCCAGCTGGTCGAGGCGGTTGGCGGCGTGCTGGTCGAACAGCGCCAGGACGAGGTCGTCCTTGCTGGAGAAGTTGGAGTAGAACGCGCCGCGGGTGTAGCCGGCGGCGGCGCAGACGTCCTCGATGGTGGCCTGGGCGTGGCCGCGCTCGACGATGACCCGGCCGGCGGCCTCCAGCAGGCGGGCGCGGGTGTGCACCCTGCGGCGGGGCGGGCGGGCATCGGGGCTGGGTGTGCTCACCCGGCTGACGATGCATCACGTATTTAATACGCACCATATTGAACGGTGGGCGCGGCGGGGCGCGCCCGTGCCCGTCGGTGGTGGGTGAACGGGCGTGTGGTGCGCGGGTGTTGGGGTGCCGGCGCGGGGGCGGGTGGAGGTGCGGGAGTGCCCGCATGTCACCCTCCCCGCGTCCCGAAACGGAGGAGCCCCTCACCCCGGAAGGGGGTGAGGGGCTCCTCGTGCTCACGATCGTTCGGGTGACGAGCGGGTGATGACCTCGGGTTTCACCCTGCGTCGCGGTGCGTCGTGCTGCACCCGAACGGCATCGGCCATCGGCGCTCCCGGTCGGGATGGCGCCGGAAGGCCGCGTCGGGCTCAGGCCTGCTTGGTCTCCCAGAAGATCTTGTCGACCTCGGCGATCAGGTCCAGCAGGGCCTGGCCGGTGGCCGGGTCGGTGGACGCCTTGGCGGCCGAGGCGGCCTTCAGGGTGTCGTTGATCAGCTGGTGCAGCTGCGGGTACTTCTCGAAGTGCGGGGCCTTGAAGTAGTCGCTCCACAGCACCGAGATGTGGTGCTTGACGGCCTCGGCGCGCTGCTCCTTGATGATGATGGCGCGGGCGCGGAAGTGCGGGTCCTCGTTGGCCTGGTACTTCTCCTGGGTGGCCTTGACCGACTCGGCCTCGATCCGGGCCTGCGCCGGGTCGTACACGCCGCAGGGCAGGTCGCAGTGGGCGTGGGCGGTGGCGCGCGGTGCAAACAGACGAGAGAACATGGGAGTCCTTCCTTAGATCGTCTTCCCGCGCCCGAGATTACCCTTCCGCCCTCCCGGTTTCGCGATCGGGCGGTGGGCCTAGGGCAAAAGGCGGACCTGGAAACGGGGCATTCGGGACATCGAACGGGTGACGGTCCGTACGGCAGACTGGGGGCGGGCGGATCGGAGGAGGAGTCGTGGCGCGGAGCACGCGGCCGGAGGATGCCGGAGCCGGGAGGCAGGGCCGGGACGGTGGCGCGCTGCCGTTCGGGCTGGTCGACGTGGCGGGGCCGTCGATGGTCCCGACCCTGCGCGAGGGCGACCAGCTGCTGGTCCGCTACGGCGCGCCGATCCGGCCGGGCGCGGTGGTGGTCTTCCGCCACCCGTTCCAGCAGGACCTGCTGGTGGTGAAGCGGGCCGCCGAGCGCCGGGCCAAGGGCTGGTGGCTGCTCTCCGACAACCGTCCGGTGGACAGCGACAGCCGCAGTTACGGCGCAGTCCCGGACGAGCTGGTGCTCGGCCGGGCGCTGCTGCGGCTGCGCCCGAGCCCGGCCTGGCTGGCGCCGGGGCGACGCCTGGAGCGGCTGCTGCTCGCCCCGCGGCTGGCCCGGGTGCCGGGCCTGGCCCGCCGGCTCGGCGTCTGGGTGGAAGAGGTCTAGGACCGGCTAGGCGCGGGCCGCGGCTTCCGCCTCCTGGCGCTTGCGGGCCCGGTAGGCGGCCACGTTGGCGCGGGTCGCGCAGCGGTCCGAGCAGTAGCGGCGGGAGCGGTTGGTCGAGGTGTCCAGGTAGGCGTTGCGGCAGGGCGCGGCCTGGCAGATGCCCAGGCGGTCGGCGCCCAGCTCGGTCAGGTGGACGGCCAGGCCCATGCAGGCGACCGCGCTGAAGTGCGCGGTGGCGGTCGGCGAGTTGTCGGCCAGGTGCAGGTGCCAGCGCGGCCGTCCGGCGTCGTCCAGGTGGTCGTGCCCGGAGATCAGCGGGCTGACGGGGTACTCCATCAGCAGGCTGTTCAGCAGGTCGACCCCCCGGGTCTCGTCCCCTTCGGCGGCGGCCTCGAAGACCCCGCGCAGCCGGGTCCGCACCGCCCGCAGCCGGGGCAGGTCGGACTCGTCGGCGAGGGCGGCGGCCCGCGAGGAGTCGGAGAACAGGGCACGCACCGCCTCCACGGAGGTCAGAGTGTCGGTGCCGCGCTCGGGCTCCTCGGTGTTCACCAGCCGAACGGCGAGATCGGCGTAGGCGGCGAGCTCCACAGGGGTCCTTCCAGAATTCGGTAACGGGCTGACTGCCTCCAGCCTATTACCCGTGCGGGGCTCCAGCCGCTTTTTCCTGGCGGGAAGGCGTCGGCGCCCGGCAGGACGGACCTGTCGGGCGCCGACGGTACGGGCTCAGAGCACCTTGGACAGGAAGGCCCTGGTGCGCTCGTGCTGGGGGTTGGTGAGCACCTCGCGGGGGTTGCCGGACTCGACCACCACCCCGCCGTCCATGAACACCAGCGCGTCGCCGACCTCGCGGGCGAAGCCCATCTCGTGGGTGACGACCACCATGGTCATGCCCTCCTCGGCGAGGCCGCGCATGACGTCGAGGACGTCGCCGACGAGCTCCGGGTCGAGCGCGGAGGTGGGCTCGTCGAAGAGCATCAGCTTGGGCTTCATGGCCAGCGCGCGGGCGATCGCCACGCGCTGCTGCTGGCCGCCGGAGAGCTGCGAGGGGTAGTTCCTCGCCTTGTCGGCGAGGCCGACCCGCTCCAGCAGGGCCATCCCGCGCTCGCGGGCGTCGGCCTTGCTCTCACCCTTGACCTGGACCGGCGCCTCCATGACGTTCTCGATGGCGGTCATGTGCGGGAACAGGTTGAAGCGCTGGAAGACCATGCCGATGTCGCGCCGCTTGAGGGCGACCTCGCGGTCCTTGAGCTCGTGGAGCTTGTCGCCCTTCTGCCGGTAGCCGACCAGCTCGCCGTCCACCCAGAGGCGGCCGCCGTTGATCTTCTCCAGGTGGTTGATGCACCGCAGGAAGGTGGACTTGCCGGAGCCGGACGGGCCGATCAGGCAGAACACCTCGCCCTGCCTGACCTCCAGGTCGATGCCCTTGAGCACCTCGACCATGCCGTAGGACTTGTGCACGTTCTCGGCGCGGACCATCGGCTCGGCGGACGCGCCGGCGCCGGCGGGGGTCTTGGTCAGATCGGTCATACGTGACCACCTCCCTCGAGCCCCGGGACGACGTCGGCGTTCGTCCTGGGGGCGGGCTTCCCGGCGAACAGGCCCCGCAGCCGCTGCAGCGGGGTGGGCGGGAGGGTGCGGTTGGAGCCTCGGGCGTAGTGGCGCTCGATGTAGTACTGGCCGATGGTCAGCACCGAGGTGAAGAAGAGGTACCAGATGCTGACCACGATCAGCAGCGGGATGTTCTGGTAGTTCCGGGAGTAGATGACCTGGCCGGCCCGGAAGATCTCCTCCAGGGAGATCACGGAGACCAGCGAGGTGGTCTTGAGCATCGAGATGGTCTCGTTGCCGGTCGGCGGGATGATCACCCGCATGGCCTGCGGCAGGACGATCCGGCGCATGGTCTGGAACCGGCTCATGCCGAGGGCGTGCGAGGCCTCGGCCTGGCCCTCGTCCACCGACTGGATGCCGCCGCGGACGATCTCCGCCATGTAGGCGGCCTCGTTGAGGCCGAGGCCCAGCAGCGCGGCGACGAAGGTCGGGATCAGCACGTTGGTCTGCTCGGACCAGAACTCCGGCCCCCACGGGACGCCGATCGACAGCTTGGCCCAGATCAGGCCGAGGAAGTTCCAGAACACCAGCTGCACCAGCACCGGGGTGCCGCGGAAGATCCAGATGTAGACCCAGGCGACGCCGGCCAGCAGCGGGTTCGGGGACAGCCGCATCACCGCGAGGATGATGCCGCCGACCACACCCATGAGCATGGCGAGCGCAGTCAGCTCCAGCGTCACCAGCAGGCCGTGCATGATGCTGTCGTGGAACAGGTACTGACCGACGATGTCCCACTTGAAGGCGGGGTTGGTGAAGAGGGCGCTCAGCAGCATCGCTCCGAGTACGGCGATGACGACTGCGCCCGCCCAGCGTCCGGGGTGGCGGACCGGGACGGCCTTGATGGTCTCAGGCCGCCCCTTCTCCGCCGTCCCCTTGTCCAAAGAGTTCACGGTGTGGCCTCGGGGGAGAAGGTGAAGCGTACGAGGGTCAGTTGGCGCCGTTGATGACCGACTTGTCGATGGCTCCGGCCTCGACACCCCACTTGGTGAGGATCTGCTTGTAGGTGCCGTCGTCGATCAGCGACTGGACGGCGCCCTGGATGGCCGGGGCGAGCTTGGAGCCCTTGGCCAGGGCGACGCCGTAGGGGGCCACGCCGTAGGTCTCGCCGACCTTCTCCAGCTGGCCGCCGGACTGCTTGACCGCGTAGTCCACGACCTGGGAGTCGGCCATCATCGCCTGGTCGCGCCCGGAGACCACGGCGTTGGTGACGTCCGTCTGGAGGTCGAATTTGTCGCCGCCGTTCTGGATGCCCGGCTTGCCGGCCTTGGCGCAGTCCGGGTCGCGGGTGTCCTTGATCTCGTCGGCCTGGGTGGTGCCGGTCTGGACGGCGACCTTCTTGCCGCAGAGGTCCTTGGGGTCGATCTTCTCCGGGTTGCCCTTCTTCACCGCGACGGCGCTGCCGGAGTTGAAGTAGGTCACCATGTCGACGATCTGCTCGCGCTCCTTGTTGTCCGTGAAGGACGACATGCCGAGCTGGAACTTGTTCGACTGGATGCCGGGGATGATCGCGGTGAAGCCGGAGTCCTGGACCTCGGCCTTCAGCCCCAGCTTGGCGGCGATGGCGTTGGCCAGGTCGACGTCCAGGCCGATGACCTTGCCGCTGTCGTCCTTGAACTCGTCCGGCGCGTACGAGGCGTCCGCGCCCACCACGAGCTTGCCGGCCGACTTGACGTCGTCCGGGACGAGCGCGGCCAGCTTGGGGTCGGCCTTGACCTCGTTGACGGTCGCGGAGGCGTTGGGGGCGCCGCTGCTTTCGCTCGTGCTGCTGCAGCCGGTCAGCGCGAGGGAGACGGAGGCGGCGACCAGACCGGCTGCGAAGAGCCGGTTGCGCCGGGTGCGGGTGGTCATGAGGGGGATCTCCATCCTGGGGGAGAGAGGTCGGGCGGAGCGCGCCGCGGGAGCGGCGCACCGGAAACGGCGAGCCGCGCGGCTCGGTACGGGTGCGTGTCGCCGTACGTCGTCGTACGTGCAGGCCGGGTCGTGCAGCTGCCCGGGCGCGGGGGAGCCGCCCGGGGTTCTACGAGGTACTGCTACCGCCACCCTCCGCCGAGGTGGACGTTGACCGAACGGCCTCGACCAGTGGCCGACTCGATCCGGGATGGGGGGAATCCTGCCATCTGATGACAGTCAGGTGGCCCTCATCCAGATCAAAATCGGATAACGAGGGGCCGCGCTGTCCGCTATTCGGACTTATCCCGTGTCCCTGTCACGCTGCGCATAAGTATGCAGACCTGTCTGTTCCGCTCCCGGAGGCCCGCCGCCCCGCCGCCCCGCCGGCTCAGATGCCCCCGTTGACCACCGCGTTCTGCGCCGCGCCGGCGCTGACGTTCCACTTGGCCAGGATCTTGTCGTACTCGCCGCCGCGGATCAGCTGGTCGATCGCCTTGGCCAGCACGTCGCGCAGCGGCGTGTCGTCCTTGCGCACCGCGATCCCGTACGGGTTGGAGGTGGACTGCCCGCCGGTCACCTCGAAGCGGCCGCCGCCGTCGGTGGTCTTCGCCGCGTAGGCGGCCACCGGGAAGTCGTTCAGCTCGGCCGCGGCGGCGCCGGAGGCGACCTCGGCCAGTGCCTTGGTGTCGGTGTCCAGCTTGTGGGGGGTCAGCGGCGGGCGGCCGACCCGCGCGCAGACGGCCACCTGACGGGTGACGATCTCGTCCTGGGTGGTGCCCTGCTGGAACGCGACGGTCTTGCCGCACAGGTCGTCCAGGGACTTGATCGCCCTGGGGTTCCCCTTCGGGACGACGATCGAGGTGCCGGCGATGAAGTAGTCCACGAAGTCCACGCCCGGACCGGCCTGCTTGCCGTTCTCGTTCAGGGCGTCGCGGCGCTGGCGGGTGTCGCTGAGCGCCGACATCGCCAGGTCGTACTGCTTGGCCTGGAGGTTCGGTATCAGCTTGTCGAAGGGGGTGTCGACGAACTCGACCCGCACGTCGAGGATCCGGCCCAGGGCGGCGGCGATGTCCGGGTCCAGGCCGGCCGGCTTGCCGTCGGGGCCGGGGAACTCCACCGGGGCGTAGTTGACGTCCATGCCGATCCGCAGGACCCCGGCCGCCCGCTGGGCCTTCGGCAGCTTGGCGCGGAGGTCCTTGACCGGGTCGTCCTGGGCGGCCTGCCCACCGCCGCAGCCGGTCAGCAGCAGGGCTCCGGCGGTGACCAGGGCGGCGCCGGCCGGGATCGGGCGACGGGCGTGGCGGACGTGAGGCATGAGGGCGGCTCCTGAGGGCGGGACGTGCGGTCGCCACGGTGTCGCGGGGGTGTACGCGAAATGGCGGACAAGCGATCCTGCCATCCCGACCTGCCGGGCCCGGCGGCGGGTGTGTCAGAATTCGGTACCGGGTGACCCCCGAACGCTCGAACCGGACCGACGAGCCCCGACAGGCTCGGGGTGCTCGGGAACGGAAGTCCTCACGCGGCTCCGTATCCGGGGCACCGACTCCCCTTCGGATCTGCGTTCACTCCTGCGGGTGCGCGTGCGCTCATGCCGTTGCCGCCGCCGGAGCCCGGCGCTTGAGACGCCGGGCCCCTGTGAAGCGACAGCGCGGCGATGAACCGTACGCGACGAGGACGAAAAGGCATAGGTGCGATGCCTTTGTCCGACCTACGCTCGGCCCGGAAGCACAACGCGGACAACACAGACCCCATAACACCCTCATCCGAGGGCGCCGCCCGACGGCAGCGCCCCGACCCTGACCCCGGGTCCGCTTCGGCGTACCCGGTTTCCGGTTTCCGGACGGGTCGCCCTGCCCGTCGGCCGCGCGTCCTCGCCAGATCAATGACGAAGAGGTCATCGTGGCAGCGGAGATCATTCACAGCAGCACCCAGGACACCGACGATCCGGTCGACGCGGTTTTCGCGCTGCACCGCGGCGGCAAGATGGAGATCCGGGCGACCGTCCCGGTGCGCGACGCGGACGACCTGTCCCTCGCCTACACGCCCGGTGTCGCCCGGGTCTGCACGGCCATCGCCGAACAGCCGGAGCTGGTCGACGACTACACCTGGAAGTCCAACACCGTCGCGGTGGTCACCGACGGCACCGCGGTGCTGGGCCTCGGCGACATCGGCCCGCAGGCCTCGCTGCCGGTGATGGAGGGCAAGGCCATCCTGTTCAAGCAGTTCGGCGGCGTGGACGCGGTGCCGATCGCGCTCGCCTGCACCGGGGTCGACGAGATCGTCGAGACCGTGATCCGGCTGGCGCCCTCCTTCGGCGGCGTCAACCTGGAGGACATCTCCGCGCCCCGCTGCTTCGAGATCGAGCGCCGGCTCCAGGAGGCCCTGGACATCCCGGTCTTCCACGACGACCAGCACGGCACCGCGATCGTCACCACCGCCGCCCTGTGGAACGCCGCCAAGGTGACCGGCCGTGAGATCGGCTCGCTGCGGGCCGTCATCTCCGGCGCCGGCGCGGCCGGCATCGCCATCGCCAAGATGCTGGTCGCGGCCGGCATCGGCGACGTGGCCGTCTGCGACCGCAAGGGCGTGGTGTACGAGGGCCGCGGGGACCTCACCGACGTCAAGGCGGAGATCGCCGGGCAGACCAACCGCACCGGCCTCAAGGGCTCGCTGGCCGACGCGCTGGCCGGCGCCGACGTGTTCATCGGCGTCTCCGGCGGCACCGTGCCGGAGGAGGTCGTCGCGACCATGGCCGAGGGCGCGTTCGTCTTCGCGATGGCCAACCCCACCCCGGAGATCCACCCCGAGGTCGCGCACAAGTACGCCGCGGTGGTCGCCACCGGCCGCAGCGACTTCCCGAACCAGATCAACAACGTGCTGGCCTTCCCGGGCATCTTCGCGGGCGCCCTCCAGGTCCGCGCCTCCCGGATCACCGAGGGCATGAAGCTGGCCGCCGCCAAGGCGCTGGCCGGCGTCGTGGCCGACGAGCTGACGCCGCAGAAGGTCATCCCCTCGCCGTTCGACGAGCGGGTCGCGCCGGCGGTCACCAAGGCCGTCGCCGAGGCCGCCCGGGCGGAGGGCGTGGCGCGGATCTGACGATCCGACCGGACATTCGGCAAACGGCCCGGGGCCGGGACACGCGTCACACCTCCGCGTGGTTCCCGGCCCCGGCCGTCGCGGCTATCGTCCGGGGCATGTTCGCTGCCTATGCCGCACGTATCGACGCCGCCGACCCGTTGAGCGGGCTGGAGCTGGGCGACCTCCCCGAGCCGCAGGCCCGTCCCGGGTGGAGCGTGGTCACGGTCCGGGCCGCCAGCCTCAACCACCACGACCTGTGGTCGCTGCGCGGGGTCGGCCTGCCCGCCGAGAAACTGCCGATGATCCTCGGGTGCGACGCCGCCGGCGTCGACGAGCACGGCAACGAGGTGGTCCTGCACTCGGTGATCGGCCAGAGCGGCCACGGGGTCGGCCCCGACGAGCCGCGGTCCATCCTGACCGAGCGCTACCAGGGCACCTTCGCCCAGCGGGTCGCGGTGCCCACCTGGAACCTGCTGCCCAAGCCCGCCGAGCTGAGCTTCGAGCAGGCCGCCTGCCTGCCCACCGCCTGGCTGACGGCCTACCGGATGCTGTTCACCAACGCCGGGGTCAAGCCCGGCGACACCGTCCTGGTGCAGGGGGCGGGCGGCGGGGTGGCGACCGCGCTGATCGTCCTCGGCAAGGCGGCCGGCCTGCGGGTCTGGGTCACCGGACGGGACGAGGCCAAGCGCGCCCGGGCGGTGGAGCTCGGCGCCGACGCGGCCTTCGAGAGCGGCGCCCGGCTGCCCGAGCGGGTGGACGCGGTGCTGGAGACGGTCGGCGCCGCGACCTGGTCGCACTCGGTGAAGTCGCTGCGCCCGGGCGGCACCATCGTCATCTCCGGGGCCACCTCCGGCACCAACCCGAGCTCCGTCGAGCTGAACCGGATCTTCTTCCTGGAGCTCAAGGTGGTCGGCTCGACCATGGGCACCAAGGAGGAGCTGGCCGGGCTGCTCTCGTTCTGCGCCAACACCGGTGTCCGGCCGGTGATCGACTCGGTGCTGCCGCTGGCCGAGGCCCGGGACGGCTTCGCCCGGCTCGCCAAGGGCGACGTCTTCGGCAAGATCGTCCTCACCCCCTGACGGTCCGGGCGCACCGGCGCACCCTCACGCGCGGCGGCCCGGTGCCTCCCGAACGGGGGCACCGGGCCGGTGCGGAGTCGGCGTCAGGGCGCCGGCCGTCGGCTCAGCCGAGCAGCCGCTTCAGCCGCTCGCCCGCGGAGCCCAGCACCGCGCGGGCCTCGGCCAGCTTGTCCGCGCTCACCCCGCCGTCCCGGGCCGCGTCGCGGACCTGGTCGCGGAAGCGGTCGAGCAGCCGCTCCAGCTCGCGGGCCGGGTCCCCGGCCGGGTCGGTGCGGGCCCACGGCGGCAGGTCCGCCGGGGCGCCGGGCTCGTCCTTGTCCAGGTCGATCCGGGTCACGGTGATCCGCTCGGCGGGCTCGGCGGGCGGCTCGTCCGCGCCGTGGCCCCAGCGGGCCGCGTCGGCCAGCCCGGCGAGGCCCTTGGTCAGCTCGGACAGGCCCTCGGCCAGTCCGGTCGGCCAGTCGCCCTTCGCGGCGTGCTCGCGCACCTGCTGCTCGACCCGGCGCTTGATCCGCAGCGCCTCCTGCTGCGCGGCGGTGCGCGAGGCCTTGGCCTGCTCGCGCAGCCGGCGGGCCTCCTCCTCGGCGGCCTTCGCCTTGGCCTTGGCGGCCCGCTCCTGCTCCCGGGCGCGCTTGGCCTGCTCCTTGGCCTGCTGCTTGAACTGGGCGAACTCCTCCTTGGCGCGCTGCCAGGACTCGTTGTCGCCCCAGGGCCCGGCCCACGGGTCGCCGCTCTCGGTGCGCTCCGGCCGCGGTGCCTGCCTGGCGGCGTTCCACAGCTCCTCGCGCAGGTCCTTGGCGCTGTCCCGGACGTCCTCGCGGATCGCCCCGGCGAGCTGCGCCACGGAGTCCCGGATCTCCAGCTCCAGCTCGTCCAACTCGCCCTGCCGGGCTTCGAGTTCGGTGCGTCCGGCGTCGGTCAGCCGGTACACCTTGCGGCCGCCCTCGGTGCTGTGGGCGACCAGGCCCTCCTGCTCCAGCTTGGCCAGCCGCGGGTAGACCGTCCCGGCGGAGGGGGCGTACAGGCCCTGGAACCGCTCCTCCAGCAGCCGGATCACCTCGTAGCCGTGCCGCGGGGCCTCGTCCAGCAGCTTCAGCAGGTAGAGGCGCAGCCGGCCGTGGCCGAACACCGGTGTCATCTCAGGCCTCCTTGGTGAGGTTCGGCGTGCCGGGGCCGGCCGGGATCTCCTTGACCACCACCGGGCCCTCCTCCTCCGAGTCGGGGCGGCGCAGCACGGTGACCGCGCCGGAGACGGTGGTGACGTTGAGGCTACCGCGGCCCTCGCCGAGTCGGCCGGAGATCTTCTTGGCGCCCCAGGTGCTGCTCATCTGGAGCTGCTCGAAGGTGCTGGAGACGTCGCCGCTGGTGGAGCCGGCCTCGACGGTGGCGTCGGCCAGCGAGGGTATCCGGACCACGACCGCGCCGCTGACGGTGTTGACCTTGACGTCGGTCTCGCCGGCCACGTCGAGGTCCAGGGTGACGGCCCCGGTGACGGTGTTGGCCTGGACCCGGTCGGCGGTGCCGGCGATCACGGTGAGCTGCCCGGAGACGGTGTTGACCTTGAGCCGGCCGCCCACCGCCTGGGCGTCCACGTCGCCGGTGACGGTGCCGGCCTCGATGAGGCCGGTCACCCCCGCGAGGGTGGTGTCACCGTTGGCGCTCTGCACCGAGACGTGCCCGTCGACGCCGCTGACGGTGGCGTCGGCCGACACGGTGCCGACCTTGACCTCGACCTCGGTCGGGACGGTCACGGTCACGCCGGCGATCCGCTTGCGCTTGAAGGAGCCGAAGAGGCTCTTCACCGAGCCGACCGACTTGAGCCGGTCGCCGAACTCGCTCCAGCTGTTGATGTCCTTGTAGGTGACCGTCAGGACGCCGTCCACCAGGGTCACGTGCAGGGGCTCGCCGACCAGCTCGGTGACCTCCAGACGGGCCGGGCCCTCGGCCGCCACCACGTTCACCGTGCCCTCGATGGTCCGCACGTGCAGCGCGCGCACCGGCTCGTCGAAGGTGATCCTCTCGGGGCCGTCGACCGTCCACTGGCTCATCTCTGCCGCCTCCCGTTGCCGATCGCGATGTATCGCGTTCTCTTTTAAAGACGATATATCGCGTGCGGGCAGAGTCAAGCGCGCCGGCCCCCGATCCCGACCCCGATCCGCCCCCGAGGTCTCCCCTACGGGGCCGTGGGGCCGCCGTACCCGGACACGCGCGAGGCCCGGGAGGCGGTTGCCTCCCGGGCCTCGCGGCGGCCGTCACCGGGTCACTCGTCGTCCTCGTCGTCGAGCCGCGCCAGCCAGGTGGCAAGCCGCTCGACCGGGACCTCGAAGTCCGGGTTGAGGTCGACGAACGTGCGCAGCTGCTCGGCCAGCCACCCCAGGGTGACCTCCTCCTCGCCGCGCCGGTTCTCCAGCTCCTCGATGCCTCGGTCGGTGAAGTACACGGTTCGCTCCGGTCCGGTGGGGATTGACCTGGTCAGGATAGTCCGGTCAGCCGGCCCGCCAGGTGCTGACGGTGACCTTGGCGGCCCCGGTGGTCGGGTCCGCCTGCTCGATCACCGCGACGGCGATGTTGCGGGTGACCCGGTCGCGGACGCACAGCAGGCGGCCGGGCGCGACCCGGTTGTACGAGAGGTCGGTGTCCGGCCGGGAGTCGATCGCGGCGGCGCACTGCTCGGCGGTGACGGACGGCTCGGTGATCACCGCGAAGTCCGACTTGTTGTCGCCGTAGCTGGTGAAGGAGTTGGCCTTGCTGCCGCCGGTGCCGCCGGCGTTGACCACCCCGAGGCCCCACTTGAGGTCGGTGGAGCGGGGGACCACGGTGCCCGAGTCCAGGTCGATCCGGTAGGCGTCGGAGGAGTACTCGGCGCTGGGGATCGCCAGCGACTTCTTGTCCAGCATCGGGGAGTAGCCGGCCGGCCGGGCCGGGGCCGAGGCGGTGCTCTGGCCGGGCTTCGAGGGCGTGGCCGTCACCGGGTCGGAGGACGCCGAGGCACTCGGGGAGGACTTCGCCTTGGTCGCGTCCGGGCTCTGGGTCACGGTGACCGCGGCGGCCGGCCTGTCGCCCGACTTGGTGTCGTCGCCCAGCTTCTTCATCAGCACCACGCCGCCCGCGGTGCCGCCGACCGCCATCACCAGGGCGACGGTGAGCAGCACCTTCCAGGACACCCCGCCCTTGCGCTTGGGCTCGGGCTCCGGGGCGGCGGTCACCACCGGTCCGGGCGGCGGGGTGTCGTACGACGGCGGCTCCGGCTGCTGGAGCCGGGCGGTCGGCGGGGCCGGCAGCACCGGTGCGGTCGGCGACTCGGTGGGCGGCTGCGGGGCGCCGTACGAGCCGACCGGCGGCGGCGCGAAGCCCGGCGGGGGCGTCACGGGCGGCTGCTGCGGGTGCACCGCGGTGGCCGGGTGGGTCGGGGCGGAGACGGGGTGGGTCGGCGCGACGGGCGGCTGCGGGGGAGCGGCCGGGACGGCGGCCGGCATCGCGGGCACCGGGGTCGGCGGGGTGGCCGGCGCGGCCGGCAGCGGTGTCGGCGGCGTCTTGGGGAGGTCGGAGCGGCGGGTGATCTCGGTGTTGACCTCGCGCGGCAGCCAGTCGTCGCCGAACCGCAGCTGGCCGCCGACCTCCGGGTGGTTGCGGGCGACCTGGATGATCTCGGCGGGGGTCGGGCGGTCCTCCGGGCTCTTCGCCAGGCAGCGCTGGATCAGCTCGCGCAGGTCGGCCGGGACGGCCGACAGGTCCGCCTCCTCGTGCACCACCCGGTAGAGCACCGCGGTGTCCGGGCCGTCGCCGAACGGCGCGGTGCCGCCGGCCACGTACGCGGCCAGGGCGCCGAGCGCGAAGACGTCGGTGGCCGGGGTGACCGGGCGGCCCTGGGCCTGCTCGGGGGACATGAAGGCGGGGGAGCCGATCCGGTAGCCGGTGCCGGTCAGGGCGGTGGCGTCGGCGGCCCGGGCGATGCCGAAGTCGATCACCCGCGGTCCGTCCCCGGCGACCAGCACGTTGGCGGGCTTGAGGTCGCGGTGGACCACCTCGACGCTGTGGATCGCCTGGAGGGCCTCGGCGATGCCGCCCATCAGCAGCAGCACGGTGCGCACCGGCAGTGCGCCGTTCTCGCGCACCACCTGCTGCAGGGACGGGCCCGGGACGTACGCGGTGACCAGCCAGGGGGCGTCGCCGTCCAGGCCGCCGGAGTCGATCACCTGCGCGGTGTAGAGCCCGTGGATGCGCTGGGCGTTGCTGACCTCCTGCGCGAAGCGGCGGCGGAACTCGCCGTCCTCGGCGAACTCCGGGCGCACCACCTTGAGCGCGACCGGGCGTCCGCCCGGGGTGTAGGAGAGGTAGACCCGGCCCATGCCGCCGGCGCCCAGCCGGGCGAACAGCCGGTAACCGCCGACCTCCCGGGGGTCGTCCGGGAGGAGCGGCTGGAAGACCGGTGGGAGCTTGCCGGCGTCCCGAGGCGTGTCGGCGTTCATGTGGTGATCCCCCTGGGAGAGCGGTGAGGTGGTACGGCCGTGGCGGCCGGGCGAGCTGACGGGCGCCGGGGCTGCCGAACGGCGAGGCATAACCTATCGACCCGTCAGGATCTCGCGCACCGCGGTTCCGGTTTGGTTGCAGAGCTGGGACCTAACGGGCGGGGAGCACGAACGCAGGGCGGGGAGCACGAACGCGGGGCCGGGAGCACGAACGCGGGGCCGGGAGCGCGAACGCCCGCGGCCCCGCCCTCCCGGTGGGGAGGGCGGGGCCGCGGGCGTGGAAGGCGCGGGGCTTCAGCGCGTCAGAGCGCGAAGACCTCCTCGACCAGCGCCTGCTGCTCGGCGGCGTGCCGCTTGGCCGAGCCGACCGCCGGGGACGAGGCCGCCGTGCGGGCGACGCGGCGCAGACGGGCGTCGCCGCCGCTGCGGCCGATGACGACCTGCAGGTGGTCGACCAGGTTCATCGCGATGAACGGCCAGGCGCCCTGGTTGGCCGGCTCCTCCTGCGCCCAGACGAACTGGACGTTGTCGCCGTAGCGGGCCAGCTCCTCCTGGAGCTCGGCCACCGGCAGCGGGTAGAGCCGCTCGACCCGGACGATCGCGGTGTCGGTGACGCCGCGCTCGGTGCGGGCCGCCTCCAGGTCGTAGTAGAACTTGCCGGCGGTGATGACCACCTTGCGGACCTGCGCCGGGTCGACGGTGGTGTCGCCGATGACCGGGCGGAACGAGCCGGACAGGAACTCCTCGGTCGCACTCGCCGCGGCCTTCAGACGCAGCATCGACTTCGGGGTGAAGACGACCAGCGGCTTGTGGTGCGGGTTGTGCGCCTGCCAGCGCAGCAGGTGGAAGTAGTTCGACGGCAGGGTCGGCATGGCGACCGTCATGTTGTTCTGCGCGCACAGCTGGAGGAAGCGCTCCGGGCGGGCGGACGAGTGGTCCGGGCCCTGGCCCTCGTAGCCGTGCGGCAGCAGCAGGGTGACGCCGGAGTGCTGGCCCCACTTCTGCTCGGCGGAGGCGATGTACTCGTCCACCATGGTCTGCGCGCCGTTGACGAAGTCGCCGAACTGCGCCTCCCACATGACCAGCGCGTTCGGGCGGGTCAGCGAGTAGCCGTACTCGAAGCCCATGGCCGCGTACTCCGACAGCAGGCTGTCGTAGACGGTGTAGCGGGCCTGGTCCTCGGTGAGGTACTGCAGCGGGGTGTAGTCCTCGCCGGTCTTGCGGTCGATCAGGACGGCGTGCCGCTGGCCGAAGGTGCCGCGGCGGCTGTCCTGGCCGGCCAGGCGGACCGGGTGGCCCTCCATGAGCAGCGAGCCGATGGCGAGGGTCTCGCCCATCGCCCAGTCGATGGTGTTGTCCTCGACCGAGCCGGCGCGGCGCTGCAGCTGCGGCAGCAGACGCGGGTGGACGGTCAGCCAGTCCGGGTGGTTGACCTGCGAGGCGGCGATCCGCTTGACCATCTCCTGGGAGATGCCGGTCCGGATGGAGACCGGGAAGTCGGCGACCGGCTTGCCCGCGGTGGCGTCGGCCGGCGCCTGGGCCGCGTCGCGGACCTCGGCGAAGACCTTCTCCAGCTGGCCCTGGAAGTCCTGGAGCGCCTGCTCCGCCTCTTCCATGGTGATGTCGCCGCGACCGATCAGGCCCTCGGTGTACAGCTTGCGCACCGAGCGCTTCTTGTCGATCAGGTCGTACATCAGCGGCTGGGTGAACGACGGGTTGTCGGCCTCGTTGTGACCGCGGCGGCGGTAGCAGATGAGGTCGATCACCACGTCCTTGTGGAACTCCTGGCGGAACTCGAAGGCGAGCCGCGCGACGCGGACCACGGCCTCCGGGTCGTCGCCGTTCACGTGGAAGATCGGGGCCTCGATCATGCGGGCCACGTCGGTGCAGTACATCGAGGAGCGCGAGGACGCCGGGGCGGCGGTGAAGCCGACCTGGTTGTTCACCACGACGTGCACGGTGCCGCCGGTGCGGTAGCCGCGCAGCTGCGACATGTTCAGGGTCTCCGCGACGACGCCCTGGCCGGCGAAGGCCGCGTCACCGTGGATCTGGATCGGCAGCACCGGGAAGGTGGTGCCGCCCTGGTCCAGGATGTCCTGCTTGGCGCGGGCGATGCCCTCGACGACCGGGTCCACGGCCTCCAGGTGGGAGGGGTTCGCGGCGAGCGAGACCTTGATGGTCTCGCCGTCCAGGCCGGTGAAGGTGCCCTCGGCGCCCAGGTGGTACTTGACGTCGCCGGAGCCGTGCATCGACTTCGGGTCGAGGTTGCCCTCGAACTCGCCGAAGATCTTGCCGTACGGCTTGCCGACGATGTTGGCCAGCACGTTCAGGCGGCCGCGGTGGGCCATGCCGATGACGGCCTCGTCGAGGCGGTGCTCGGCGGCGGAGTCGATGGTCGCGTCCAGCAGGGCGATCAGCGACTCACCGCCCTCCAGCGAGAAGCGCTTCTGGCCGACGTACTTGGTCTGCAGGAAGGTCTCGAAGGCCTCGGCCGAGTTCAGGCGGCGCAGGATGCGCAGCTGCTCCTCGCGCTCCGGCTTCGCGTACGGCTTCTCCAGGCGCTCCTGCAGCCACTTGCGCTGCTTCGGGTCCTGGATGTGCATGTACTCGATGCCGACGGTGCGGCAGTAGGTGTTGCGCAGCAGGCCGAGGATGTCGCGGAGCTTCATCATCTTGTGGCCGCCGAAGCCGCCGACCGCGAACTCGCGCTCCAGGTCCCACAGGGTGAGGCCGTGCTGGACGACGTCCAGGTCGGGGTGCTTGCGCTGCTTGTACTCCAGCGGGTCGGTGTCGGCCATCAGGTGGCCGCGGACCCGGTAGGAGTGGATGAGCTCCATGACGCGCGCGGTCTTGTTGACCTCGTCGTCGTGGGTGGTGGCGACGTCGGTGGCCCAGCGGACCGGCTCGTACGGGATCCGCAGCGACTCGAAGATCTCGTCGTAGAAGCCGTTCTCACCGAGCAGCAGGCGGTGGATCTCGCGCAGGAACTCGCCGGACGCCGCGCCCTGGATGACGCGGTGGTCGTAGGTCGAGGTCAGCGTCATGATCTTGGAGACGCCCAGGCGGGACAGGGTCTCCGGGGCGGAGCCCTGGAACTCGGCCGGGTACTCCATGGCGCCGACGCCGACGATGGTGCCCTGGTTCTGCATCAGGCGCGGCACGGAGTGCACGGTGCCGATGCCGCCGGGGTTGGTCAGCGAGACCGTGACGCCGGTGAAGTCGTCCATGGTCAGCTTGTTGGCGCGGGCCCGGCGGACGATGTCCTCGTAGGCCTGCCAGAAGCCGAAGAAGTCGAGCGTCTCGGCCTTCTTGATGGCCGCGACGACCAGCTGGCGGTCACCGTTGGGCTTGACCAGGTCGATGGCCAGGCCGAGGTTGACGTGCTCCGGCTTGACCAGGAAGGCCTTGCCGTCCTCCACCTTGTAGCTGTGGTTCATGCCCGGGGCGGCCTTGATGGCCTGGACCAGGGCGTAGCCGATCAGGTGGGTGAAGGAGACCTTGCCGCCGCGGGCGCGCTGCAGGTGGTTGTTGATGACGATGCGGTTGTCGATCAACAGCTTCGCCGGCACGGCGCGGACCGAGGTCGCGGTCGGCACCTCCAGCGAGGCGTCCATGTTGCTGGCGACGGCCTTCGCCGGACCGCGGAGCTGGACCAGCTCGGGGCCGGCAGCGGCGGCGGGCGCGGCCGGCGCCGGGGCGGCGGCCTTGGGGGCCGGGGGCGCGGCGGGCGCGGCGGCGAGCGGGGCCGGAGCGGCCGGGGCGGCGGCGGGCGCGGCCGGAGCAGCAGCGGCGGGCGCGGGGGCAGCGGCAGGGGTCGGCGCGGGGCCGGCCTGGGTCGCGGCCTGGGTCACTGGGGTCACCTCGGTACCGGGCTTGTAGTCGGCGAAAAAGTCCCACCAGGCTCGGTCGACCGAGTTCGGGTCCTGGAGGTACTGCTGGTAGATCTCGTCGACGAGCCACTCATTGGGGCCGAAGCCAGTGGAGCTTGCCGAGCTGTTGGGGGTTTCAGGGGACTGTGGCGACACGGCGGCAACCGCCCTCTTCCGCTTCCTTTTGGGATGTTTGGACAGCGGGGATTAAGGCTACGCCCCTGACCGGTGATCGCGCAGTCCCCGAGGCCCAGGCGTCGTCCAGATCACAGTGTTGACCTGCACTTTGGCTGAAAAAGTGCGTTAGAAAGCCGTATCTGGGGGGAACCGATCGGCGCCGAACAGGATCCATACCGGGGCGAAACCGGACAAAAACTCGGCCGAATCCGCTAACGATCTTCGTGTACCTCTGTGTCGGATCTGTGACAAATGTCCTGACCGTCGCCCTGGCGCTGTCCGGGCAGCCGGACCTCGATCCGGCAGCCGCGGGGGGACTCGGCCACCGCGATCCGTCCGCCGTGCAGGTCCACCGCCCAGCGGGCGATGGCCAGGCCCAGCCCGGTGCCGCCGTCCGCGCCCGGCCCGGCGGCGGTCGCGGTGCCGCTGCGGCTGAACCGCTCGAAGACCCGGGTGCGGTCGGCGGGCGGGATGCCGGGGCCCTCGTCCTCGACCTCCAGCAGCAGGCCGCCCCGCTCGCCCTCCGGTCGCGCCCGCACCGTCACGGTGCCGCCGGGCGGGGAGTGCTTGCAGGCGTTGTCGACCAGGTTGGCGACCACCTGGTGGAGCCGTTCCGGGTCCGCCACGCCGGTCAGGCCGACCGGGCTGACCTCCAGGGCCAGCCGGACGTCCCCGCGCCGGGAGAAGGCGCCGCCGGCCGTCGCGCCGTCCACGGTGACCCCGCGCAGCACGCCGTCCAGGAACTCGCGCACCTCGAAGGGGCGGGCGTCCAGGTCGACCACGCCGTCGTCGATCTTGGAGAGGTCGAGCAGGTGGGTGACCAGGCGGCCGAGCCGCTCGGTCTGCTCCAGTGCCGCCTCCAGGGTGGCCGGATTGGGCTGGACGACGCCGTCCACCACGTTCTCCAGGACGGCGCGCAGCGCGGCGATCGGCGTCCGCAGTTCGTGCGAGACGTTGGCGACCAGCTCGCGGCGGTGCCGGTCGGCGGCCTGGAGGTCGGCGGCCATGGCGTTGAAGGCGGCCGCCAGTTCGCCGATCTCGTCGCGCGAGTTCACCTCGACCCGGCGGCTGTAGTCGCCGGAGGCCATCGCGCGGGCGGCGGCCGTCATCTCGCGCAGGGGGGCGGTCAGCCCGTGCGCGAGGAACTGCATGAAGAGCAGTGAGGCGATCATGGAGAAGACCATGATGATCCGGATCTGGGTCTCGGACCGGATCGCCACGACCACCATCCCGGTGGCCAGGAACACGGAGACGATCACGAGCAGGGCGAGTTTGCCCTTGATCGAGCGGACCGGGTCGAGCGGCCGGATGTCGGCCCAGACCCGGCGGGCGGCGCGGGCGGCGAGGTTCTGCGGCCGCGCGTCGTCGGATTCCCCGTTGCGTTGCTGTGGAAAGGTCATTGTCCCGTGTGGTCCCCGCGTCGTCCCCCCGCGTGGTGGCCCGGCGTCGTCCGGACACGGGCCCCCCGGCGGCCCGTCGCCCGCGAAGCCGTCCTAGGAGAGCGGGGCCTCCAGCGCGTAGCCGACGCCGTGGACGGTGCGGATCCAGCTGGCGCCGATCTTCCGGCGCAGCGCCTTGACGTGGCTGTCCACGGTGCGGGTGCCGGAGGCGTCGGTCCAGTCCCAGACCTCGGCCAGCAGCTGCTCGCGGGTGAGCACGGCGCGCGGCTGGGCGGCCAGGCAGGCGAGCAGGTCGAACTCGGTCGGCGTCAGGTGGACGTCGCCCGAGGCCAGCCGGACCCGGCGCTGCACGTGGTCGATCTCCAGCTCGCCGAACCGCAGGCTGCCCAGCGCGGGCGTGCGGGCGGCCTGCTGGGCGCGCTCGACGCGGCGCAGCAGGACGTTGACGCGGGCGGCCAGCTCGCGCATCGAGAACGGCTTGGTCATGTAGTCGTCCGCGCCCACGCCGAGGCCGACCAGCAGGTCCGTCTCGTCGTCGCGGGCGGTCAGCATCAGCACCGGCACCGGGCGCTGGGCCTGGATCCGGCGGCACACCTCCAGGCCGTCGAAGCCGGGCAGCATGATGTCGAGGACCACCAGGTCCGGCTGCCAGGTGTGGAAGCCGTCGACCGCGCCGGGGCCGTCGTGGGCCACGGCGACCTTGAAGCCCTCGGCGCCCAGCCGGGCGGCGATCGACTCGGCGATCGTGGGCTCGTCCTCCACCACCAGGACTCTGCGCTGGCTGCTCACAGTGCCACCGGTGTTGTGGTTGTCCTGCTGAATTTCTGTCACGGTCACGCCACCGCCCCCAGGGCTGCGGGCCGGCCACCTGTGGGGATGGCGGGGCTCCGCTCGTAGTCTTGTTCCGTCGTGGACTGTGCCGGGTCCGCCGTCCCGTCGTGCGACAGGGAGCCGAGGACGGATGGTCGGCCGCCCACTTCTCCCGCGCACTTCGCAGCGTACGGACAGCGGATGCTTCCCGGCAGGTGGACCGGACGTTTCCGGCCCGTGGGCCGGCTGTCGGGCCGCCCTCGGACCCACTGCACGAGTGGGCACGGGCCGATACCTTACCCGGCGAATTTTCTCTGCGTAACGGTACGTATGCAGTCCAGTTGACGCCAAGTCGCCGGTCAGAGGCCGTGCTGCCGCGTTGGCGGGGAGAAGGTCTGGACCAATGTCGGGAATCCTCCGGTCCGCTACGGTCGGGGTCCTCACGGGCTTTTCCCAGGTGCCTCCCAGGACCTCGACGTACCGTGGCCGCGACAACACCCGACCGGGCGGAATCCGTGGCGCGCGCCGGTACGTTGGGCACCACGCGAGGAGCCGGTGGCTGCGGCGTGGAGCGGAGGCGGCATGGCGGGACCGGGGTGCGGTGCCGGCGGAGCCCGGACCGCGGGAGCGCCGTACGGAATGCTCCGCCTCGGGCTGCGCGCCGGTGTCGTGGAGTGGCTGCTGGAACGGGTGCCGACGCCCCGGCGAACGCCCTTCACGCTCGGGTACCTCGCCGTCGTGGGAGCCACCACGACCTTCGCCGGACTCGCCGATCCGGAACTCGTCCAGCGGTTGCAGGAAGCCTCCAGTTCGGACGGGCACAACCTGCTCCAGCATCCCCTGCGCGCCCTTGCGCTGAGCGGATTCTGGGTGGCCGGCGAGGTGTGGATGCCCTACCTGTGGGGATTCGCGCTCACCCTCGCGCCGCTGGAGCGCAGGATCGGCCCGGCCCGGGCGGCGGCCGTGTTCGCGGCCGGGCACGTCGTGGCGACGCTGCTCTCCCAGGGGGTGGTGATCGCCGCGGTGGAGACCGGGCGGATGGCGCCCGAGGTGATGGACCGCCTGGACATCGGGGTCAGCTACGGCGTGCTCGCCTGCCTGGGGGCGGTGGCCGGGCTGCTCTCCCGGCGCGGGCGGCTGCTCGCGCTGGGCGGCGCCGGGCTGATGATCGCCGAGCAGATCGCCACCGACAGGGACGTGATCACCGGTGTGGGGCACCCGGCCGCGGTGCTGACCGGGGTCGCGCTGTGGCGCTGGGTGCGCCGGGCCGAACGGCGCCCGCTGAGGCCGCGTCCGGCCCCGGCGACGGCCGCCGGCGGTGCGCCCGCGCGGGTGTGGACGGCGCGTTGACGCCGCTGCCCGGCCGTGATCGTTCCGGGGCCGTGGATCTTCGCCCCGGGATTTCCGGAGACGTTTCCGGTGCGCTTTCCGTGCTCTTTTGACGGAGCCCGGCGCGGCACCTCCCGCCCCGATCCGTGTTCGCTCACGGCGAACGGAGGGCCGGGAACATCCGGTGGTCGCGAGGCCTTAGTCAGGTCGACTCAAGTTCGCTGACTGGGGAGAGATCATGGCATCGACGTCCACACCGCTCACCCTGCCCGTGCTGCCGCTCGACGACGAGGTCGTCCTGCCGGGCATGGTCGTTCCGCTGGACCTGAAGGACACCGAGGTGCGCGCCGCGGTCGAGGCCGCCCGGGCCGCTGCCACCGGCGCCGGCAAGCCGCAGGTCCTGCTGGTCCCGCGGGTGGACGGCTCGTACGCGGCGGCCGGCACGCTGGCCACCGTGGAGCAGGTCGGCCGGCTGGCCGACGGCCCCGACGCGGTCGGGCAGCCCGCCGCGCTGGTGCGCGCCGTGCGCAGGGTCCGGATCGGCGTCGGTACCACCGGCCCCGGCGCCGCCCTCTGGGTGGAGACCACGCCGTTCCGGGAGTCCTCGGTGGGCACCCCGGTGGCCGGCCGGGCCGCCGAGCTGGTCAGGGAGTACAAGGCGCTGTCCACCCAGTGGCTGCGCAAGCGCGGCGCCTGGCAGATCGTCGACCGGGTGGCGCAGATCGAGGGCGTCGGCGAGCTCGCCGACAACATCGGCTACGCGCCCTTCGTCACCGCTGAGCAGAAGCTCAAGGTGCTGCTGGAGGCCGACCAGGTCGCCCGTCTCGAGTACGCGCTCACCCTGCTGCGCGACCACCTCGCCGAGGAGGAGGTCAACGACACCATCCGCAAGGACGTCGAGGAGGGCGTGGCCAAGCAGCAGAAGGAGTTCCTGCTCCGCCGCCAGCTGGAGGCCGTCCGCAAGGAGCTGGCCGAGCTGAACGGCGAGGCGGCCGACGAGGAGGGCGACTACCGCGCCCGGGTCGAGGCCGCGGACCTCCCTACGAGCGTCCGCGAGGCCGCGCTCAAGGAGGTCGACAAGCTGGAACGCGCTTCCGACCAGTCGCCCGAGGGCTCCTGGATCCGCACCTGGCTGGACACCGTCCTGGAACTGCCCTGGAACGAGCGCACCGAGGACGCGTACGACATCGCCGGCGCCCGCGCGGTGCTGGACGCCGACCACGCCGGCCTGGCCGACGTGAAGGAGCGGATCGTCGAGTACCTGGCCGTCCGCAAGCGTCGGGCCGGCCAGGGGCTCGGGCCGGCCGGCGGGCCTCGGCCGGAGGGGCGGAGCGAAGCGCTCCCCAGGAAGAGCGGTGGGCGGCGGGAGGGAGCGGTGCTGGCCCTGGTCGGCCCGCCCGGCGTCGGCAAGACCTCGCTCGGCGAGTCGGTGGCCCGAGCGATGGGCCGCACGTTCGTCCGGGTCGCGCTCGGCGGCGTCCGGGACGAGGCGGAGATCCGCGGCCACCGGCGCACCTACGTCGGCGCACTGCCCGGCCGGCTGGTGCGGGCGATCAAGGAGGCCGGCTCGATGAACCCGGTCGTCCTGCTGGACGAGATCGACAAGGTCGGCTCCGACTACCGGGGCGACCCGGCCGCCGCCCTGCTGGAGGTGTTGGACCCGGCGCAGAACCACACCTTCCGGGACCACTACCTGGAGGTCGAGCTCGACCTCTCCGACGTCGTCTTCCTCGCCACCGCCAACGTCCTGGAAGCCATCCCCGAGCCGCTGCTCGACAGGATGGAGCTGGTCCGGCTGGACGGCTACACCGAGGACGAGAAGGTCGTCATCGCCCGCGACCACCTGCTCCCGCGCCAGTTGGAGAGGGCCGGCCTCGGCGGCGAGCAGGTCACCGTGGACGAGCCGGCGCTGCGCAGCCTCGCCGGGGAGTACACCCGGGAGGCGGGCGTCCGCAACCTGGAGCGCTCGATCGCCCGGGTGCTGCGCAAGATCGCCGTACAGGCCGAGCTGGGCGAGCGCGAGCTGCCCGCCGCGGTCGGGGCGCAGGACCTGCGCGCCCTGATCGGCCGGCCGCACCACGTGCCGGAGTCCGCCCAGGAGCCGGCCGAGCGCCGCACCGCCGTCCCCGGCGTGGCCACCGGCCTCGCGGTGACCGGCGCCGGCGGCGACGTCCTCTACATCGAGGCCTCGCTCGCCGACGCCGAGACCGGCGGCACCGGGCTGACCCTCACCGGGCAGCTGGGCGACGTGATGAAGGAGTCCGCGCACATCGCGCTCTCCTACCTGCGCTCGCGCGGCGCCGAGCTGGAGCTGCCGGTCACCTCGCTGCGCGACCGCGGCGTGCACCTGCACATCCCGGCCGGGGCCGTCCCCAAGGACGGGCCGAGCGCCGGCATCACCATGACCACGGCGCTGGCCTCGCTGCTCTCCGGCCGCAAGGTGCGCACCGACGTGGCGATGACCGGCGAGGTGTCGCTGACCGGGCGGGTGCTGCCGATCGGCGGGGTGAAGCAGAAACTGCTCGCCGCCGACCGGGCCGGGGTCACCACGGTGATCATCCCCAAGCGCAACGAGGCCGACCTGGACGACCTCCCGGCCGAGGTGCTGGAGCGGCTCACCGTCCACCCGGTGGCGGACGTGCGGGAGGTGTTGGAGCTGGCGCTGGAGCCGGCCGCGGCCACGGTGCTGGTGGCCGCCTGACCGGAGGCCCGGGCCGCCCGAGCGGTGGCCCGGGCCCCACCGGCGGTCCGAAGGGCCGGCGGCATCCCCGCGTGCGAGACTGCGGAGATGCCGTCCCCCACGCAGCGCGCTCTGGCCCGGGTGCCCGACCGGCTGCGCCCCTTCCTGGTACGGCACCGCCGGCTGGTGAAGTTCCTGCTGGTCGGGAGCGGCTGCTTCGTGCTCACCACGGTGATCGACTTCGAGCTCAAGTTCACCGTGCTGGAGCACAAACCGGTGGTCGCGCTGACCGTCGCGACCGTGATCGGCACCGTCGTCTCGTACGTGCTGAACCGCCGCTGGGCCTTCCGGGCCGCCGGCCGGCAGCGCGAGGCGCTGATGTTCGTCCTGGTCAGCGCGGTGGCGATCGTCGTCAACGACGTACCGCTGGCGCTCTCCCGGTACGTCCTGGACCTGCGCGAGCCGTACGTCGGCCCCTGCGGGCAGGAGCTGGCGGACTTCCTCAGCGGGATGGTCGTCGGCACCTTCGTCGCGATGCTGTTCCGCTACTGGGCGATGCGGCGGTGGGTCTTCGCCCCGCCCGCCCCGCCCGCCGGGCCCGGCCGGGCCGAGCCCGTTCCCGTGCCGGCGAGGGTGCTCGCGGAACCGGCGACGGTGCTCGCGGAACCCGGTTACGCTGCACCCGAGATGCCACGGGATGTGCCGTAAAGGGGCGAGGTGAGCCTTATGTACGAGCCGGACCCCGTCCCGACCGGGCCCGCCAGCCAGCAGGGGATGCGCCGGGCCAACCTGGCCCTGGTGCTCGGGACGATCGCGAGCGGACCGCGCTCGCGCGCCGAGGTGGCCGCCGGGACCGGGCTGACCAGGGCGGCCGTCTCCTCGCTCGCCGAACAGCTGATCGCCGCCGGCCTGGTGGTCGAGGAGGGCCCCGCCGCGCCCAGCGGCAAGGTCGGCCGTCCCGGCACCGCGCTCGGCCTCAACCCGGCCGGGCCCGGCGGCCTCGGCGCCGAGATCGGGGTGCGGCACCTGGGTGCCTGCGTGGTCGACCTGCGCGGGGAGGTCCGCGCCTGGCGGCGCCGGGAGGTCTCCAACCACGGCCGCGCGCCCGCCGCCGTGATGGCCGACCTCGCCGACCTGCTGCGCGAGGCCGTCGCCGAGTCGGGGCTGCGCCCGGCCGGACTCACCCTGGCCGTGCCCGGGCTGGTCGGCGGCTCCGGCGGGATGCTCCGGCGGGCCGCCAACCTGGGCTGGCAGGACATCCCGCTGGCCGCGGCACTGCGCCCGGCGCTGCGGACGGCCGGGGGAGGCCTGGCCGAGCTGCCGATCGAGGCGGACAACGAGGCCAACCTCGGCGGACTGGCCGAGCGCTGGCTGGGCGAGGGCCCGGAGGACTTCCTGTACGTCTCCGCCGAGGCCGGGGTCGGCGCGGCGATCGTGGTCGGCGGCCGGCTGCTGCGCGGGGCCGGCGGCTATGCCGGCGAGTTCGGCCACGTACCGGTCCACCCCGGGGGGCGCCGCTGCGCCTGCGGGGCGCACGGCTGCCTGGAGCAGTACGCGGGCGAGGCGGCGGCCCTGCGGGCGGCCGGCCTGACCGGGGCCCGGGGCGACTGGGTGGCGCTGCTCGCCGACCGCGCCGGGGCCGGGGACGAAGCCGCCCGCGCGGCGCTCGCCGGGGCCGGCACGGCGCTCGGCACCGCGGCAGCCGGCGCGGTCAACCTGCTGGACCCGGCCGAGGTGGTGCTGGGCGGCGGCTACGCCCGGCTGGCGCCCTGGCTGCTGCCCGCGATGCGGGCCGAACTGGCCGCCCGGGTGACGGTGCGGCCCTGGTCCGAGGACCGGCTGACGGTCTCCCGGCTGGGCCGCCGGGGCCCGCTGCTGGGCGCGGCGGTGCGGGTCGTGCGGGCCATCGTGGCCGACCCCGGGCCGCTCGGCTAGGAGCCCCGGGCCCCGCGGGTGGCACGCGTGCCGGGACCGGGAGCGCGACCGAGCCCCCGGCCGGGGCGGCCGGGGGCTCGGTGACGGTCGCAACCGGGCGGCTCAGGCCTCGGCGGAGACCAGCTCGCGGCGCTGGGAGCGCGGGTGCCGCAGCACGGCGAGCAGGGCGACACCGATGCCGATCAGCGCCCAGACCACCAGGACCAGGACCGGCAGCCCCAGGTTGGTGGAGTCGAAGTAGGCGACCGACTTGGCCGCGCTGGTGCCGGCGCCGTTCGGGATCCAGGAGCTGATCGCCCGCCAGAACGGCGGCATCATCGGCGCCGGGTAGACCCCGCCCGCGCTCGGGTTGCCGAGCACGACGAAGATCAGCACCGCGATGCCGATGCCGATGATGTCGAACAGGCACTGGAGCGCCATGGTGAAGGCGCCGACCGAGAACACCACGAGCGCGCCGACGGCGCTCAGGCCGAGGATCGGGCCCGGCAGCGCGTCCAGCACCGGCCCGGCGATCAGCGTGCCGAGCACCGCGGCGCCGATCGAGTAGAGCGCGAGCGCGCCGAGGCGGATCAGCAGGCGGTGGACGTTGGCGGGCTTGGAGCCCGCGCTGATGCCCAGGATCGAGGCGACCAGGTAGCCGCCGACGCACCAGCCGATCACCAGGTAGAAGGCGGAGAGGCCGTTGGTGTCGCCCGCGGCGAGCGGCACCACGTCGTGGACCTTGACGGTGCGGCCCTGGCTCTGGTCGATCGCGGTGGTGATGGTCTCGGCGGCCTTGGCCGCGGACGTGCCGCGGGCGCCGCCGACCAGCAGGGTGTCCTGGGTGCCGGTCGGGTCCACGACCAGCGCCGCGTAGATCTTCTGGTCCTTGATCTGCTGGGTCGCCGTCTCGGCGTCCGGTGCGGTGAGGGCCCTGACGGCGTCGTTCGGCACCGCCTCCAGCGCGCCGACCAGCTTGGGGGCGACCTGCGGCGGGGCGACCACCGCGATGGAGAGGTTCTGCGGGGCCGGCTTGTGCAGCGCCCCGATGTACGAGGTGATGAAGCCGAGTTGGAGCAGCAGCACTCCGAGCACGAGCGGTGCCGCGCGCGGGGTGACCGCACTCTTCAGTTCGGCGACGAAACCCTGCCCCGGGGCTGCCATCCACATCTCCTTGCGTAACGGGGGAAAACGGTACTTCCAGAACCGATACTTCATACCATGAAGTAGTTGGCTTGTCGCACCTTCGGTACTGGCTTCCGGCGGGTGTCGCTGCGCGATACTGGCGCGGTGAGTGACGAAGAAGCCCTGGTGGCGGTGGAGAGCGAGGTCGCGCTGATGTTCCGGCGGGGCCGGGCCAGAGTGGCGGAACTCTCACGGCGGGTGCACCCCGGACTGGAGGGCATGGCGTACAGCATGCTCGGCTACATCGAGCAGGCCGGGCGGGTACGGGTGACCGACGTCGGCGTGCACTTCGCGGTCGGCAAGGCGACGGTGAGCCGGCAGATCCGGGCGCTGGAGGAGCTGGGCCTGGTGGCCCGGGAGGCGGACCCGCTGGACCGCCGGGCCGCGCTGGTCTCGCTCACCGAGGACGGGCGGCGGCGCTTCCTGGCCGCGCGGGACGTCCGGATGCGGCGGGTGCGCGAGGTGATGGGCGGCTGGTCGCCGGAGGACGTGACCCGCTTCGCCGAGCTGCTGCACCGCTTCAACGACGTGCTGGGGGAGTCGCCGGTCGACTGACCGGGCGGCCGTCGGCGGCGCGACCGGGCCCGCAACCGCGGGCTTTACTTGCCCTTGAAGAAAGTTGCCTAATTCAACCATCTCGCCGTATGGTTGCTTAAGGCAACGAAATTTCATGATCCGCGCATCCCGCACGCTTCGCCGAAGGACCCAGATGACCGTGACCACCGAGGCCGCGAGCGGAACCGCCGCCGCGGCCGACAGCTCACAGATGACGCACCGGCAGGTGATGGAGGCGCTCTCCGGCCTGCTGCTCGGCCTCTTCGTGGCCGTGCTCTCCTCGACCATCGTCTCCAACGCCCTGCCGCACATCCTGGCCGACCTGCACGGCGGCCAGTCCGCGTACACCTGGGTGATCACCGCGTCCCTGCTCACCCTCACCGCCTCCACCCCGATCTGGGGCAAGCTCTCCGACCTCGCCAGCAAGAAGCTGCTGCTCCAGATCGCCCTGCTGATCTACGTCGGCACCTCGGCGCTGGCCGGCCTCTCGCAGAACACCGGTGAGCTGATCGCCTGCCGCGCGCTCCAGGGCATCGGCGCCGGCGGTGTCGTGGCGCTCGGCCAGATCTGCCTGGCCGCGATGGTCCCGCCGCGCGAGCGCGGCCGGTACAGCGGCTACTTCGGCGCGGTCTTCGCGCTCGCCACCATCGGCGGCCCGCTGATCGGCGGCGTCATCGTGGACACCTCCTGGCTGGGCTGGCGCTGGTGCTTCTACGTCGGCATCCCGTTCGCGCTGGCCGCGATCCTCGTGGTGCAGCGCACCCTCAAGCTGCCGGTGGTCAAGCGCCAGGCGAAGATCGACTACCTGGGCGCGCTGGTCATCACCGCCTCGGTCAGCCTGCTGATGATCTGGATCACGCTGGCCGGCAAGAACTACGCCTGGCTGTCCTGGCAGACCGCGGCCATGGTCGGCGGCGGCCTGCTGCTGGGCGCCCTGGCCGTCGTGATCGAGCGCCGCGCCGCCGAGCCGATCATCCCGCCGGACCTCTTCAAGTACCGCACCGTCACCCTGGCCGCGCTCGCCAGCGTGCTGGTCGGCGTCGGGATGTACGGCGCGACCACCTTCCTCAGCCAGTACTTCCAGCTGGCCCGTGCCAAGTCCCCGACCGTGGCCGGCCTGATGACCCTGCCGATGATCCTCGGCCTGGCGGTCTCCTCCGCGGTGGCCGGCCGGCTGATCACCAAGTACGGCAAGTGGAAGGCCTACCTGGTCTCCGGCACCGCGCTGCTCGCCGTCGGCTTCGGCCTGCTCGGCACCGCCCGGGCCGAAACCGACTACGTGCTGCTCTCGGTCTACATGGCGATCACCGGCGTCGGCCTCGGCCTGACCAGTCAGAACCTGGTGCTCGCGGTGCAGAACACGGTGCCCCGGCACGAGCTCGGCGCGGCCAGCTCGGTGGTCACCTTCTTCCGCACCATGGGCGGCGCGATGGGCGTCTCCGCGCTCGGCGCGCTGATGACCAACAAGGTCGGCCACTACCTGGCCGAGAACCTGGCCGCGGCGCACATCCCGGCGTCGCCCGCGGCGTCCGGCGGCGGCATCCCGGACCTGGCCAAGCTGCCGGCCCCGATCGTGCCGCTGGTGACGGACGCCTTCGGCCACGGCGTCGGCACCGTCTTCCTGTGGGCCGCCCCGTTCGCGGCGCTGGCCTTCGTCACCGTGCTGTTCATCCGGGAGACGGTGCTGAAGACCACCCAGGAGAACTGACCACCCGGGAGAACCGACCGGCCAAGGGGCCGACCGGCAGTCGGGATGCGCGAACGGGCCGGGGAGTGCGTGAGGCACTCCCCGGCCCGTTGTCCTTGTGCGCGGCGCGCGGCGGTTACTTGCCGGCGATCAGCGACAGTCCGTAGAGGACGGCCCCGCCGCACAGCGCGAAGCAGACGTACGCGCCGGCCAGGGCGAGCCTGCCGCCGCCCGCGGCCCCGGTGCCCTCGCCCTCACGGGCGGCGCTCACCGCGGCCTCGCGGCGGGACAGCGCCAGGATGCCGAGCGCGAAGACGGCGACCACGGCGACGGTGACGCCGAAGCTGACCCCGGCGGTCTGGGCCAGGGCGTTCCACTTGATGTGCATGGTGAGTGCTCCTCAGTCGACGGCGCTCAGGCCGCGACCGTGGTCGAGGCGGGGGTGGGGGCGTTCGCGGTACCGGCCGGTGCGACCTCGACCGGAGTGACGTCGTTGACGTTGTCCGCGCCGACCGGCTGGCGGCGGGAGATCAGCCACATCGCACCCGCGCCGGCCACCAGCACGGCGCCGACCAGCGCGACGCCCCAGCTGCCCTGCTCGGCCAGCAGGGCCGCGCCGCCGGAGACCACGGCGGCGGCCGGCAGGGTCAGGCCCCAGGTGTAGACCATGCGGCGGACCATGCTCCAGCGCAGGTCGCCCTTCGGGCCGCCGAGGCCGGCGCCCATGATGCCGCCGGAGCAGACCTGGGTGGTGGAGAGGCCGAAGCCCATGTGTGAGGAGGTCAGGATGACGGTCGCGGCGGCCGACTCGGAGGCGAAGCCCTGCGGCGGGCGGATGTCCGCCAGGCCCTTGCCCATCGAGCGGATGATCCGCCAGCCGCCCATGTAGGTGCCGAGCGCGATCGCGCCGCCCGCGGAGACGATCACCCAGGTGGGGGGCAGCGCGCCGTGCGGCAGGGCGCCGACCGAGACCAGGGTCAGGGTGATGATGCCCATCGTCTTCTGGGCGTCGTTGGTGCCGTGCGCGAGCGAGATCAGCGAGGAGGAGAACACCTGGCCGGTCTTGAAGCCCTTCTCGGTGGCCGCGGTGTCGCCCTTGCGGGTGATCGCGTAGGCCAGCTTGGTGGCGCCCCAGGAGGCCAGGCCGGCGACGAACGGCGAGGCGACGGCCGGGATGAGGATCTTGGTGATCACGGTGTCGAAGTTGACGCCGTTCATGCCGACGCCGACGATCGTGGCGCCGATCAGGCCGCCGTACAGGGCGTGCGAGGAGCTGGACGGCAGGCCGCGCAGCCAGGTCAGCAGGTTCCAGAGGATCGCGCCGGCCAGGGCGGCGAAGATGATCTCGGGATGGACGCCGGCCTTCTCGTTGACGATGCCGCCGGAGATGGTGGTGGCGACCTTCACGGACAGGAACGCGCCCGCGAAGTTGAGCAGGGCCGCGATGGTGACCGCGACCTTCGGACGAAGGGCTCCGGTCGCGATCGCGGTGGCGGCCGCGTTGGCGGTGTCGTGGAACCCGTTGGTGAAGTCGAAGGCGAGCGCCGTGATGATCACAACGGCCACCAGGAACGAGATGTGTTCCATACCCAAACAATCGTCGTAGTTGTCGCACGGACGTTGATGACGTCGCGACCGTAGGTCTGTTTGGTAAACGGAAGGTGAACTGGGTCGGGAATCGTGGTTCCGAGGGTTGACTCCCGGTGACCATCGGCTTTCATCGGAGTGACCTGGGGCGCGCTGAACTGGACGCTAGCGAAGAACATGCCGGTTCGACCCGGTTTGCTGAGAGCTGTCTCACAGATCAATCGAGAATTAACCTCCCAGTCCGCACGCGCCCTGTTTCCGGCGAGTAACCCGTGGGAGGATCTGCGGGATCCGGGAAGCCGGGACAGGGGCAGTGCGCGGCGGGGAGGACCAGGCCATGGGCGGGGCGGCACAGAGAGCGGAGACGGCACGCGTACGGCCCTGGGTGCGGGCGGCGCTGCGCTGCGGAGCCGTCCTCGCGGCCGCGGCACTCGCACTGCCCGCCGGCGCCCAGGCCGCCTGGGCCGCACCCGACCCGGGGGCCGGCCAGACCGTCGCCGGCGGTGACCCGCTCGCTGCCGCCAAGGCCACCCTCGGCCCGATGCTCGACCGGCTGCACGCGCTCTACCAGGGCGCCGAGGCCGCCACCGAGCAGTACAACGGTGCCGTCGCCAAGGTGACGGAGCAGCAGGCCTCGCTCACCGACCTCCAGGGCCGGCTGGACCGCCAGCAGAAGCAGGTCGACGCGGGCACCGACATCGCCTCGCAGCTCGCCGCCGCGCAGTACCGCAACGGGGCCGCCTCCGCCTACGCCGAGCTGCTGCTCTCCAAGGACCCGTACGAGGCGGTCGTCATCGCCGAGCTGCTCGCGTCGGCCAGCCGCTCGCAGTCGGAGTTCCTGGACAGGCTGAAGAGCGACCGGGACGCGCTGGACGGGTTGAAGAAGCAGACCGAGGAGGCGCTGGCGACCTCCCGGACGCTGGTCGCCGAGCAGGACGCGGCCAAGGCCAAGGCGGCCGCCGACCTCGCCGCGGTCGAGCAGATGGTCTCCTCGCTGACCGGCGCCCAGCGGGCCGAGCTGGAGCAGCTGGAGAAGACCAAGGCGGACGAGGCGCAGCTCGCGTTCCTTGCCTCCGGGGCGCTCGGCAAGGGGGAGCGCACGCCCTCCCTGCAGGGCCGCGGGGCCATCGCCTTCGCGCTGGCGCAGCTGGGCAAGCCGTACCTGTGGGGCGGCACCGGCCCGGACTCCTACGACTGCTCGGGCCTCACCTCGCAGGCCTGGCTGCACGCGGGCAGGCCGATCCCGCGCACCAGCCAGGAGCAGTGGGCGCAGCTGCCGCACGTGGCGCTCAACCAGCTGCGGCCCGGCGACCTGGTGGTGTACTTCCAGGACGCCTCGCACGTCGGGATGTACATCGGCGGCGGGCTGGTCGTGCAGGCGCCGCGGCCCGGGGCGTTCATCAAGATCTCGCCGGTCGGCTCGATGCCGATCCTCGGGGCCGTCCGGCCGGACCCGTCCGGTGCGGCCGACGACGCCGGCGGCGCCTGGAAGGTGCCCGACCTCCCGACGGGCTGGGACTCCGTCACGCCGATCGCGCCGAGCCCGGCCAACCAGGTGCCGGCCACGCCGGCCCCGGGTGGCGCGGTGACGCCGCCGACCGTGCCGGGCACGCCGACCGGGACGCCGAGCACGCCGACCGACCCGGGGACGCCGTCCGGCGGCACGCCGACCTCGACGCCGACCGGGACGCCGACCGAGCCGGGCACGCCGACCCCGACGCCGACCGGGACGCCGGGCACCCCGAGCGGGACCGGCACGCCCACCTCGACCGGCACGGGGACCCCGACGGGGAACCCGAGCGGTACCGGCTCGGCGACCGCCTCGGCCCCGGGCAGCGCCACGGCCACGCTGTCGCTCGGCACGCCGACGCACTGATGAGGCCATGAGGAGGCCGCCCCACGTCCGGTGACGTGGGGCGGCCTCCGCGCTGTCGGGGCCGGGCGGCCGGCCGGGCGCGCCCCGGGCGGCTACTCGCCGCTGTCGGGGGCGAAGCGGATCACGACGGCCTTGGAGGTGGGGGTGTTGCTGATGTCGGCGGTGGAGTCGAGCGGCACCAGGACGTTGGTCTCGGGGTAGTAGGCCGCCGCGCCACCGCGGGCGACGGGGTAGTGGACGACCCGGAAGTGCGGGGCGCGGCGCTCCACGCCGTCGCTCCACTCGCTGACCAGGTCGACGTACCGGCCGTCGACGAGCCCGAGTTCGTCGGCGTCGGCGGGGTTGACCAGGACCACCCGGCGGCCGCCCTTGATGCCGCGGTAGCGGTCGTCGAGGCCGTAGACGGTGGTGTTGTACTGGTCGTGCGAGCGCAGGGTCTGGAGCAGCAGCCGGCCCGGCGGGACCTCGGGGGCGGTCAGCGGGTTGACGGAGAAGTTGGCCTTGCCGGTCGCGGTCGGGAAGGTGCGGGAGTCCCGGGGGCCGTGCGGCAGGGTGAAGCCGCCGGGGCGGCGGACCTTCTCGTTGTAGTCCTCGAAGCCCGGGACGACGCGGGCGATCCGGTCCCGCAGGGTGTCGTAGTCGACGGCGAAGTCCTCCCACGGCACGGTGTCCTGCGGTCCGAGTACGGTGCGGGCGAGCCGGCAGACGATCGCGGTCTCGGAGAGCAGGCCGGGCGCCGGCGGGCGCAGGCCGCCGCGGGAGGCGTGCACCTGGCCCATCGAGTCCTCGACGCTGACGAACTGGGCGCCGCGCGTGGTGACGTCCCGGTCGGTGCGGCCCAGGGTCGGCAGGATCAGGGCGCGGGCGCCGGTGACCACGTGCGAGCGGTTGAGCTTGGTGGAGACGTGGACGGTCAGCCGGCAGCGGCGCATCGCGGCCTCGGTGACCTCGGTGTCCGGGGTGGCCGCGACGAAGTTGCCGCCCATCGCGAAGAAGACCCCGACCTTGCCGTCGCGCATCGCGCGAATGGTGTCCACCGCGTCGAGGCCGTGCTCGCGCGGCGGCTCGAAGCCGAACTCCCCGCCCAGTGCGTCCAGGAAGGCGGCGGTGGGGCGCTCGAAGATGCCCATCGTCCGGTCGCCCTGGACGTTGCTGTGTCCGCGCACCGGGCAGACCCCGGCGCCGGGGCGGCCGACGTTGCCGCGCAGCAGCAGGAAGTTGACCACCTCGCGGATGGTCGGCACGGCGTGCTTGTGCTGGGTGAGGCCCATCGCCCAGCAGACGATGATCTTCTTCGAGTCCAGCACCAGCCGGCCGAGCTCCTCGATCTGCTCCCAGGGCAGGCCGGTCGCGGCGAGCACCTCGTCGCGGTCGGTCTTCCGCGCCTGGGCCTCGAACTCCTCGAAGCCGTGGCAGTGTTCGGCGACGAAGGCGCGGTCGACGCCGTCGTGCTCCAGGACGATCCGGTTCAGCGCGCGGAACAGGGCGAGGTCGCCGCCGAGGCGGATCTGCAGGAAGAGATCGGTCAGCTTGGTGCCGTTGCCGACCAGGCCGCGCGCGTGCTGCGGGTTCTTGAACCGCTCCAGGCCCGCCTCCGGCAGCGGGTTGACGCTGACGATGGTGGCGCCGGCCCGCTTGGCGCGCTCCAGCGCGGAGAGCATCCGGGGGTGGTTGGTGCCCGGGTTCTGGCCGGCCACGATGATCAGGTCGGCCTGGTAGAGGTCCTTCAGGCCGACGCTGCCCTTGCCGACGCCGAGCGTCTCGGTGAGCGCCGAGCCGGAGGACTCGTGGCACAGGTTGGAGCAGTCCGGCAGGTTGTTGGTGCCGAGCCGGCGGGCGAACAGCTGGTACGCGAAGGCGGCCTCGTTGCTGGTCCGGCCGGAGGTGTAGAAGGCGGCGCCGTCCGGGGTGTCCAGGGCCTTCAGCTCCTCGGCGATCAGCGCGAAGGCGTCGTCCCAGGAGACCGGCGTGTAGTGGGTGGCGCCCTCGTCGAGCAGCATCGGCTGGGTGAGCCGGCCCTGCTGGCCCAGCCAGTAGCCGGAGCGCTCGGCCAGGTCGGCGACCGGGTGGGCGGCGAAGAACTCGGCGCGGATGCGGCGCTCGGTGGCCTCCTCGGCGACGGCCTTGGCGCCGTTCTCGCAGAACTCGGCGGTGTGGGTCCTGTCCGGCTCCGGCCAGGCGCAGCCGGGGCAGTCGAAACCGTTCGGCTGGTTGAGCTTGAGCAGGGTGGTCAGGGCGCGGCGGGCGCCCATCTGCTCGGCGGCCATCCGCAGACTGTGGCCGACGGCGGGCAGCCCGGCGGCCGCGTGCTGGGGCGCGGACACCTCGGGGGCGTCCTGCACCGGGTCGCTCTGCGGGGCCTGCTTGGCCATGGCCGCTCTCCTCGGGTCGGGCTCTGCTGGTCCGAGCCGCCGCACCGTCGCGGGGCCGACGGCCCATCCTTGCACCCGGGGCCTGTCCCGTGGAGCCCCGCGGGGTCCGCGAACGTCCCGGAGGCAGGCCCTGGCCGTGTCGGGGGAGGGCCGTCGGTAGAGTCTGGGCGTCATGGCGGGAGGGAGGGGAGGGGCGCGTGCGAGTCGGGGACGTCCTGGACGGCCGGTACGAGCTGGTGGAGAAGCTCGGACAGGGCGGGTTCGGGGTGGTGTGGCGGGCCCGGGACACCCGGATGGGGCGGCCGGTGGCGGTCAAGGTCATCGGTCACCACGGCGGCGACCGGGCGAAGGCCGCGCTGCGGTTCGTCCGGGAGGCCGGTGCGGCCGGCAACCTCTCGCACCCGCACATCGTCACGGTGCACGACCTCGGGCAGTGCGAGCTCGGTGGCCAGGAGGTCACCTACCTGGTGATGGAACTGCTCACCGGCCGCACCCTGACCGAGGTGCTGCGGGACGGCCTGCCGGAGCCGGAGCAGAGCCTGCGCTGGGGGCGGCAGATCAGCGGCGCGCTGGCGGCGGCGCACGACGCGGGCGTGGTGCACCGGGACATCAAGCCGGACAACGTGATGATCACCGACGCCGGGCAGCTGAAGGTGCTGGACTTCGGCATCGCGCAGCTGGACACCGGCGCGGGCGGGCTGACCACCACCGGGACGATCGTCGGCAGCCCGGCGTACATGGCGCCGGAGCGGTGGACCGGCGGCCGGGTGGACGGCCGGGCCGACCTCTACGCGCTGGGCTGCGTGCTGGTCGAACTCTTCACCGGGGCGCGGCCGTTCGGCGGGGACTCGACGCCGGTGCTGATGTACCAGCACCTCAACGAGGCACCCGCGCCGCTGGACCCGGCGCAGTTCGGGCTGCCGCCGCAGGTGGCCGGGCTGGTCGCGGAGCTGCTGGCCAAGGATCCGGCGGACCGGCCGGCCGACGCCCGTACGGTCGAGCGGCGGCTCGCCGCGCCGGCCGGGTGGCAGGGCGGCCAGGCGGCCGCGGCGGCGCCGGTGCCCACGGTGGTGGAGCGCCCGGCGCCGGTGGTGCCGCCGCCGCCGAGCGCTCCGCCGGTGGTCCCCGCGCCCGCCGTGCCGCCCGCCGCCGCGTCGGTGCTGTCGCCGCTGACCACGCCCCCGGTGACGGCCGCGCCGCCGGCCGAGGCCGTACGGGCCGGGCTGCGCGAGCGGCGGTCGGCCGCGTACCGGGCGGCGACGGCCGGTGAGTCGGCGATGCTCCTGCAGGCCCTCGCCCAGGAGTGCGTGACCGTGCTCGGCGCGAGCGACCGGGACACCCTGTGCACCTGGCGGGACTTCGCCTGGTACCTCAGCCGGACCGGGGACCTGAACGGCGCGATCCGGCTGCTGACCGCCCTCGTGGGCGACATGCGGTCGATGCTCGGCCCGATCGACCCGGACACCCTCGGCGCCCGCTACCACCTGGTCTGGTGCATCGGCGAGAGCGGTGCGCCGGTCACCACGATCCGGCTGATGAACGAACTGCTGCCCGACCTGCACGCCGCCTGGGGCCCGTACGACCCCCGGGTCCTGAAGGCCCGGCACGACCTCGCGCTGTACCACGCCAACCGGGGCGACCAGCAGGGGGCGGTGATCCAGCTGCGCGGGCTGTTGCCGGACCTCGCCCGGGTGCTGGGCGAGCACCACCCGAGCACCGTGCAGGCCTGGCAGGACCTGGCCGGCTACCAGCAGCGGCTGGCCCAGGCCGGCCGCAAGGGAGCGGGGCAGCGCCGCCGGACACCGCGGATGAGCCCGATGGAGGCGCTGGTGCTGGTGCGGCGGCTGCGGGTGTGGGACTTCGCCACCGACGGGGAGGCCCGGGCCTGCATGGACGCGCTGGACCGGGGGATCGGCCTGAAGGGCGTCGCGGACGCGGTGTTCGACGCGCCGGACCACGTGTCGGACGAGGACCTGGTGGAGGAGATCTTCGGAGCCTGAGCCGGTGGAGTCCGGGCGGTGCCGACGGGGTTGGAAGGGGAGGGGGGCGCGTGCGAGTCGGGGACGTCCTGGACGGCCGGTACGAGTTCGAGGAGAAGCTGGGGCAGGGCGGCTTCGGGGTGGTGTGGCGGGCCCTGGACACCCGGATGCACCGGCCGGTGGCGGTCAAGGTCATCCGGCACGACGACGGCGACCGGGCGAAGGCGGCGCTGCGGTTCGCCCGGGAGGCATCCGCGGCGGGCAACCTGTCGCACCCGCACATCGTCACGGTGCACGACCTCGGCCACAGCGAGTTCGACGACCAGCAGGTCACCTTCCTGGTGATGGAGCTGCTCACCGGCCGCACCCTGACCGAGGTGCTGCGGGACGGGCGGCCGGAACCGCGGGTGAGCCTGCGCTGGGGGCGGCAGATCTGTGAGGCGCTGGCGGCGGCGCACGACGCGGGTGTGGTGCACCGGGACATCAAGCCGGACAACGTGATGATCACCGACGCCGGGCAGCTGAAGGTGCTGGACTTCGGCATCGCCCAGCTGGACACCGGCGCGAGCGGGCTGACCACCGTCGGCACGGTCATCGGCAGTCCGCCGTACATGGCGCCCGAGCGCTGGACCGGCGACCGGGTGGACGGCCGGGCCGACCTCTACGCGTTCGGCTGCGTGCTGGTCGAACTCCTCACCAGGAAGCGGCCGTTCGGCGGGGACTCGACGCCGGTGCTGATGTACCAGCACCTCAACGAGCCACCCCCCGAGCTCGACCCGGCGAAGTACGGGCTGCCGCAGCACCTGCCGGCCCTGGTCGCCCGGCTGCTGGCGAAGGACCCGCAGGACCGGCCGGCCGACGCCCGGACGGTCGCGCAGTGGCTCTCGGACCTGGCGGAGGGACGGGACCGGCCTCCGGCACCGCCCACCGCTGCCCGGACCGAACCGGGCCGGCCCGCGGGCACCCCGCCGCTGCGGCCGGTCCGGCCGCAGCGGCGCGGCCGGTCCCGGCAGCCGGGGCAGCCGAGGCTGCGGCCGGTGGGGCGGGCCGCGTTGGTGTATCCCGAACCCCCGCCGTCCGCCCGGCACGTGCCGCCCGTCGAGGACGAGGCCGTCGTCCGGGGCCGGCTGCGGGAGGGCCTGCGGGCCGCGCAGCAGGAGAACCCCGCCGCGGAGGCGGTGCAGCCGCTCCGGTCGGCGGTCGACGCCGCCGTGCGGGCGCTCGGGGCGGGCGACCCGGAGGTCGTCGCCGCCCGGCAGGACCTCGCCGGGTGCCTCGGCCGGGCCGGCGAACCGGCGCAGGCCGCCCAGGTGCTGCTGGACCTGGCCGAGGACCTGCGCACGCTCCTCGGAGCGACCGACCCCGAGCTCCTGAAGGTGCGCTGTGAACTGGCCCGGCAGGTCCGGGACAGCGGCGAGACGGTCACCGCGATCCGCCTGCTGACCGAGCTGCTGCCCGCGCTGAAGGGCGTCTGGGGCCCGCGCGCGGTGCCCGTCCTCCAGGCCCGGCACGACCTCGCGGTGTGCCGGGCCCGGCGGGGCGACTTCCAGGGAGCCGCGCTGGAGCTGAACGGCCTGCTGCCCGTGCTGGTCGAGGTGCTCGGCCCGCAGGACGAGCGCGGCCTGCGGGCCGCCGCCGACCTGGCGGAGTACCGGGAGGGGGCCCGGCACCACCGGGTGAACCGGGCCGTCCGGGTGTTGCGACGGCGGATCGGCCGGGGCGAGGCGCAGGAGCTGATCCGGCGGATCCGGGCCGCCGCGCGCGCCGGCGGGTCCGTCGCGGAACCGGCCCGGGCGCTGGAGCGCCGGACCGGCGTCAAGGGCGTCGGGCAGCGGGTGGCCGCCGCACCGGGCTACGTCTCGGACGAGGACCTGGTGGAGGAGATCTTCGGTCCTTCGGCCTGAGTGGCGTGCGCCCGCCGCTCGGGCCGCTCACGCCGCCAGCGCCGTGGCCGCCGGGAGTGCGGCCAGGGCCCGGAGCAGGGCGCGGGCGGCGGCGTCGTTCTGCCGGAAGCCCGGGGCGTCGGTGCGGGGGCGGGCGAAGGCGGCGGCCGCGCGCAGGCTGGTGTGCGGGCCGAGGGCGGTACGGCGCGGGTGCGGGGCGCCGCCGAGGGCCGGGTCGAGCAGCCGGCTGTCGGCGGGGGTGATGGTGACCAGGCCGGAGCGGTGGGTGTAGTCCGGGTCGGTGACCACCTCCTCGACGATCCGTCCGGTGCGGTGCAGCTCGCGCAGCACCGGGTCCAGGGTGCGGGCCAGCGCGTGCTTGGGCAGGTACGCCTCGACCAGCGCCGTCGCGGTGACGTGGTGGCCGGGCAGGGTGGCGCCGGAGGCCCGCCAGGTGCCGCTCGCCTCGTCCCGTTCGATCCGCACGTCCGCACCGAGGAAGCGCACCACCCCGGCCTCGGAGAGGGCGAGCAGCTGGCGCAGCCGGAAGCCGGGCGGGCCGGAGGCGAGGAAGCTGAAGTAGCCGAAGAACCACTCGTCCACCTCCTCGGCGATCGAGCGGGCGGTGAGCCGGCCGCTCGCCGTCAGCCGGGGGAGCTGGCCGAACAGCGAGAGCAGGGCGAGGAAGGCGCCGAGGTCGGCGCTGTGCGCGGGGTCGGCGCGGCGGTCGGCGTCGGCGGTGACGTGCGCGCGCAGGTGCGCCTGGAGCTCCTCGTCGGTGCCGAGTTCGAGCCCGGCCAGCGGGTGGTCGAGCCGTTCGAAGTCGATCCGGTCGGCCGGGTCGGGGACGGCCTCGGCGATCAGGGCGGCGAGTTCGGGGGTGTACCAGCCGTGCCGGTCGTAGCGGGAGAGGAACTCCGGCCAGGGCAGGGCGGTGCGTCCGGGGTGGGCGTGGAACAGCTCGTGGTAGTGCCCGAAGCCGATCTCCTTGGCCATCAACGGCCAGAAGTCGCGGCGGAGTTCGAGCTGTCCGCCGGTGGCGAGCACGGCGTCCACGGCGGCCTCGTCGAAGTACCGGGGGAGCGGGGCGGGCGGCCCCTGGAGGCGGTAGCCGGTCTTGGAGTGGTACGGGACGCCGCGCCGGGAGCCGAGGTGGAGCACCGGCTCGCGGCCGGAGGGGAGGTAGCGCAGCGCGGGCCCTTCGCCGGTGGGCTCGAAGCGGCCGCCGCGGCCCTCGGTGAGCAGGGCGACCAGGTCCACCGAGGCGAGGCCGAGGCCGCGCAGCACCACCTGTTCGCCGGGGGCGAGGCCGGCCAGCTCGGCGGCCACGTCGGCGGAGTAGGCGGGCGGGAGGTGGAAGCGGCCGTGCCGGGCGGCGAACTCGGCGTCGGCGGCGAAGCGCGGGTGCGGGACGGAGTCGAGATGGCCGAGGGTGAGCACGACGTGGTCGGCGGTGAGCGTCCGGTCGGCGAGGTGGACGGTCTGCGGGCCGTCGGCCGGTCCTTCGATCCGCCGGGCGGTGTCCCGGTGGACGGTGACCTCGATGTGCGTCGGCAGCTCGGCGACGGCGCGGCGGAACACCCAGTCCAGGTAGGCGCTCTGGGCCCGCCGGGTGGGGAAGTCGGTGGGTGCGAGGGTGCGCAGCTCGGCCCGGACGGCCGGGTCGGCGACCTCCCGGTAGGGCGAGAACTCCTCCTGTCGCAGGGCCCATTCGGCGAGCGAAGGACCGGGGCGGACCGGCCCTTCGAGGGTGGAGCGCTCGTCGGTGAACATGGTGACGTCCTCGGCCATCGAGTTCATCCGCAGCAGCGGGGACTGGTCGTGGCGCCAGATCCGGCCCGCACCCGGCGGGTACGGGTCGACCAGGTGGATCGCCAACGGCCGGTCGGCGGGCAGCAGTTCGGCGGCGTTGGCGGCGATCCGCTCCAGCAGGCCGGTGGCGCGCGGGCCGGCGCCGACGATGACGAGGGCCGTCATGCGCCCACCTCGCTGCGTTCGGCAGGGGCATGCGCCCAGCCGCACCTCTTGATGACTCTCCCCCAGCCTTCGGCCGGGGGGACCCCCATGCTTCGCTCGCTCATGCCCGCACCACCCTGGCCACGGCCGCGCGGGCGCGCTGCAGCGGGGTGGGCGGCAGGCCGTCACGGGTGGCGCCCTTGGCGAAGTGCCGCTCCACGTAGTACTGGCCGATGGACAGCAGGGTGGTGACCACCAGGTACCAGATGGTGGCGACCATCAGCATCGGGATGACCTGGTAGGACTGGAGGTAGACCAGCTGCACCGAGTAGAGCAGGTCGGAGACGGCCAGCACGCTGACGATGCTGGTGCCCTTGAGTGCGCCGATCAGCATGTTTCCGGCGGTCGGCACGATCGCCCGCATCGCCTGCGGCACCACGATCCGGCGCAGCACCCGCCACCGGCCGAGCCCGAGCGCGGAGGCCGCCTCCAGCTGGCCGCGGTCCACGGAGAGGATGCCGCCGCGGATCACCTCGGCGGCGTACGCGGTCTCCAGCAGGGTGAGGCCGATGACGGCGGTCAGGGTGGGGCCCATCAGGTTGACGGTCCTGACGGTGACGAACTCGGGGCCGAACGGGATGCCGAGGCCGAGGGTCGGGTAGAGCGCGCCGATGTTGAAGAAGAACAGCAGCTGCACCAGTGGCGGGGTGGAGCGGAACACCCAGATGTAGCCCCAGCTCAGCGTGCGCAGCACCGGGTTGCCGGACAGCCGCATGGTGGCGAGGAGGGTGCCGAGCACGAAGCCGAGGGCGAGGGTGACGGCGGTCAGCCAGAGGGTCAGGGTGAGTCCGTCGAGTACGGACCGGGCGGTGAACCAGTCGGCGACCACGCTCCACTGGAAGGCCTTGTTGCGGATCACCGAGTTGACCGCCATCGCGGCCAGCAGCAGGGCGACGGCGGCGGCGGCCCACTGGCCGGGCTTGCGGCGGGCGACGATCCGGGCCTCGGGGGTGGGCGGCGCGGCGGGGAGGTCGAGTGCGGAGGGGGCGGGCAGGACGTCCTGCGGGGTGGCCATGGCGGCGGCTCCTGGGCGGAGTGCGGGCGGGGAGGGGTACGGCGGTGGTCACGTACGCGGGCGCGGCCCGTGTCCCTCAACACGGCCGGCGCATTGCACTGCACTCCGCTTCGATCGTACGCATGCGCGATCGACGGCTGTCAAGGGTGATCGGGGCGCGGGAGGGCTCGGTCGACGCGCGTCGGAAAAGCGACAGGAGATCGCAACAGTGCGGCAATGATGGATGGTTGACGGACCGATCGACCGACTGCTCAACTTGAGGCCATGTACGCCGAGCAGCCCCTGGTCAGCCGCGACCACATCGACTTCGGTCGGGTGTGGTCCGCGGCGTGTCGCGGCTGATCCGGCAGCGGGCCGTCCGTCCGGCCTGATCTCCCGTCGGGGGCCCTCCCTCGGTCCGCCCCGTCGCGGCCCGGACCCGTCGCCGACCACCGGCGATGCGCCAGGCCTTCGCTGCCGCCGATGACTTCGCACTGCGCTCCGGCCCTTCTTAGCCCCGGCCCCTCCTTCGCTCCGGCCCCTCCTGCGCTCGGCAGTCCCTCCGTCACCCCTTCACCGTCACCTGTTCGACGGCCGCCCCGCCGCGGCCGCCCCCGGCCTGCCCACCCGCAGCCCACCGGACTTCCGCCCATCCGAAAGGTTCCGCCATGCCCGTCGAATTCCTCGGCATCGCCGCCACCGGCGACGGTTCGGAGACCGCACCCGAGAACGTGGGCTCCCGGCGGCTGATCTCGATCGCCCGGCCGACCCGATGACCATCGGCCCGCTCCCCTTTGAGAAGCAACTGCCAGCCGGAGAAGGGCAGTTGACCGTTCTGGCTCCGACCTCCTGAAAGGCCCCCCGTGAGAACCAGCACCGCCCGCCGCCTGCTCGCGACCACCGCCCTGCTGCCGGTCCTGGCCGTGGCCGCCTGCGGCTCGGACCCGAAGATCGCGAGCGCGGCGGGGGCGGGCGGTCCGGCCGCCACCGCCACCGAGGACCTCGTCTCCGGCCTCGCGAAGTCCGAGGCCGCGGCCGCGCTGCTGCCCGAGGAGGTCCGCAGGGCCGGCACGCTGAAGTTCGGCTCGGCCTTCGGCGCGCCGCCCAGCGCGTTCTACGCCGACCAGGCCGGCAAGAAGCCCGCCGGGATCGACGTGGACTTCGCGGACGCGGTCGCCAGGCTGCTCGGCCTGACCGTGCAGCGCGAGGAGGCCGCCTTCGAGACCATCCTGCCCTCGCTGGACAGCGGGAAGTACGACGTCGGCACCGGCAACTTCGGGGTCACCACGGCCCGGCTGAAGACCATCGACTTCGTCACCTACATCGACGACGGCCAGGGCTTCGCGGTGAAGAAGGACAACACCGCGATCCAGCCGGTCACCGACCTGCTCCAGCTGTGCGGGCTGACCGTCGGCACCACCGCCGGCACCACCTTCGAGACCACCCTCAACAGCCGCAGGAACGTCTGCGCCGACGCCGGGAAGAAGCCGTACGAGGTCAGGGCGTTCAGCGAGAGCGGTGCGCTGCTGACCAGCCTCCAGCAGGGCCGGGTGGACGTGGAGATGTCCACCATCAACGGCCTGCGCCACCAGTCCGCGCAGGAGGCCTCCGGGACCCGCTTCCTCGGGGAGTTCCACCGCCTCGACGTCGGCTTCGCCCTGAAGAAGGGCTCCAAGCTGGCCCCGGCCTTCCAGGCGGCGGTCAACCAGCTGATCAAGGACGGGACGTACCAGCGGATCCTGCACAAGTGGGGGGTCGCCGATTCGGCGATCAAGGAGTCGCAGATCAGCCCGCCCGAGCACGGCTGAGCGCCGGCCCCTCCGAGGAGACCCCCGATGACCGTCACCACCGGGACCCCCGCGGCCCCCGCCCGCCGGCCGGCCCCGGCCGCCCTGGACCTCGGCGAACTGGACGGCCTGCGGACCGTCCCCGCCCGGCACCCCTGGCGCTGGGCCGCCGGATCATCCGCGGCGGCATCATCGCGGTGGACGCCGGCCGGCGGGAGGCCGCCGCCGTGCTCGGCATCCCAGGTCATCTACGGCCGCACTGGCCGGGTGGTGCCGCTGCTGGTGGTCGCCACCGTCTGGTACGTGGTGCTGACCACCCTGCTCTCGATCGGCCAGTGCTGCGTCGAGCGCCACTTCGCCCGCGGCGCCGAGCGCACCCCGCCGCCCACCCCGTGGCAGCGCGTCCGGGCCTTCGCCCGGAGCCTGCCGGACCGCACCAGGCCCACCGCCGCCCGTACCTCCGGAGGACAGTCGTGACCACCCTGACGAAGCCCGCCCCGAACCCGGCGGATCCGGCCCCGGCCGCCCCGATGGTGCAGGTCCGCGGCCTGCACAAGAGCTTCGGCCGGCTGGAGGTGCTGCGCGGGGTCGACCTGGACGTCCCGGCCGGCTCGGTGACCGTGGTGCTCGGCCCGTCCGGCTCCGGGAAGTCCACCCTGCTGCGCGCGATCAACCACCTGGAGAAGCTGGACCGCGGCCACGTCGCGATCGACGGCGAGCTGATCGGCTACCGCCGCTCCGGCGACCGGCTGTACGAGCTCAAGGAGCGCGAGGTGCTGCGCCAGCGCACCGGCATCGGCTTCGTGTTCCAGAACTTCAACCTGTTCCCGCACCTCACCGTGCTGGAGAACCTGGTCGAGGCGCCGGTCGCCGCGCTGCGCCGGCCCAGGGCCGAGGCCAGGGCGGCGGCGCTGGCGCTGCTGGAGCGGGTCGGACTGGCCGACAAGGCCGCCGCCTACCCCCGGCAGCTGTCCGGCGGGCAGCAGCAGCGGGTGGCGATCGCCCGGGCGCTGGCACTGGAGCCGAAGGTGTTGCTGTTCGACGAGCCCACCTCGGCGCTCGACCCGGAGCTGGTCGGCGAGGTGCTGGACGTCATCAGGGACCTGGCCCGCGGCGGCACCACGATGATCGTCGTCACCCACGAGATCGGCTTCGCCCGCGAGGTCGCCGACACCGTGGTCTTCATGGACGGCGGTGTGGTGGTCGAGCAGGGCCCGCCCGCCGAGGTCCTGGACCGGCCGCGGCACGAGCGCACCCGGGCCTTCCTGGCCAAGGTCCTCTGACCCGCCCTTCCCGTCAGTTCCGCCGGGTCCCCTTCACCGGGCAGGAGTTCCGCCATGTCCCTGCGCTGGTCAAGGCGCTGGACGGGGCGATCGGCGAGGTGATCAGGAACGGCACGTACGGGCAGGTGCTCAAGCGCTGGGGCCTGGACGACGAGGCCGTGCCGAGCTCCGAGAACAACCCGCCCGGGCTGCCCGGGCCCAAGCCGTAGGAAGGGCCGGCCGGGGTCGTTCACCCGTTCGTCCCCGGCCGCCGCTATGGTGACCCCTCCGACGGCGAACGCCGAGCGGGCGCGGTCGAGTTGGGGGATGCGCATGGAGAAGGGCGAGGTGCTCGGCGGTCGCTTCCGGCTGGAACAGAGGCTGGGCCGGGGCGGCTTCGGCGTCGTCTGGCGGGCGACCGACACGACCATGAACCGGGAGGTCGCGGTCAAGGTGCTGCTCGCCGAGCACGCCACCGACCGGGAGGCGGTCAGCCGGTTCGTCCGCGAGGCCCGGACGGCCGGCGGCCTCAACAATCCGCACATCGTGACCGTGTACGACTACGGGTGGACCGAGGCCGGCTCCGGGAAGATCCCGTACCTGGTGATGGAGCTGGTCCGCGGCCGGGCGCTGTCCGAGGTGCTCAAGGACAGCCGGCCGGACCACAAGCAGGCGCTGCGCTGGATGCGGCACGTGTGCAAGGCGCTGGACGCCGCGCACCGCTCGGGGATCGTCCACCGGGACATCAAGCCCGAGAACGTGATGATCACGAAGGAGGACGAGGGCGAGCGGGCCAAGGTCCTGGACTTCGGCATCGCCCGACTGGTCACCCAGACCGTCCGGCTCACCTCCACCGGCAACGTGGTCGGCACCGTCCCGTACCTGGCGCCCGAGTGCTGGTCCGGCGGCGCGGTGGACGGCCGGGCCGATCTCTACGCGCTCGGCGTCATGCTGTACGAGGTCTGCACCGGCGCGCGCCCGTTCCGCGCCGCCTCGGCCGCCGAGTACATGTACAAGCACCTGGAGGAGGTCCCGTCCCGGGTGCGCAGCAAGGACCCGGCGCTGGCCGGGCTGGTCGCCGAGCTGCTCGCCAAGCGTCCCGAACAGCGGCCGGCCGGCGCCGCCGAGGTGCTGGAGCGGCTGCGCGCCGTCCGGCCCGGGATGCTGCGCCCGGACGACCCCAGCCCGGAGCAGCTGCGCCGCCGGGCCGACCGGGCCTGGCGGTACGGCGAGGCCGGTGAGGTGGCGGAGGCGGTGGAGATCCTCACCGCACTCGTCCCCGACCTCGCCCGGATCTGCGGCCCGGACGACCCCCGCACCCTGCGCACCTGCCACGACCTGGCCCTCTGGCTGGCCCGGGACGGCAGCCCCGGCGCCGCCGTCGCCCTGTTGGACGAGCTGGCCCAGGCGCCCGGCACCACCCCGGAGGCCCGGGCGGACGCGCAGCGCGACCTCGCGCACTGCCGGCAGGAGGTCGCCCGGCTCGGCCCGGGCCGGCCGCGGACGCTAAGCCTGGGGGTGCTGCTCGGCGGCGGCGCGCAGGGCGGCTGAGGCGTCCGTCGCGATCGCGTCGCCGTGCCCGAACACCGCCGTCTCCACCGGCAGCGCGGCCAGCCGGTGGAAGGAGGCGAGTGCCAGGGCCGGGTCGGTGTGGAACACCCCCGGGGTGGTCCGGCCCCCGACGTTGGCCGCCAGATCCCCGGTGAACAGCACGCCCGGCCCGGGCAGGTGCAACGCGATGCTGCCGTCGGTGTGCCCGGGCACGTGCACCACCACCGCGCCGCCGCCGATGTCCAGCACGTCGCCGTCCTCGACCTCCCGGTGCACCGGGCAGGGATCGGCGGGCGGGATCGGCGGCAGGCCGTCCCACAGCTGCTGCTCGAACGGGCTCAGCACCGGCGGCACCGGCGGCTGCTCGCGTCGGATCACCGGTGCCTCCAGCCGGTGCGCCACCACCTGGGCGCAGTGCCGCCGGGCGAGCAGGGCGGCCGAGCCGGTGTGGTCCTCGTGGTGGTGGGTGAGCACGATCCGGCGCAGCGCGGCCGGCTCCTGCCCGGTGGCGCGGATGCCCTGCTCGATCGCGTCCGCCGAGCCGGCGATGCCGGTGTCGACCAGGGTGAGGCCGTGCGCGTCCCGCCAGAGGTAGGCGGTGCCGAACTCCAGGCTGATCATGTGCAATTCGTCGCGTACCCGGGTGATCTCCATGCCCGCATCCTGCGCGCCGGGCCGCCGCGGCACTCCCGCGTTCGCCGCCGGCGGAGCGGGACGGGCCCGGGCACCGCCGCCCGTACGCCGGACGCCCGCCGGGTGTCAACCGTGCGTGCCGCCGAGCCGGTGCCGCGGCCGGAGCGGGAACCGGGAGGATTTCGCCCGTCGGGACGCTCTGGTCCGCCGCCCGGCGCGTTGGTATACCTCGTTGCCGGACTCGGGTGCGGTGTTCGCGCCGCCCCGGTGAGCTGCGACGAAAGGCTGGTGACGGATCGATGAAGCTCCTGCGCGTCGGACCCCCGGGCGCCGAGCGCCCGGTCGTCCTGGGCGAGAACGGCACCGCGTACGACCTCTCGGGGCGCGCCCGCGACCTCGACGGGGCCTTCCTGGCCGGGCTGGACCCGGCGGCGCTGGCCCGGGACGCGGCCGCCGGCGTCCTGCCGGTGGTGGACCTCGACGGCCTGCGGGTGGGCGCACCGGTGGCCCGGCCGGGCAAGGTGGTCGGCATCGGGCTCAACTACCGCGACCACGCGGCCGAGGCCGGGGCCGCGATCCCGGCCGAGCCGGTGATCTTCCTCAAGCCGAGCTCCACCGTGGTCGGCCCGTACGACGAGGTGCTGGTGCCGCGCGGCGGCGAGAAGACCGACTACGAGGCCGAGCTGGCGATCGTGATCGGCCGCACCGCCCGCTACCTGGACTCGCACGCCGAGGCGGCCGGGGTGATCGCCGGGTACACGATCGCCAACGACGTCACCGAGCGGGCCTTCCAGTTCGAGCGCGGCGGCCAGTGGGACAAGGGCAAGTCGGCGGAGACCTTCACCCCGCTCGGGCCCTGGCTGGTCACCGCCGACGAGGTGGCCGACCCGCAGGCGCTGACCCTGCGGCTCTGGGTCAACGGCGAGCAGCGGCAGCACGGCAGCACCGCCGGGATGATCTTCCCGGTGCTCGAACTGGTCCGCTACGCGAGCTGGTTCATGGTGCTGGAGCCCGGCGACGTGATCATCACCGGCACTCCCGCCGGGGTCACCCTGGGCCGCCCCGGCACGCCGTTCCTCGCCCCGGGGGACGTGGTCGAGATCGAGATCGACGGGCTCGGCCGCCAGCGCCAGGTGCTCGGCAAGGCGTAACGGCGCGGGCCGCCCCGACCCTTGGCACGGGGGTCGGGAGGGCCGCCACGAAGCGCCATCACGAGGCAAGCCGTCACGAGGCAGGCCGTCACGAGGCGCAGGGGTTGCGAAGCGCGCCGTTACGAAGCGCCGCCCAGTACCGCCCGCAGCCGCTCCGCCCGCTCCGGCCGTGGCCCCTCCAGCGCGAGCACCCCCGCCAGCACCTCGGCCGTCTGCGGGTCGTGCAGCGCCGTCGCCGCCGCCATCGCGGTGAACTGGTCCACCAGCCAGTCGCGCAGCTCCGCCACCGGCAGCGTGCGCCCCTCGTCCAGCCAGCTCAGCGACGCGCCCTCGACCACCGCGATCCACGAGCGCACCAGCAGCGTCAGCCGTGGCCCGGCCTCCCGCACGCCCAGGTGGCGCAGCGTCCGCCGCAGCGCCGCCCGCCGGACGTCGTCCACGATCGCCGAGGTGCGGGCCGTCTCCACCACCGAACCGCCGCGCAGCAGCGCCGAGTAGCCCGCGTCGTGCTCGGCCACGAAGGCGAAGTAGCCGTCCAGCACCGCCGACAGCTGCTCGGACGGCCTTCCGCTCACCGGCACCGCGAAGCGGCTGGTCAGCTCGTCCGCCGCGGTGCGCAGCGCGGCCTCGTACAACTGCTGCTTTCCGCCCGCGAAGTAGCGGTACACCAGCGGGCGGGAGGCCCCGGCGGCCTCCGCGACGTCGTCCAGGCTCACCTCTTCGGGCGGCCGGGAGGCGAACAGCTCCAGGGCGACCGCGATCAGCTGCTCGCGCCGCTGCTGGACCGGCAGCCGCCGGTAGCCGGTGCGGCGCGGACGCAGCTCGGGTGCGGCCGGAACGGGTGCCTGACCGGCTGCCGGGATGGGGCGGGCTTCCATGGCGGCCAGCGTAATGGGCGCCGGACGGATCGGATCCTGTCGCGCCGAACGGATTTTCGCAGGCGAACCCTGGTCGCAAAGGGGTTGCAAAGCTGCCGTGCCACGCAATGATGTCCGAATGCGTGAAGAACTGATCACCGCCGACGGCACCACCCCGCGCCGCATCGCCGACGACCATGTCCGCGAACTGGCCGAGCTCGACCCGCTCACCGCGGTGTACCTCGGCCTCAACCTCGATGACGACCGGCTGCCCGACCTCTCCCCGGCCGGTCCCGAGGCCATTGCCGACCTCGCCCGCCGCACCCTGGCGAAGCTCGACGAGGCCGAGCGGGCCGGCGCCGCCGAGGACGAGGCGGAGCGCCGCTGCGCCCGGTTGCTGCGCGAGCGGCTGACCGCCGAACTCGCCGTCCACGAGGCGGGGGAGAGCTTCCGTTCGCTGCGCAACCTCGGCTCCCCGGTGCACGACCTGCGGGAGTCCTTCACCCTGATGGGCACCGACACCGAGGCCGAGTGGCAGGTGATCGGGCGCCGCCTGGCGAAGGTTCCGGTGGCGTTCGCGCAGTACCGGCAGACGCTGACCGAGGGCATCGAGCGCGGCCTGCTGTCCGGCCCGCGCCAGGTGGCCACGGTGCTCGGGCAGTTCGCCGAGTGGCTGGGCGAGGACGCGCCCGCCGACGAGCGGGTGCCCGGTGCATGGTTCGGGCAGTTCGTCCAGAGTGCGCCGGAGGGCCTGCGCCCCGAGCTGTCGGAGCACGCGGTGGCCGCCGCCGAGGCGCTGGCCGAGCTGCGCGACTGGCTGCGCGACGTGTACGGCCCGGCCGCGGCCGGCGCCTCGGACACCGCGGGCCGGGAGCGCTACGTCCGCTGGGTGCGCTACTGGACCGGCGCCGACCTGGACCTGGAGGAGGCCTACGCCTGGGCCTGGAGCGAGTTCCACGACCTGCTGGCGCAGATGGAGGCCGAGGCCGAGAAGGTCCTGCCGGGTGCGGACCCGCTGGCGGCGATGCAGTGGCTGGAGTCCGACGGCCCGGCCATCGAGGGCGCCGAGGCCGCCCGGGAGTACCTCCAGGGCCTGATGGACCAGGCCGTCCGGGACCTCCAGGGCACCCACTTCGACCTGGCCGAGCCGGTCACCCGGGTCGAGTCGAAGATCGCCCCGGCCGGCAGCGCCGCCGCGCCGTACTACACCGCGCCCTCGCTGGACTTCAGCCGTCCCGGGCGGACCTGGCTGCCGCTGCTCGGCCGGGAGCGCTTCCCGGTCTGGGACCTGGTCTCCACCTGGTACCACGAGGGCGTCCCGGGCCACCACCTCCAGCTCGCGCAGTGGAACTACGTCGCCGACCGGCTCTCCACCTACCAGGTGAGCCTCGGCGGGGTGAGCGCCAACCTGGAGGGCTGGGCGCTGTACGCCGAGCGCCTGATGGACGAGCTCGGCTACCTCACCGACCCGGGCCACCGGCTGGGTTACCTCAACGCGCAGATGATGCGGGCGCTGCGGGTCATCGTCGACATCGGCATGCACGTGGGCCTGGACTTCCCGGCGGACTCCCCGTACCGGCCGGGCGAGCCGGTCAGCCCCGAGTACGCCCGGGAGTTCTTCGGCCGGTACTGCGGCCTGTCCGCCGACTTCCTGGACAGCGAGCTGGTCCGCTACCTGGGCCTGCCCGGTCAGGCGATCGGCTACAAGCTCGGTGAGCGCGCCTGGCTGCGCGGACGGGCGGCGGCGAAGGCGGCGCACGAGGCGCGCGGCGAGGAGTTCGACCCCAAGGCCTGGCACATGGCGGCGCTCTCGCAGGGCTCGCTGGGGCTGGACGACCTGGTCGAGGAGCTCTCGGCGCTCTGATCCACGGCGCAGCGCAGGCTGCGGCCGCGGGCCGTGGAACCAGGCCCCCGGGACTCCGTCCGGAGTCCCGGGGGCCTGGTTCATTCGGCCCGAAGGTCCGGTTTGGTGAGATTTTTCCTTGCCATCCGTCCGGGCCGGGGTTTGGCTGGAAGGCGATTGCGTGACCTCTCCGCCCCACTCCGGAAGGTTCGGTCAGTGACTGTGCAAACCGCCACCGGTCATGAGGACGCGGGCCGTCGCCGCTGGTGGGTGCTGGCTGTCATCGCCACCGCCCAGCTCATGATCGTGCTCGACACCACCATCGTGAACATCGCGCTGCCGTCCGCCCAGCGGGACCTGGGCATCTCGGACGCCGATCGGCAGTGGGTGATCACCGCCTACACGCTCGCCTTCGGCGGCCTGCTGCTGCTCGGCGGCCGGCTGGGCGACCTCTTCGGCCGCGAGCGGGTCTTCACCGTCGGCCTGCTGGGCTTCGCCCTCGCCTCCTCCCTCGGCGGCGCTGCGGCCGGCCCGGCCATGCTCTTCGGCGCCCGCGCCCTCCAGGGCGCGTTCGGCGCCCTGCTCGCCCCCTCCGCGCTGGGACTGCTCTCCACCACCTTCTCCGATCCGCGGGAACGCAGTACGGCCTTCGGCGTCTTCGGGGCGATCGCCGGCGGCGGCTCCGCGATCGGCTTCATCGCCGGCGGCCTGCTGACCGAGTACCTGGACTGGCGCTGGTGCCTGTTCGTCAACGTGCCGATCGCCGCCGTCACCGCCGTCGCGGCGTTCGGCGTGCTGAAGCGCGACCGCGTCGAGAAGGGCCGCCGGATGCGGCTGGACCTGCCCGGGGCGCTGCTCGGCTGCGGCGGCCTGCTGGCGATCGTCTACGGCACCTCCGAGGCCGTGGCCCGGGGCTGGGGCGACGGCCTGGTGCTCGGCTCGCTGGCCCTGGGCGTGGCGCTGCTCGCGGTGTTCGTCCTGGTCGAACGGCGCACCGCGCACCCGCTGCTGCCGGTGCACATCGTCGCCGACCGCAACCGCGGCGGCGGCGCGCTCTCGGTCGGCCTGACGATGATCGGCATGTTCGGCCTGTTCCTGTTCCTGACCTACTACCTGCAGGCCGTCAAGCACTTCTCGCCGATCGTGTCCGGCCTGTCCTTCCTGCCCATGACGGCCGCCATCGTGCTGAGTTCGACGGGCTTCGCGGCCCGGATGATGACCAGGGTGCCGTCCCGGAACCTGATCGGCCCCGGACTGCTGCTCGCCGCGGGCGGCATGGCCTGGCTGACCCGGATGCAGGTGGACAGCCCGTGGGCCGCCCTGGTGCTGCCCGCCGAGCTGCTGATCGGCGTGGGCATGGGCCTGGTGTTCATGCCGGCGATGAGCCTGGCCACCCTCGGGGTCGCCCCGAACGAGACCGGCGCGGCCTCGGCCACCATCAACTCGGCCCAGCAGGTGGGTGGTTCGGTCGGTACCGCGCTGCTGAACACGGTTGCCGCGAGCGCCACCGCGAGCTTCCTGGCCACCCGGGTCGCCTCCGACCCGGCGGTGCAGGCCCAGGGTGCGGTGCACGGCTACGCTGTCGCGACCCGGGTGGCGACGGGCGTGCTGCTGCTGGCCGCGCTGGTCGCCGTGCTGACGATCGACCACCGGCCGGCGCCCGGTGAGGCCGCCGCGGTCGAGGTCGGTGCCGCGGAGACGGAGGCGGAAGCCGAAGCGGCAGCCGTGCGGGCCGTGGACGGCCGGCCGGCGGATCTGCGGGCGGAGGCGGAGCGGCCACCGGTCGATTGAAATTTGCAGCAAGGTCTTGCAGTCAACCTCCGGCGCCTGCTTGACTCCTGGCCACCATCCGGGGATCAAGGAGGCGCCGCCGTGCTGTCCGAGAACGTGCTGTCCGAGACCGTGCCGCCGGAGTTCGACCTGCTCGTCGTCGGCGGCGCCGGCGTCGACACCATCGTCCGGGTCGAGCGGCTGGAGGTGCCGCCCGGCGACTCGCAGCTCGTCGAACCGGTGCGGGACTACGTCGGCCACACCGGCAACGGCGTCGCGCTCGGCGCCCACCACCTCGGCCTGCGCACCGCGTTCATCGACTTCCTCGGCGACGACGCCCAGGGCGACCTGGTCCGCGCCCACTACGCGCGCCACGGCCTGCACTTCGCGCACCTGGTGAGCCCGCACGGCACCCCGCGCGGGGTCAACCTGGTGGACGCGGCCGGCCGCCGGTTCTCCTTCTTCGACGCCCGCCACCCCGCCGACCTGCGGCTGCCGCGCGACCTCTACCTGCCGTACGCCGAGCGCAGCCGGCACGTCCACCTGTCCATCACCGGCGTCAACCGGGACATGTACGGCGACCTGCACCGCCTCGGCCGCACCACCTCCACCGACCTGCACGACTGGGACGGCGCCGACCCGCACTGCCGCGACTACGCGCTCGGCTCCGACCTGGTCTTCCTCTCGGTGGCCGGCTGCCGCGGCCGGCACGAGGAGGTGATGCGAGCGATCCTCGCCGAGGGGCGCGCGCGGGTGGTCGTCGCCACCGCCGGCGCCGAGGGCTGCCACCTGCTCACCCGGGACGACCCCGAGCCGCGCCACCTGCCGGCCGTCGACCCGGGCCACCCGGTGGTGGACAGCAACGGCGCCGGGGACGCCTTCGTCTCCGGCTTCCTGTACGCCTGGTTCCGGGGCCACCCGCCGCTGGACTGCGCCCGAGCCGGTACGGTGGCCGGGGCCTTCGCCTGCACCGCCGCCGGAACGCACACCGCCTTCGTCGGGGCCGCCGAACTGGACGCGTTGCTCGCCGGCCGGTGACGCCGAAAGCGCGGGCGGACGAGGGATTTCTCATCGAGCTCCAAGGAGTCGGTCACGCCCTTTCCAGGCTGAGGCGTCATAGTCGTTGACCGAACGCCGCCCCCGATCGCGCCCCGGCAGGAGAAACAGGCATGGGCAAGCACCGCCGCCAGAGGTCGCGCCGCCGCGGACTCCTGGTCCCGTCCCTGTTCACCGCGCTGTCCGCGGTCGCGGTCGCCGCGGTGCTGACCGGGACGCACGGACTGGACCTGTCCGACGCGACGGCCGCCGGGAAGGCGGCCCGCAGCACCCGTGCCGCCGCCGCGCCCGCCCCGGTCACCGATCCGGCGGCACCGGCGCCGGTCACGGCCCCGGTCACGGCCCCCACGCCCTCCGCGGCCGCGAGCCCGACCGCCGCGCCGGCGACGCCCGATCCGGTCCCGGCGGCGGCCACCCCCACCACCCGTCCCGTCGCCCTCGGCACCACCGGCCCGGCCCCGGCCGACGACCGCGAGAGCGAGACCGTCGGCGCGCTGTTCAGCGGCGCGCCGGAGGTCGGCAAGCACTTCTGCACCGCCAGCGTGCTGCACAGCGCCACCGGCAACCTGTTGCTGACCGCCGCGCACTGCCTCAGCAGCACCGACGGGATCACCTTCGCCCCCGGCTACCGCGACGGCTCCGCCCCGTACGGCACCTGGCAGGTGACCGCGATCCACACCACCGCCGGCTGGTCCCAGAAGGGCGACGTGGACGAGGACTTCGCGATCCTGGAGACCGCCCCCAGCAACGGCCGCAACGTCGAGGACGTGGTCGGCGGCAACCGGCTGGGCGCCGACGAGCCGTTCGACGCGACCGTCCGCCTCTACGGCTACCCCGCCGACTCCGAGACGCCCATCCTGTGCACCAACACCACCGGGCAGCAGAGTGCCTACGAGCGGGTCGTCCAGTGCCCGTCCTACCCGTCCGGCACCAGCGGCGGCCCCTGGATCAACACCGCCACCGGCGACGTGGTCGGCGCGATCGGCGGCTACCAGCAGGGCGGCGACACCGACGACGTCTCCTACGGCGCCTACTTCGACCACACCATCACCGACCTGTACGCCCAGGCCGAGACGGCCGCCTCCTGAGCCTCTGCGGGGCCCGGATCCGTGGATCAACTCCACTGATACGGGCCTCAGTTGCACGTCCTGCGAAGTGCCCCCGGCGGGATTCGAACGGGGCACGGGCCGGACTCCCGGTGCCCTGCGCCGGTCGGTGCCCGTACCCCTGAGTGCCGGCCCGTCGTGGAGGGGGTCGGCCGTGTTCGAGCCGGGCCCGGGCGGGGGCAGGCGGCTGCGGAGACTACGCTTCTGCGGGTGTGGATAGCCATTGCCGCATTCGCGGGTCTTCTGGGGTTGATCAACCTCGTTCAGGTATTCATCGGCCGTCAGCTGATCCGGCCGTCCGCCAGCCGGCGCTCACCGCTGGAGATCCGCCGGCAGTCGGCTGCTGCGGCAGTCGCGATGCTCGGGGTGTCCCTCGTCGGACTGCGCGTGTTCTGGGGCGTGCTGTTCATGCTGTTCGGCTACGTGGCGCTCGTCATCGTCCGGAAGCGCGCGCCGAAGCGCTGAGGGCGGTGGAGCGGCTTCGGCCGGTGTCCTGCCCGGTCCGGGGCCGAGCATGACCGGGGGCCCGTGAGCCGGGGAGGACTCCGCCGAGCGCTGCGCTACCAGCACAAGGGCGCGGCTGGGGTGCGGGACCGAACCGGCCCGAAACATGACGAAGGCCCAGATCTGCGGTAACTACCCGCTGACCTGGGCCTTTTCAGCACTTGTTGCGAAGTGCCCCCGGTAGGATTCGAACCTACGCACCCGCCTCCGGAGGGCGGTGCTCTATCCCCTGAGCTACGGGGGCCTGCTGGCCTGTCGGTCACTCGCGCTTCCGACGTGAGAACACTATCAGGCTTCGGCCGTGGTCCGTGCACGGGTTTCCCCGAAGATCCTCCCGGCGGCGGCGCCGGCGGGACGGGGAGCGGAAGTGCCCAAAGGCCGGACGGGGCGGCGGGGCCGCCGATACCCTCGGTGAGGTGTCGGGAGTGTCCGGGCGGGTCCTCGTGGTGGACGACAACGAGGCGATCCGCCAGCTGATCAGGGTCAACCTGGAGCTCGAAGGCTTCGAGGTGGTGACCGCCGCCGACGGCGCCGAGTGCCTGGAGGTCATCCGGCGGGTGCAGCCCGACGTGGTGACGCTGGACGTGGTGATGCCGCGGCTGGACGGCCTGCGGACGGCGGCCCGGCTGCGCGCGACCCCGGACACCAGCGGACTGCCGATCGCGATCGTGAGCGCCTGCACCCCGGCGGACCTCGACCTGGGGGAGGCGGTGGGGGTGGACGGCTACCTCGGCAAGCCCTTCGACCCGGCGGACCTGGTGGCCCTGGTCCGGCGCCTGATGCGGCTCAAGGGACACCCCGACGGGCCGTCCGGCGAACAGGCCTGCGGGCGGCCCGGAGAACTGCCCGCCCCGCCGTCCGACGCGTTTCGCCCTGGGCGAACAGAGCGCACCGATCGCGGCTGAGACCCCGTAGCGACGGCGCACCGGCGTCTCAACCGGTAAACCGGGTGGCGAGCGGGCACCCCGTCTCGCCTACGCTTGGCGTCGTGACCCCCGCAGACCTTTCCCAGGCAATCCAGGCCGCAGTGAGCTCCGCCGTCGAGGCGGGCGAGCTGGCCGTCGCCGTGCCCGAGCACGTGACGGTCGACCGGCCCAAGAACAGGGACCACGGCGACTACGCGACCAACGTGGCCCTCCAGCTCGCCAAGGCGGCCGGCAAGCCGCCGCGAGCCGTTGCCGAGGCGCTGGCCGACCGCCTGCGAGGGATCACCGGCGTCGCCAAGGTCGACATCGCCGGTCCGGGCTTCCTGAACATCACCCTGGACACCGCCACCGCCGGTGCGCTGGCGCGCACCGTCGTCGAGGCGGGCGAGGCCTACGGCCGCAACGACGCCCTCAAGGGCCTGAAGATCAACCTGGAGTTCGTCTCCGCCAACCCGACCGGCCCGATCCACATCGGCGGCGTCCGCTGGGCCGCCGTTGGCGACTCGCTGGCGCGCGTGCTGCGGGCCTCCGGTGCCGACGTCACCACCGAGTACTACCTCAACGACGCCGGTGTGCAGATCACCAAGTTCGCCGCCTCGCTGCAGGCCGCCGCGAACGGCCGCGAGGTGCCCGAGGGCGGGTACGTCGGCGAGTACATCGTCGACATCGCCAAGGCGCTCACCGAGGCGATCCCGGGCGTGCTCGACCTGCCCGAGGCCGAGCAGCTGCAGGTCTTCCGCACCGAGGGCCTCAAGCTCATGGTCGCCGAGATCAAGCGCTCGATGGACGAGTTCGGCACCCACTTCGACGTGTGGTTCTCGGAGAAGACGCTGCACGACTCCGGCGCGGTCGAGAAGGCCATCGACCGGCTGCGCGAGCAGGGCCACGTCTTCGAGCAGGACGGCGCGGTCTTCCTGCGCACCACGGAGTTCGGCGACGACAAGGACCGCGTCCTGATCAAGGCCGACGGTGACAAGACCTACTTCGCCGCCGACGCCGCGTACTACCTGTCCAAGCGGGACCGCGGCGCCGAGGTCGCGCTCTACATGCTGGGCGCCGACCACCACGGCTACGTCAACCGCCTCAAGGCCATCTCGGCCTGCGCGGGCGACGACATGAACCACAACATCGAGGTGAAGATCGGCCAGTTCGTGAAGATGCTTCGCGACGGCGAAGAGGTCCGCATGTCCAAGCGGGCCGGCAACATCATCACGATCGACGACGTGGTCGAGTGGATCGGCGTGGACGCCGCCCGCTACACCCTGGCGCGCTCCTCCACGGACTCGACGATCACGCTGGACATCAACCTGCTGACCAGCCAGAGCAACGAGAACCCGGTCTTCTACGTCCAGTACGCGCACACCCGGATGTGCGGCGTGGCGCGCAAGGCCGCCGAGCTGGGCGTGGACAAGGGCACGGCCGAGCAGTTCAAACCCGAGCTGCTCGCCACCGAGTGGGAGTCCGACGTGCTCGGCCACCTCGGCGAGTTCCCGCGCGTGCTGGCCACCGCCGGTGAGCTGCGCGAGCCCCACCGGGTCGCGCGCTACCTGGAGGAACTCGCGGGCAAGTACCACCGCCTGTACGAGAACTGCATGTTCCTGCCCAAGGGCGACGAGGAGCTCAACGACACGCACCGCGCCCGGCTCTGGCTGGTCGAGGCGACGCGCACCGTGCTCGCCAACGGGCTCACGCTCCTGGGCGTGACGGCGCCCGAGCGGATGTAGGCACCACCCCCAAGCGCACAGCGGGGGCGGCTGACGGTCAACGGGGACCGTCGCCGCCCCTCGCCATAGGTCTCGAAGGACTGGCAACAACGATGAGCCGTTCCGCACACCCCGCAGGGCCCCGTCACGGCGACGTCCTGCCCGAGGGCCACTACCAGGCCCCGCCCGCCGACCTGAACGCGCTCGACCCCAAGGTCTGGTCGCGCACCGTCGCCCGGAACACCGAGGGCGTGGCCACCGTCGGCGGAGTCGACGTCAAGCGGCTGGCCGCCGACTTCGGCACCCCCGCCTACGTGCTGGACGAGGAGGACTTCCGGGCCCGGGCGCGCGCCTGGCGGGACGCCTTCGGCACCGAGGCGGACGTCTACTACGCCGGCAAGGCGTTCCTCTCCAAGGCCGTCGTGCGCTGGCTGCACGAGGAGGGCCTCAACCTCGACGTGTGCAGTGCGGGCGAGTTGGCGGTCGCGCTGGCCGCCGGAATGCCGCCGCAGCGGATCGCGCTGCACGGCAACAACAAGTCGGTGGACGAACTCGAGCACGCGGTGAAGACCGGCGTCGGGCACATCGTGCTCGACTCCTACGGGGAGATCGAGCGCCTGGCCGCGATCGCCGCCCGCCACGGCGTGCGCCAGCAGGTGCTGATCCGGATCACCGTCGGCGTCGAGGCGCACACCCACGAGTTCATCGCCACCGCGCACGAGGACCAGAAGTTCGGACTGTCGCTGACAGGGGGCGCGGCCGCCGAGGCGGTGCGCCGGGTCCTCGGCCACGACAGCCTGGAACTGCGCGGCATCCACTCGCACATCGGCTCGCAGATCTTCGACATGGCCGGGTTCGAGGTGGCCGCCCGCCGGGTGGTCGGCCTGCTGGGTCAGATCCGCGACGAGCACGGCGTCGAGCTGCCCGAGATCGACCTCGGCGGCGGCCTCGGCATCGCGTACACCAGCGAGGACGACCCGCGCGAGCCGGCCGAGATCGCGGCCGCGCTGGCCGAGATCGTCCGGCGCGAGTGCGCCGCCGCGAACCTGAACGCCCCCCGGCTGAGCGTGGAGCCGGGCCGGGCGATCGTCGGCCCGACGGCGTTCACGCTGTACGAGGTCGGCACCGTCAAGCCGCTGGAGGGCCTGCGCACCTACGTCAGCGTGGACGGCGGGATGTCCGACAACATCCGCACCGCGCTGTACGACGCCGAGTACTCGGTGGCCCTGGTGTCGCGCACCAGCGACGCGGAACCGATGTTGGTGCGGGTGGTCGGCAAGCACTGCGAGTCCGGCGACATCGTCGTCCGGGACGCCTTCCTGCCGGCCGACCTGGCCCCGGGCGACCTGATCGCGGTGCCCGCCACCGGGGCCTACTGCCGCTCCATGGCGAGCAATTACAACCACGCCCTCAAGCCTCCCGTGCTCGCCGTCAGGGACGGTGCGGCACGGGTGATCGTCCGGCGCGAGACGGAGGAGGATCTCCTGCGTCTGGATATCGGATGACGAAATCCTCGTCTCAGATCATGGAACGACCGTAGATCCGTACGGAAAGTCCCGGAGACTGGTAGAGACCGAAGTTCCCGGCGGGCCCGGAAAACCCGCCGGAATTACCGAAGCACGATGAATGCAGAGCGGAGTCGGATGATGCGTACGCGCCCGCTGAAGGTGGCGTTGCTGGGTTGTGGTGTGGTGGGCTCCGAGGTGGCGCGCATCATGACGACGACGGCCGACGACCTCGCCGCTCGCATCGGTGCTCCGGTCGAGCTGGCCGGGATCGCGGTCCGCCGCGCCGGGCGGACCCGCCCGGGCGTCCCCGAGCACCTGATCACCACCGACGCCGAGGCCCTGGTCAACCGGGGCGACATCGACGTGGTGGTCGAGGTGGTGGGCGGCATCGAGCCGTCCAAATCGCTGATCCTGTCCGCCTTCAAGCGGGGCGCCTCGGTGGTCAGCGCCAACAAGGCGCTGCTCGCCAAGGACGGCACCGAGCTGCACGCCGCGGCCGCCGGGGCCGGGGTGGACCTGTACTACGAGGCCGCGGTGGCGGGCGCGATCCCGCTGCTGCGTCCGCTGCGCGAGTCCCTCGCGGGCGACAAGGTCAACCGGGTGTTGGGCATCGTCAACGGCACCACCAACTTCATCCTCGACAAGATGGACACCACCGGCGCCGGCTACTCGGAGGCGCTGGAGGAGGCCACCGCGCTGGGCTACGCCGAGGCCGACCCGACGGCCGACGTCGAGGGCTTCGACGCCGCCGCCAAGGCCGCGATCCTGGCCGGCATCGCCTTCCACACCAAGGTCACCGCGGCGGACGTCTACCGCGAGGGCATCACCGAGGTGACCGCGGCCGACATCGCCTCCGCCAAGGAGATGGGCTGTGTGGTCAAGCTGCTCGCGATCTGCGAGCGGGCCGCGGACGGCGAGTCCGTCACCGCGCGCGTCCACCCGGCGATGATCCCGCTGTCGCACCCGCTGGCCTCCGTCCGCGAGGCGTACAACGCGGTGTTCGTCGAGGCCGAGGCGGCCGGCCGGCTGATGTTCTACGGCCCCGGCGCGGGCGGCTCGCCGACCGCCTCCGCGGTGCTCGGCGACCTGGTCGCGGTCTGCCGCAACAAGCTGGCTGGCGCCACCGGTCCCGGTGACTCCGTGTACACGCAGCTGCCGGCCAAGCCGATGGACGAGGTGGTCACCCGCTACCACGTCAGCCTGGACGTGGACGACCGCGCGGGCGTGCTCGCCCAGGTGGCGTCCGTCTTCGCCGAGCACGGCGTGTCCATCGACACCGTGCGCCAGCAGGGCCGCGACGGCGACGCCTCGCTCGTCGTGGTCACCCACCGTGCCACCGACGCCGCACTGTCGGCGACGGTCGACAAGCTCCGCGCGCTGGACAGCGTGCGGGACGTGGCCAGCATCATGCGGGTCGAAGGGGAATAAGGAACCAGCCATGAACGCCGTTGCCGAGAACGTCGTCCGAGGCGCGCACACCCACCAGTGGCGCGGCCTGATCGAGGAGTACCGGGACCGCCTGCCGGTCACCGCGGCCACCCCGGTGGTCACCCTGTTGGAGGGCGGCACGCCCCTGGTCCCCGCCCAGGTGCTCTCCGAGCGCACGGGCTGCGAGGTCTACCTCAAGGTCGAGGGCGCCAACCCGACCGGCTCCTTCAAGGACCGCGGGATGACGATGGCCATCTCCAAGGCCAAGGAGGAGGGCGCGCAGGCGGTCATCTGCGCGTCCACCGGCAACACCTCCGCCTCCGCCGCCGCGTACGCGGTGCGGGCCGGGATGGTCTGCGCGGTGCTCGTCCCGCAGGGCAAGATCGCCCTCGGCAAGATGGGCCAGGCGCTGGTGCACGGCGCCAGGATCCTCCAGGTCGACGGGAACTTCGACGACTGCCTCACCCTTGCGCGTGAACTGTCCGAGAAGTACCCGGTGGCGCTGGTCAACTCGGTGAACCCGGCGCGGATCGAGGGCCAGAAGACCGCGGCCTTCGAGATCGTCGACATGCTCGGCGACGCCCCGGACATCCACGTCCTGCCGGTCGGCAACGCGGGCAACATCACCGCGTACTGGAAGGGCTACCGGGAGTATTCCCGCCCGTCTCCCGCCGCCACCCTTGAAGGAGGCGCTACGCGCCGCATCCTCCCCGGCCTCGCCACCCGCACCCCGCGGATGTGGGGCTTCCAGGCCGCCGGCTCGGCCCCGATCGTGGACGGCGCGCCGGTGCTCAAGCCGCAGACCATCGCCACCGCGATCCGGATCGGCAACCCGGCCTCCTGGGACTTCGCGCTCGCCGCGCGGGACGAGTCCGGCGGCCTCATCGACAAGGTGACGGATCGTCAGATCCTCTCTGCCTACCGGCTGTTGGCCTCGCAGGAGGGCGTCTTCGTGGAGCCCGCCTCGGCCGCCTCGGTGGCCGGTCTGCTGGCCAAGGCGGAGGCCGGCCTGGTCGACCCGGGCCAGCGGATCGTCTGCACCGTCACCGGCAACGGTCTGAAGGACCCGGACTGGGCGGTGGCCGGCGCGCCGCAGCCGCAGATCGTCCCGGTCGACCCCGAGGCGGCCGCCCGCAGCCTCGGACTGCTCGACCGGTAACGGGGTCTGACGCGTCGACGGGTCGACCCTTTCGGGGGTCGGCCCGTCGGAGTTCTCCACTGACACTTTTGTGTCAATTGGGCTTCGCATTGCGATCCGTTTCCGCCCCCCTCTCTGACGGAGGGGGGTGTGCATTCCGGCCAGAACCGGCAACACACCAGATCGAAGGCCCACGGGGTGTACCGCTTGGGAACCTCTCTTCGATACTCTGGCCTCGGCCGTGTGGCACATGCCCCGGGCCCGGCGGGTCCGGGCCGAGCCGACCGCCGGGACCGCCCGCCCCCCGAGGGGCCGCGGTCCGTTCCCCCCACCCTCGCACCGACGACGCGCTCCGCGCCGCCCGATTTCCCCAGGAGAGTCCACCGCATGGCCGGTCCTGCGTTCCGTGCCGCCGCCGTCCGGGTCAGGGTTCCCGCGACCAGCGCCAACCTCGGCCCGGGCTTCGACGCCTTCGGGCTCGCGCTGGGTCTGTACGACGACGTGGTCGTCCGGGTCGCCGACTCCGGCCTCTCCGTCGACATCGCCGGTGAGGGGGCCGACACGCTGCCGCGCGACGAGCGCCACCTGCTGGTCCGCTCGATGCGCGCCGCCTTCGACCGGCTCGGCGGCCAGCCGCGCGGCCTCGAAGTGGTCTGCGCCAACCGGATACCGCACGGCCGCGGCCTCGGCTCCTCCTCGGCCGCCATCTGCGCCGGCATCGTGGCCGCCCGTGCCGTGACCATCGGCGGCCCGTCCGCACTGGACGACGACGCGCTGCTGGCCCTCGCCTCCGACCTGGAGGGCCACCCGGACAACGTCGCGGCCTGCCTGCGCGGCAACTTCACCATCGCCTGGACCGACGAGGAGTCGGCCAAGGCGATCGTGCTGGAGCCGTCCGTGCAGGTCGTCCCGGTGGTGTTCGTGCCGGCCGGCGAGGTGCTCACCGAGACCGCGCGAGGCCTGCTGCCGAAGACCGTCCCGCTGGCCGACGCGGCCGTCAACGCCGGCCGCTCCGCGCTGCTGGTGGAGGCGCTGACCCGGCGTCCCGAGTTGCTCCTCGCCGCCACCGAGGACCGGCTGCACCAGGACTACCGCGCCTCCGCCATGCCGGACAGTGCCGCCCTGGTCGGCGCGCTGCGCGCCGAGGGCGTCCCCGCGGTCGTCTCCGGGGCCGGCCCGACCGTCCTGGCGCTCACCGACGAGGCGGGCGCCGACAAGGTGCTCTCCTTCGCCGGGCACCACGGCCACGGCGGCGACCCGGCGTTCGCCGCGCACCGGCTGGACGTCGACCGCACCGGGGCCGTCGTGCTCCCGCTGGACGTCTGAGCAGCCCGAACGGGCCGCTCGGGGCCCGGCGACGGCACCCTGCCGAGCCGGGTCCGACGGACACGATTGGCAAGCGCAAGGCTGGGGAATGTCTGAGGGGGTCGGTAGTGTTAACCTCATTGCTGCACCAGGTGCCCTCCGGGGCTAGGTGCGCGCGTCCCGATCCCAGCACTCCACGGCAGTGGAGTCCCGGCGATGCACGGGGCGACGATTCTCCGGGAGCCCACCGCAGCGCGTACGCAGCCTGCCTGCGCGACACGCGGTCGCATCCCGAAGCCGTGACGGCACCTGACTCCCACCCGCGGCCTCCCACCTAGAGGCCAGGACGGGCGGAGCGCGGGCCACCGTCACGCGACGGGGGCCCGGGATTCGCAGGGAGCGTGGGGGTTACGCCCTCAGGGGAGGTCGACACACGACCGGCCCACGCGCCACTCAGCACCACCGTGCTTCATGCACCGCACCTCGTACGTAGCTCTCCCTCGACGGGCTCCCGCCATTCGAGGGATCACCGCCTCGGACCGACGCAGTCGAGCGTTGGTCAGGACAGCACAACCGGTCGCCGAGCCAGACAGGCCGACGTCCGCTCCAGGGAAGGACCCTTAGTGAGCGACTCCACCGATCTGATGGGCGCGCGCCCGGACGCCGACGCGTCGGACGCAGCCGCCGCCCCCGCTGCTCCGGCGCGGCGCCGCCGCAGTGCCGCCGCGGGCCTGGACGGCATGGTCCTGGCCGAGCTCCAGAAGCTCGCCGCGGACCTTGGCATCACCGGTACCGGGCGCATGCGCAAGAGCCAGCTGATCGAGACCATCAAGGAGAAGAGCGGCGGGGACCCGCTGCTCGCCGCCGGTGGCGCCGCCCCGGCCGCCAAGCGCACCGCCGCCAAGGCGGACGCCGAGGCCCCGGCCGAGAAGCCGGCCCGCCGCACCAAGGCCGCCGCCAAGGCCGCCGAGGCCGCGGCCGCCGCCGAGTCGCAGGCCCAGATCGACATCCCGGTCCAGGCCGCCGCGGAGACTGCCGCGCCCGCCCGTACCGAGCGCACCCGCCGCCGCGCCACCGCGGCCGCCGGCGCCCCCACCGCCCCGGCCGGCGAGGCCGCGGCCGAGGCCACCACCGTCGCGGTCGCCGAGCCGAAGCAGGCCGAGGCCCGCCCGGCCGAGACCCGCGGCTTCGAGGGCCGTGAGGACGGCCGCGAGAGCCGTCGCGACCGCCGTGAGCGGCGCGAGCGCCGTGAGGGCGGCGAGCGCACCGAGCGTCAGGAGGGCGGCGAGGCCCAGGACGGCGAGGGCCGCGAGTCGCGGCGCGACCGCCGCAACCGCCGCGAGCGCACCGACCGCCAGGCCCAGCAGGGCGGCGGCCAGCAGCAGGGCGGCCAGGCCGACCAGCAGGGCCGCCAGGCCCAGCAGGCCCAGCAGCCGCAGGTCCAGCAGGGCGGCTACGAGGACGACGAGTTCGGCGAGGGCCGCCGGGGCCGGCGCGGGCGCTACCGCGACCGCCGTGGCCGCCGTGGCCGCGAGGGCTTCGAGGCCGGCACCGTCGAGCCGCAGATCGGCGAGGACGACGTCCTGATCCCGGTCGCGGGCATCCTCGACATCCTCGACAACTACGCGTTCGTGCGCACCTCCGGCTACCTGCCGGGCCAGAACGACGTCTACGTCTCGCTCGCCCAGGTCCGCAAGAACGGCCTGCGCAAGGGTGACGCCATCACCGGTGCGGTGCGCCAGCCGCGCGAGGGCGAGCGCCGCGAGAAGTTCAACGCCATGGTGCGGCTGGACTCCGTCAACGGCATGGACCCGGAGAGCGGCCGCGGCCGTCCCGAGTTCAACAAGCTCACCCCGCTGTACCCGCAGGAGCGGCTGCGCCTGGAGACCGACCCGGGCGTGCTGACCACCCGGATCATCGACCTGGTGTCGCCGATCGGCAAGGGCCAGCGCGGTCTGATCGTCGCGCCGCCGAAGACCGGCAAGACCATGGTGCTCCAGGCGGTCGCCAACGCGATCACCCACAACAACCCCGAGTGCCACCTGATGGTCGTCCTGGTCGACGAGCGTCCGGAAGAGGTCACCGACATGCAGCGGTCGGTGAAGGGCGAGGTCATCTCCTCGACCTTCGACCGCCCGGCCGAGGACCACACCACCGTCGCCGAGCTGGCCATCGAGCGCGCCAAGCGCCTGGTGGAGCTGGGCCACGACGTGGTCATCCTGCTGGACTCGATCACCCGCCTCGGCCGCGCCTACAACCTGGCGGCGCCGGCCTCCGGCCGCATCCTGTCCGGTGGTGTCGACTCGACCGCGCTGTACCCGCCGAAGAAGTTCTTCGGTGCCGCGCGCAACATCGAGAACGGCGGCTCGCTGACCATCCTGGCCACCGCGCTGGTCGAGACCGGCTCGCGCATGGACGAGGTGATCTTCGAGGAGTTCAAGGGCACCGGCAACATGGAGCTCAAGCTCGACCGGAAGCTCTCGGACAAGCGCATCTTCCCGGCCGTCGACGTGGACGCCTCCAGCACCCGCAAGGAGGAGATCCTGCTCGGCAACGAGGAGTTGGCCATCGTCTGGAAGCTGCGCCGGGTGCTGCACGCGCTCGACTCGCAGCAGGCGATCGAGCTGCTCCTGGACAAGATGAAGCAGACCAAGAGCAACGCCGAGTTCCTGATGCAGATCGCCAAGACCACCCCCGGCTCCGGCGACTGACCGTAGCCGGACGGCTGTCGAAGCACGGAACCCCGGATCGCGCGAGCGGTCCGGGGTTCCGTGCGTCCGGACCGCTTTGTTCCAGAGTCGGGACAACTTGGGGGCGTTTGGATCATCTTGTCCGATTTACTCTGGACCGTATGGCCGAGCACAAGAGGATCCCGAGCCGCCGCCGCAAAGTCCTGCGGACGGCCGCCTGCGCGTTCGCCGCGCTCGTCGTCCTCGGCGCCGGTGCGGCCCTCTTCGGGTACTTCAGGTTCAACGGCAACATCAGGAGCGTCGACATCGACGGCCGGCTCGGCGACGCCCGGCCGCCGGCCGCCACCGACGGCTCCTTCAACATCCTGGTGCTCGGCTCCGACTCGCGGGCCGGCGACAACGGTTCGATGGCCGGCGGGGACACCGGCGACACCGCCCGCTCGGACACCGCGATGGTGGTGCACATCAACCAGGACCACTCCCGCGCCCAGGTCGTCTCGGTCCCGCGCGACACCCTGGTCACCCGCCCCGACTGCACCGACGCGGACGGCAAGCCGGTGTCCGGCGCCAAGCGCGCGATGTACAACAGCGCCTTCGAGAGCGGCGGCGCGGCCTGCGCGGTCAAGACCACCGAGCAGCTCACCGGGCTGCGGATGGACCACTACCTGCAGGTCGACTTCGCCGGCTTCGCCCGGGTCGTGGACGCGATAGGCGGGGCCACCGTGACCACCACGGTGGCCATCCACGACAAGGACAGCGGGCTCGACCTGCCGCCCGGCGAGCACCACCTGGACGGGCAGCAGGCGTTGGCCTTCGTGCGCACCCGGCACGGCGTCGGCGACGGCAGCGACCTCGGCCGGATCGAGCTCCAGAAGCAGATGGTGAGGTCGCTGCTGCAGCAGGTCGGGGGGACCGGGCTGTTCACCAACCCGGTCAAGCTGTGGTCGATCGGCGACACCGTGACCAGGAGCATCACCACCGACTCCGCGCTCGGCTCGGTGAACTCGCTGGTGGGGCTCGCCCAGGAGCTCAAGGGGATAGGCCCGGACCAGCTGAGCATGGTCACCCTGCCGGTGGAGACCGCCCCCGGCGACCCGAACCGGGTGGTCCAGCAGCAGCCGCAGGGCGGCCAGGTCTGGGCGGCGCTCAGGGCCGACCAGCCGTTCCCGCCGGCGGTCGTCTCCGCGCAGCCGGAGAACCCCGCCCAGGCCGTCCCCGGCGCAGCTCCCCCGAAGGCCGAGCGGGGCACCGGGAAGGCCACCCGGAAGGCCGGCGCGGGGCACTGAGCGCCGCCCGGAACGTCCCCGGAATATCCCTGGGTGGCCCCCGGTTTGGGAAGATGCGGCCGGTCCTGGCAGACTGGTCCGTCGGTCCCGGTTCACGTGCGGCGCTCCAGCCGCCGACCCGGTGCCCTCCCGAAACCTAGGAGATCCCCTTGAAGCCCAACGTTCACCCCGAGTACGTGGTCACCCGCGTGACCTGCACCTGTGGCGCCGAGTTCGTGACCCGCTCGACCGAGACCAGTGGCGAGATCCGCGCCGAGGTCTGCTCGCAGTGCCACCCGTTCTACACCGGCAAGCAGAAGATCCTCGACACCGGTGGCCGCGTGGCCCGCTTCGAGGCCCGCTTCGGCAAGCAGCACAGCGCGAAGGCCTAGCGCTCCCTCGGCGCCGGTTCCCGGTGCCCCCGTACTCGTTGTCGGGGGCGCTGGGAACCGGCGCCGTTCGCGTCCTCCCGCGCGTTCCCCACCCCACACACGTTTCCGAGTCCCCGGGAAGAAGGCCACCCCCCATGTTCGAGGCAGTCGAAGAGCTCCTCGTCGAGCACGCCGACCTCGAGAAGAGGCTGGCCGACCCATCCGTCCACGCCGACCAGGCCAACGCCCGCAAGCTGGCCAAGCGGTATGCCGAGCTGACCCCGATCACCCGGGTCTACCGGCAGTGGCGGCAGGCCGGCGAGGACATCGAGGTCGCGCGCGAACTCGCCGCCGAAGAGCCGGAGTTCATCGCCGAGGTGAAGGACTCCGAGGCGCGCCGGGACGAGCTCACCGAGGAACTGCGGGTGCTGCTGGTGCCGCGCGACCCGAGCGACGACAAGGACGTCATCCTGGAGATCAAGGCGGGCGAGGGCGGCGAGGAGTCCGCGCTGTTCGCCGGCGACCTGCTCCGGATGTACCTGCGCTACGCGGAGCGGATCGGCTGGAAGACCGAGGTCATCGACTCCAACGAGTCCGACCTCGGCGGCTACAAGGACGTCTCGGTGGCCGTGAAGACCAAGGGCAACGCCGAGCCCGGCCAGGGCGTCTGGGCCCGGCTGAAGTACGAGGGCGGCGTGCACCGCGTGCAGCGCGTCCCCGCCACCGAGTCGCAGGGCCGCATCCACACCTCCGCGGCGGGCGTGCTGGTCACCCCCGAGGCGGAGGAGGTCGAGGTCGAGATCCTCGCCAACGACCTGCGGATCGACGTCTACCGCTCCTCCGGCCCCGGCGGCCAGTCGGTCAACACCACCGACTCCGCGGTCCGGATCACCCACCTGCCGACCGGTATCGTGGCGTCCTGCCAGAACGAGAAGAGCCAGCTCCAGAACAAGGAGCAGGCGATGCGCATCCTGCGTTCGCGGCTGCTGGCCGCCGCGCAGGAGGAGGCCGAGCGGGAGGCCTCGGACGCGCGCCGCAGCCAGGTCCGTACGGTGGACCGCTCCGAGCGGATCCGGACGTACAACTACCCCGAGAACCGCATCTCGGACCACCGCACCGGATTCAAGGCGTACAACCTGGACCAGGTCCTGGACGGCGACCTGAACGCGGTGATCCAGTCCTGCGTCGACAAGGACGCGGCGGCCAAGCTCGCCGCAGCCCAAGAGAACTGAGACCGGCGCGCCCCAGCCCGCGTTTCGCCCGAAGCCGGAGCGCAGAAACAAGAGGTCGTACGGATGAACCTGCTGCTCGCCGAGGTGGCCCAGGCCACCCAGCGGTTGGCCGCGGCCGGCGTGCCGTCGCCGCGCTTCGACGCGGAGGAGCTCGCCGCCTACGTCCACAACGTCAAGCGCAGCCAGCTGCACACGGTGAAGGACGCCGACTTCGACGCCCGCTACTGGGAGGCGGTCTCCCGCCGGGAGGCGCGCGAACCGCTCCAGCACATCACCGGGCGGGCGTTCTTCCGCTACCTCGAACTGGAGGTCGGCCCAGGGGTGTTCGTGCCCCGGCCGGAGACCGAGACGGTCGTCGAGTGGGCGATAGACGCGGTGCGCGACATGGACGTGGCCGAGCCGCTGGTGGTGGACCTGTGCTCCGGCTCCGGCGCGATCGCCCTCGCCCTCGCCCAGGAGCTGCCGCGCTCGACCGTGCACGCCTTCGAACTGGACGAGGGCGCGCTGGAGTACACCCGGCGCAACATCGAGGCCAGCCCCGACCGCGCCCGGGTCACCCTGCACGCCGGTGACGCCACCAAGGCCTTCGAGGACGACCGCTCCTGGGACGGCCGCTTCGACCTGGTCATCTCCAACCCGCCGTACATCCCGCTCACCGAGTGGGAGTACGTCGCGCCGGAGGCCCGCGACCACGACCCGCAGATGTCGCTGTTCTCCGGCGAGGACGGCCTGGACACCATCCGCGGCATCGAGCGGGTCGCGGCCCGACTGCTGCGCCCGGGCGGCGCGGTGGTGATCGAGCACGCCGACCAGCAGGGCGGCCAGGTGCCGTGGATCTTCAACGAGGAACACGGCTGGACGGACACCGCCGACCACCGCGACCTGAACAACCGCCCCCGCTTCACGACCGCCCGGAGGGTCGGGTCGTGAAGGGTCGAGCGCAGTACGACCGCCCGGAGGGTCGGGTCGTGAAGGGTCGAGCGCAGTACGACGGCCCGGAGGGTCGGGTCGTGAAGGGTCGAGCGCAGTACGACGGCCCGGAGGGTCGGGTCGTGAACATCGAGCACCGTACGACGGCGCGTAAGGCTGCGCTGTAACGCCATGAGCCACTCCGGAAGGGGACCGCACCGATGAGCCGCCGCTACGACTGTGCCGATGCCGGGGACCGCGCCACCGGTCTGCGCGAGGCCGCCTCGGCCATCCGACGCGGCGAACTCGTCGTGCTGCCCACCGACACCCTGTACGGGGTCGGTGCGGACGCCTTCTCCCCGGAGGCCGTCGCCGAGCTGATGGCCGCCCGTGGCCGCGGCCGCAACACGCCCTCGCCGGTGCTGGTCGGCTCGCCGACCACCCTGCACGGCCTGGTCACCGACTTCTCCGAGCAGGCCTGGGAGCTGGTCGACGCCTTCTGGCCCGGCGGGCTCACCCTGGTCGCCCGGCACCAGCCCTCGCTGCGCTGGGACCTCGGTGACACCCGCGGCACCGTCGCGGTCCGGATGCCGCTGCACCCGGTCGCCATCGAGCTGCTGAACGCCACCGGCCCGCTGGCCGTCTCCAGCGCCAACCGGATCGGCGGGGCCGCCCCGCTGACCTGCGACGAGGCGCAGTCCCAGCTCGGCGACGCGATCTCGGTCTACCTGGACGGCGGGGCGGCCGAGGACTCCGCCACCTCGTCGATCGTCGACGTCACCGGCAAGGTCCCGGTCCTGCTGCGGGCCGGTGCGATCAGCGTCGAGCAGCTGAGGGAGGTCGTCCCCGACCTGGAGGCCGGCAGTTGACGCCCACCGCCTCGCTCCACGCCGGGCCGGGCATAGCGCCGTACCTGAGCGTGGGCCCCAGGCCGCTGGACCACTTCCGGATCCTGTTCGTCTGTACCGGGAACATCTGCCGATCGCCGATCGCCGAGCGGTTGACCCGGCGTGAGCTGGACACCCGGCTGAGCCCCCGGGTGGCCGGGCGGATCCTGGTCGAGAGCGCCGGTACCTGGGGCCACGAGGGCGCGCCGATGGAGGACCACGCCGCGACCGTGCTCGACGAGTACGGCGCCGACAGCGGTGGCTTCACCGGCCGCGAGCTGCTGGACGAGCACGTGGTCGAGGCCGACCTGGTGCTCACCGCGACGCTGGACCACCGCGCCCAGGTGATCTCGATGGGCCACGAGGCGGGGCTGCGTACCTTCACGCTGAAGGAGTTCACCCGCCTGGTGCGGACGATAGACCCGGGCACCCTGCCGGACCCGCGGCGCGGCGCCGACGTCACCGAGCGGGCCCGCGCGCTGGTCCGGGCGGCCGCCGCGCTGCGCGGCTGGCTGCTGGCCGCCACGCCGGAGTCGGACGAGCTGGAGGACCCGTACGGGGCGCCGATCGGCATGTTCCGCAACTGCGGCGAGGAGATATTCCACGCGGTCGACCCGGTGGTCACCGCGCTCACCGGGGTTCCCGCGCCGCGCTGACGGGCCGGACGGGTCCTGGCGCCGAATGGGGCCGTCCGGCCGCGGCTCGGCGGGCCGGGCGGCGGCAGCGGCCCTACGCTGGGTGACACAGTCCCCGCAGCGCCCGGGAGCCCCGCCATGACCGTCACCGATGCCGAGACCGGCCCGACCACGACGACCGGGCGCCCGTGGGCGTCCGAGGCGCTGCACCGGGCGGATCCGCAGCTGGCCGACCTGCTGGCCGCGGAGGCCGAGCGGCGCGCCGAAACGATCCAGCTGCTGGCGGGGGAGAACCTGACCACCCCCGCGGTCCTGGCGGCGCTCACCGGCCCGCTGATCGACAAGTACGCCGAGGGCTACCCGGGCCGCCGGCACCACACCGGCTGCGCGCTGGCGGACGCCGCCGAGCTGCTGGCGATCGACCGGGCCTGCGAGCTGTTCGCCGCCCCGCACGCCAACGTCCAGCCCCGGTCGGTGACTTCGGCGATGCTGGCGGCGTACGCGGCGCTGCTGCGGCCCGGCGACGGGGTGCTGGCGATGTCGCTGGAGCACGGCGGCCACCTCAGCTGCGGCTCGCGCGCCAACTTCTCCGGGCGCTGGTTCGCCTTCACCGGCTACGGCGTGCGCGAGGACGACGGGCTGATCGACCTCGACCAGGTTCGTGACCTGGCCCGGCAGCACCGCCCCAAGGCCATCGTGGCGGGCTCGATCTCGCACCCCCGGCACCCGGACTGGGCGGCGTTCCGGGAGATCGCCGACGAGGTGGACGCCTACCTGATCGCCTCCGCCGCGCAGACCACCGGGCTGATCGCGGCCGGGGTGGCGCCGTCCCCGGTGCCGTACGCGGACGTCACTGTGGCGGCCACCCACAAGCTGCTGCGCGGTCCGCGCGGCGGGCTGCTGCTGTGCACCGCGGAGCTGGCCGAGCGGATCGACCGGGCGGTGTTCCCGTTCAGCCAGGGCGGCGCGGCGATGAACGAGGTGGCCGGCAAGGCGGTGGCCCTCGCGCAGGCCTCCCGGCCCGAATACCAGGCGTACGCGCAGCGGACGGTGTCCGGGGCCCGGGTGCTCGCCGAAGGGCTCGCAGAGGCCGGTATGCACCCGTTGACGGGCGGCACCGACACCCACCTGGTGACCGCCGACGTGAGCCCGCTCGGCGTGACCGGCGCGGAGGCCGAGCGGCGCTGCGCGGCGGCCGGGCTGCTGCTCGGCAAGTGCGCGCTGCCGTACGACCCGGCGCCGGCCGCCGAGGCCTCCGGCATCCGGCTGGGCACGGGCACGGTGACCAGCCAGGGGATGGGGGAGCCGGAGCTGGCCGAGATCGCCGGGCTGATCGCGCGGGTGCTCGCCGGGGGCGCGGTCGCCCCGGCCGCGGCGCGGGTGCGGGAGCTGGCGCTGTCCTTCGCCGACCGGGCCTGACGGAGATCCTTCGCGGGTATCGGAATCTCTTACCCGGGAGGGCGAACCGCGATGCACGGTCCCGGCGTCCGACTCAATAAGGTGTGTGCCGTGGCGACGCACCTCGAACCCCGGGAAGGCAGGGGAGTACCTTCGGTACTTCCCCGTTCGACAGTGATGCAGGAGGCCAGTGGTGCGTGAGTATCTGCTGGTGCTGTTCTGCACGGCCGCAGTCACCTACCTGCTGACCGGCCCGGTCCGGAAGTTCGCCATCGCGGCCGGCGCCATGCCGCCGGTGCGTGCCCGCGACGTGCACCGCGAGCCCACGCCGCGGCTCGGCGGCATCGCGATGTTCGGCGGGCTGTGCGCGGGCATCCTGGTCGCCTCGCAGCTCGACAACCTGAGCAAGGTGTTCTCGCAGGGCACCGACATCCGCGCGCTGCTGTCCGGCGCCGGGATCATGTTCCTGCTCGGGGTGCTCGACGACAAGTGGGGCGTGGACGCGCTGGTGAAGCTCGGCGGCCAGATGATCGCCGCCGGTGTGATGGTCTGGCAGGGCGTGACGGTGATCACCCTCCCGGTGCCCGGCGTCGGCCCGGTCGCGGTGAGCCCGACCCAGGGCATGGTCATCTCGGTCACCCTGGTCGTCGTCATGGTCAACGCGGTGAACTTCATCGACGGTCTGGACGGCCTGGCCGGCGGCATGGTCTGCATCGCCGCGATGGCCTTCTTCCTGTACAGCTACCGGCTCTGGTACGGCTACACGATCTCCGACGCGGCCCCCGCCGTGCTGTTCAGCGTGCTGCTGATCGGCATGTGCCTGGGCTTCCTGGCGCACAACATGCACCCGGCGCGGATCTTCATGGGCGACTCCGGCTCGATGATGCTGGGCCTGATGCTGGCCGTCGCCGCGATCTCGATCACCGGCCGGGTCGACCCGGACCTGATCAACAACGAGACCGGTTCGCAGACCGCCACCGTGCACGCCCTGGTGCCGATCTACATCCCGCTGCTGCTGCCGCTGACGGTCATCGCGCTGCCGCTGGCCGACCTGCTGCTCGCGGTGGTGCGCCGGACCTGGGCCGGCCAGTCCCCGTTCGCCGCGGACAAGCGCCACCTGCACCACCGGCTGCTCCAGGTCGGCCACTCGCACAGCCGCGCCGTACTGATCATGTACTTCTGGGCCGCGCTGATCGCCTTCGGCTCGGTGGCCTTCTCGGTGACCAACACCGGCCGCACCGTCGTCCTGACGCTCGCCGGGCTCTGCCTGGTCGGCATGGTGGTGCTGCTCACCCCCCGGTTCCGGCCGCGCGCCCCGCGGGCGGTGCAGTCCTTCGTCCCCCCGCGCTACCGCCGGCAGCAGACCGGTCCGATGGCCGAACTGTCGGCGAAGGACAAGCAACTCCTCGGTGAAGCCGGCCGGGACTCCGGCATGGGCTCCACCGCGACCGGCCACCACGACAAGGCCACCGGCCGCCGCTGACAGGTGAGCTGATGCCCCATCAGGTGGCGTTCACCCGAACAGCGGATCCGTTGCGCCATTGGTGTGACAGGTGCCACACATTCATGGTAAAGCTCGCATCAAATAGTTTGTGATACCGTTCACGAGTACCGAGAACACGCCGAAAGACCTGACAGGTGGATGACTTCCGTCCCTGTCGGTCTCCCTCCCCGGGCCCGCCGCTCCAGCGGGCGGCCCGCGGCGATGCCTCGGTCGGTGTCACCCCGCCACCGCTGTGCCCGTCCCCCCGTCACATCGACATGCCGCCGGAGCTGCCGACATGCCGTCCACCGACGCCCGGATCCTCCGAGGCGCCGCGATTCCCACTGCGGCCGCCGGGATCATCGCCATGGCGATCTCTTTTGCCGTCGCCGGTGGGAAGGGCCTGCTCGGCGCCCTGTTCGGCGTGCTGCTGGTGATGGCCTTCTTCAGCTCCGGCCAGGTCGCGCTCGACCGGCTGACCAGGTCGAACCCGCAGATCATGATGGCCGCGGCGCTCCTGGTGTACACCACGCAGATCCTGCTGGTCGGCATCGTGCTCGCGGTCTTCAAGAACACCGAGCTCTTCAACCGGCAGGCCTTCGCGTTCACCCTGCTCGGCTGCGCCCTGATCTGGACGGGCTTCCAGGTGCGCGGCGCGCTCAAGGCCAAGACCTTCTACGTCGACCCCGACGCCTCCGAAAAGAAGGGCGACAAGCCCTCCGACAAGGGGCGTCAACAGTGACGAGGCCCAACTGTCCCCCCAACGAGGGGGGCGGTGTTTATGCCGCGCTGACGGGCTGCTATCGTCCGTCGCAACAACGGAGTACGGGAAGAGGCCTGGTCTGTCCGCACGGCGGACCGATCGCCCCCCGGATCCGCGCAGTCTTCGATGATCCCGCTTCGGTGCAGTGCACTGACGTGCGGGATCGGCGAGAAACCCATCAAGTTCCAGTGCCGCTCCGTGGTCGCAGGCCACGCCGACACAGCGAGGTTGCCGTAACCATGCGTCACGACGAAGGAGTCCGTGGTGAGTGCTGAACTCACGTCCCTCGCCTCAGGCAGTTGCCACTTCGGGGACGCTGGCTGCGGCTTCCCGGCCCCGGGCCTGAACGAGTTCCAGTTCGAGCCGATTTTCTCGATCGGCAGCTTCGAGTTCAACAAGCCGATGCTGCTGTCGATCATCGTGGCCGCGCTGGTCGTGGTGTTCTTCTGGGCCGCGTTCGCCAAGCCGAAGCTGGTCCCGGGCAAGCTGCAGCTGGTCGGTGAGATCGGCTACGACTTCGTCAAGCGCTCCATCGTGCTGGAGACGATCGGCAAAAAGGGCGAGAAGTACGTCCCGATGCTGGTCTCGATGTTCTTCTTCGTGTGGCTGCTGAACATCATGTCGGTCATCCCGTTCGCCCAGTTCCCGGTGACGGCGGCGATCGCGTTCCCGGCCGGTCTGGCCGCGGTCGTGTGGATCACCTACATGACGCTGACCTTCAAGAAGCACGGTTTCGTCGGCGGTCTCAAGAACCTCTGCTGGCCCTCGGGCATCCCCGGCTGGGTCATGTTCATCCTGGTGCCGATCGAGTTCTTCTCGAACATCTTCGTGCGCCCCTTCACGCTCGCGGTCCGAGCCTTCGCGAACATGTTCGCCGGCCACCTGCTGATCGTGATGTTCTCCATCGCCTCCTGGTACCTGCTCAGCCCGACCCTGGGCGCGCTGTACGGCTCGGCCTCGTTCATCGTCGCCGTCGGCCTGACCGCCTTCGAGCTTCTGGTCCAGTTCCTGCAGGCCTACATCTTCGTGATGCTGGCCAGCAGCTACATCGCCGGTGCCCTGGAAGAGGCGCACTGAGCCAGGGGCTGCGGCCCTCCTGAACCACCCCCGGAACGCCCGGTGGCCAATCACCACCGGATCACCATCCCCGCAAAGGACACATTGCAATGAGCATGCTCGCTGAGGTCGGCGTCTACGGTTCCGTCGCTTCCATCGGCTACGGCCTCGCCGCGATCGGCCCCGGCATCGGTGTCGGTCTCATCTTCGGTAACGGTGTCCAGGCCATGGCCCGTCAGCCCGAGGCCGCCGGCCTGATCCGTTCCAACATGTTCATCGGCTTCGCGCTGACCGAGGCGCTCGCCCTCATCGGCATCGTCATGCCGTTCGTCTTCGGCCAGGGCCCCAAGTAATTCCCGCCGTAGACCCTTCGAGGAAGGTCCAGATATGAGCATCGCGGCTCACCTCGCGGAGGAGGGGGAGATCATGAACCCCCTTCTGCCCGCATGGCCCGAGATCATCATCGGCCTGCTCTGCTTCTTCATCGTCTTCGGGATCCTCGGCAAGAAGCTCCTCCCCAGCATCGAGAAGGTGCTGTCGGAGCGCCGGGACGCGATCGAGGGCGGGATGGAGCGCGCCGAGGCCGCTCAGGCGGAGGCCCAGGCCCTGCTTGAGCAGTACCGTGCCGAGCTCGCCGAGGCGCGCCACGAGGCTGCCCGCATCGTCGAGCAGGCTCGCGAGCAGGGTGCCGCCCAGCTCGCCGAGATGCGCGAGGAGGGCCAGCGCCAGCGCGAGGCCATCGTCGCCGCCGGTCACGCCCAGATCGAGGCTGACAAGAAGCAGGCGACTGCCGCCCTGCGCCAGGACGTGGGCTCGCTGGCCACCCAGCTGGCGTCCCGCATCGTGGGTGAGTCCCTGGAGGACCACGCCCGGCAGAGCGGTGTGATCGACCGTTTCCTGGATGAGCTGGAGGCCAAGGCCACCGTTGCTCAGGGTGCGGCCAAGTGATCGGCGCCAGCCGCGAGGCCCTCGCCGCCGGTCGGCAGAACCTGGAGAGCCTGACCGACTCCACCTCGGTGGACGCGGCCAAGCTCGCCGAGGAGCTCACCGCCGTCACGGCCGTCCTGGACCGTGAGGTGTCGCTGCGCCGAGTCCTGACCGACCCGTCCCGGTCGGGCCAGGACAAGGCCCAGCTGGTCACCTCGCTGCTGACCGGTCAGGTCTCCGGCGAGGCCGTCGACCTGGTCTCCGGTCTGGTCCGGTCCCGCTGGTCGGGCTCGCGCGACCTGGTGGACGCGACCGAGGAACTCGCCGCGTACGCCGAGATCATCGCCGCGGACAAGGCCGGCTCCCTGGACGACGTCGAGGACGAGCTCTTCCGCTTCGGTCGGGTGGTGAGCGGTTCGCACGAGCTGCGGGCCGCGCTGACCGAGCCGAAGGCCGGTGCCGTCGCGAAGGCCGAGCTGATCAGGAAGCTGCTCGGCGGCCGCGCCAACGCCGGCACCGTCCGGCTGGTCACCGCCCTCGTCAACGCGCCGCGTGGCCGTAGCCTGGAGCAGGGCCTCGAGTCCTACTCGAAGCTCGCCGCCGCGCGCCGCGGCCGCGTGGTGGCCCTGGTCACCAGTGCGGTGCCGCTGTCGGACACCCAGAAGGAGCGCCTGTCCGGTGCTCTGGGCCGGATGTACGGCCGCCAGGTCCACCTGAACATCGACGTCGACCCCGAGGTCGTCGGCGGCGTCCGGGTGCAGATCGGCGACGAGATCATCAACGGCACCGTGTCGAGCCGCCTTGAGGGCGCTCGCCAGTCGCTCGAAGGCTGAGCACCGAAGCAGCACATCCGACCCTCGGTCGGGAAACCGGCTCCCCAAGGAGCCGGCACATCGTACGGCCGGTTCGGAAGACCCGGCCGAGAGTCGAATACTTGCGGCCCTCAATGGCGGGCCGAGGATCGCAAACTAGGAGAGCAGGGAAGCCTGATGGCGGAGCTTACGATCCGTCCGGAGGAGATCCGGGACGCGCTGGCCGACTTTGTCCAGTCGTACCAGCCGGACGCCGCTTCTGTGGAAGAGGTCGGCACGGTCACTGACGCGGCGGACGGCATCGCGCATGTCGAGGGCCTGCCCTCGGTCATGGCGAACGAGCTGCTGAGGTTCGAGGACGGCACGCTCGGCCTCGCGCTGAACCTCGACACCCGCGAGATCGGTGTCGTCGTCCTCGGTGAGTTCGGTGGCATCGAAGAAGGCCAGACCGTGCGCCGCACCGGCGAGGTCCTCTCGGTTCCGGTCGGCGACGGCTACCTCGGCCGTGTCGTGGACCCGCTGGGCAACCCGATCGACGGCCTGGGCGACATCGCCGCCACCGGCCGCCGCGCCCTGGAGCTGCAGGCCCCCGGCGTCATGGCCCGCAAGTCGGTCAAGCAGCCGCTGCAGACCGGCATCAAGGCCATCGACGCGATGACCCCGATCGGCCGCGGCCAGCGCCAGCTGATCATCGGTGACCGCCAGACCGGCAAGACCGCGGTGGCCGTCGACACGATCATCAACCAGCGTGACAACTGGCGCTCGGGCGACCCGGAGAAGCAGGTCCGCTGCATCTACGTCGCCGTGGGCCAGAAGGGCTCCACCATCGCGTCCGTCCGCGGCGCCCTGGAGGAGGCCGGCGCGCTGGAGTACACCACCATCGTGGCTGCTCCCGCCTCCGACCCGGCCGGCTTCAAGTACCTCGCCCCGTACACCGGTTCGGCCATCGGCCAGGAGTGGATGTACGACGGCAAGCACGTCCTGATCATCTTCGACGACCTGTCGAAGCAGGCCGAGGCCTACCGCTCCGTCTCCCTGCTGCTGCGCCGCCCGCCGGGCCGCGAGGCCTACCCGGGTGACGTCTTCTACCTGCACTCCCGCCTGCTGGAGCGCTGCGCCAAGCTGAACGACGCCCTGGGCGGCGGCTCGATGACCGGTCTGCCGATCATCGAGACCAAGGCCAACGACGTCTCGGCGTACATCCCGACCAACGTCATCTCCATCACCGACGGCCAGTGCTTCCTGGAGTCCGACCTGTTCAACGCCGGCATCCGCCCGGCCGTGAACGTCGGTATCTCGGTCTCCCGCGTCGGTGGCTCCGCCCAGATCAAGGCCATGCGCTCGGTCGCCGGCCGTCTGCGCCTGGACCTCGCCCAGTACCGTGAGCTGGAGGCCTTCGCCGCCTTCGGTTCCGACCTGGACGCGGCCTCCAAGGCCCAGCTGGAGCGCGGTGCGCGCATGGTCGAGCTGCTGAAGCAGGGCCAGTACCAGCCGTTCCCGGTCGAGGAGCAGGTCGTCTCCATCTGGGCCGGCACCACCGGCAAGATGGACGACGTCCCGGTCGCCGAGATCCGCCGCTTCGAGCGCGAGTTCCTGGACCACGTCCGCCTGCAGCACAAGGACCTGCTCGCCGGCATCGTCGAGACCGGCCTGCTGGCCGACGGCACCGTCGACGCGCTGACCAGCGCGATCGAGGCCTTCAAGCAGGGGTACCAGACCGCTGACGGCAAGCTGCTCTCCGAGCAGGCCTGAGTCCGGTAGCGAGGGAAAGGACGTAACGACCCATGGGAGCACAGCTTCGGGTCTACAAGCGCCGGATCCGCTCTGTCACCGCGACGAAGAAGATCACCAAGGCGATGGAGATGATCTCCGCGTCGCGCATCGTCAAGGCGCAGCGCGCGGTGGCCGCCTCCACTCCGTACGCCGATGAGCTCACCCGGGCGGTGACGGCGGTGGCCACCCGGTCCAACGCCAAGCACCCGCTCACCACCGAGAACCCGGACGCCAAGCGCGCCGCCGTCCTGCTGATCACGGCGGACCGCGGCCTGGCGGGCGGCTACTCGACCAACGCCATCAAGGCCGCCCAGACGCTCACCGAGCGCCTGCGGTCCGAGGGCAAGGACGTGGTGACGTACATCATCGGCCGCAAGGGTGTCTCGTACTACACGTTCCGCGGTCTGACGATCGCGGACTCGTGGACGGGATTCTCGGACAAGCCGACCTACGGTGACGCGAAGACCGTGGCGGCCGACCTGATCGAGGCCTTCACGGCCGAGACCGGCGGCGTGGACGAGCTCCACCTGATCTCGACCGAGTTCGTGTCCATGCTGACGCAGAACGCGGTGGAGGCGCGGCTGCTGCCGCTGAAGCTGGACGAGGTCCAGCTCAGCGACCAGACGCCGGCCAAGTCGGAGATCTTCCCGCTGTACGACTTCGAGCCGTCGGCGGAGGGCGTCCTGGACGCGCTCCTGCCGCGGTACGTCGAGAGCCGGATCTACAACGCGCTGCTGCAGTCGGCTGCTTCCGAGCACGCCGCCCGCCGCCGCGCGATGAAGAGCGCGACGGACAACGCCGGCGAGCTCATCAAGTCGCTCACGCGGCTTGCCAACTCGGCCCGTCAGGCCGAGATCACCCAGGAAATCAGCGAGATCGTCGGTGGCGCCAACGCGCTCGCTGACGCGAGCCGCGGGAGCGAATGAGTATGACCACCACTGTTGAGCCGACCACGGCGACGGGCCGCGTCGCGCGGGTCATCGGCCCGGTCGTCGACGTGGAGTTCCCCGTCGACGCGATCCCGGACATGTACAACGCCCTGCACGTCGAGGTGGACAACCCCGACGGCACGGGCAAGAAGACCCTGACCCTCGAGGTCGCCCAGCACCTCGGCGACGGCATGGTCCGCGGCATCTCGATGCAGCCGACCGACGGCCTGGTCCGCGGTTCGCAGGTCACCGACACCGGTGCCGCGATCTCCGTCCCGGTCGGCCAGATCACCAAGGGCAAGGTGTTCAACGCCCTCGGTGACGTGCTGAACGTCGACAAGGACGAGTTCGAGTCGCAGGTCCAGGTCCGCTGGCCGATCCACCGCAAGGCCCCGGAGTTCAAGGACCTCGAGTCCAAGACCGAGATGTTCGAGACCGGCATCAAGGTCATCGACCTCCTCACCCCGTACGTCACCGGCGGCAAGATCGGTCTGTTCGGTGGTGCCGGTGTCGGCAAGACCGTTCTGATCCAGGAGATGATCTACCGCGTCGCCGAGAACTTCGGTGGTGTGTCGGTGTTCGCCGGCGTCGGCGAGCGCACCCGTGAGGGCAACGACCTCATCGACGAGATGGTCGACTCGGGCGTTCTGGACAAGACCGCGCTGGTCTTCGGCCAGATGGACGAGCCGCCGGGCACCCGTCTGCGCGTCGCGCTGTCCGCGCTGACCATGGCGGAGTACTTCCGTGACGTCGAGAAGCAGGACGTGCTCCTCTTCATCGACAACATCTTCCGGTTCACCCAGGCCGGTTCCGAGGTGTCGACCCTGCTCGGCCGCATGCCCTCCGCGGTGGGTTACCAGCCGAACCTGGCCGACGAGATGGGCCTCCTGCAGGAGCGCATCACCTCGACCCGCGGTCACTCGATCACCTCGATGCAGGCGATCTACGTCCCCGCGGACGACCTGACCGACCCGGCGCCGGCCACCACCTTCGCCCACCTGGACGCGACCACCGTTCTGTCGCGTCCGATCTCGGAGAAGGGCATCTACCCGGCCGTCGACCCGCTGGACTCCACGTCCCGCATCCTCGACCCGCGGTACATCGCGCAGACCCACTACGACACGGCCATCCGTATCAAGGGGATCCTGCAGAAGTACAAGGACCTCCAGGACATCATCGCGATCCTCGGTATCGACGAGCTGTCCGAAGAGGACAAGATCACGGTGCACCGTGCCCGTCGCATCGAGCGCTTCCTCTCGCAGAACACCTACGTGGCGAAGCAGTTCACCGGTGTCGAGGGTTCGACCGTGCCGCTGTCGGAGACCATCGAGGCCTTCAACGCGATCGCGGACGGCAAGTACGACTCCGTCCCGGAGCAGGCCTTCTTCATGTGCGGTGGCATCGAGGACCTCGAGAAGAACGCCGCCGAGCTGGCGAAGAAGTAATCGCGGCCGGTAGCAGCTGTGCGTGACCGTGAGGGGTGGCCCCCGAGCCTGGGGACCACCCCTCACGGCGCATCGGCTGTGATTCCGGTCAAATCCGTGCCGCCGGTTTCATGCCGGAGGCGCGGGGCCGTTATTCTTACCGAAACTCCCGAGTAATCGGGCGTTGCATGAGCCTAGGAGCCCACGTTGGCTGAGCTGCACGTCGAGCTGGTCGCAGCCGACCGCAAGGTGTGGTCCGGTGCGGCCACCATCGTCGTCGCCCGTACGGCCTCCGGTGACACCGGCATCATGCCGGGCCACACCCCGGTGCTGAGCGTGCTGGAGACCGGTCCCGTCACCATCCGCACGGCGGACGGCGGCACCGTGATCGCCGCGGTGCACGGCGGCTTCATCTCCTTCGCCGACAACAAGCTGTCTCTGCTCGCGGAGATCGCCGAGCTGGCGGACGAGATCGATGTCGCGCGTGCCGAGCGCGCACTGGACAAGGCCAAGGCGGACCTGGACGCGCACGCCGAGCGGCGTGCCGAGGTCCGTCTGTTCGCGGCGCGCGGCCTCAAGGCCCACGCCTGAGTGCGCCGGACCCCGGCTTAGCGGGGTCGACCGACGGTCCCGGGGACGCGTGAGCGTGACCCCGGGACTGTCGTCGTAGTTGGTAGGTCAGCGCGGTCGCTTGATACGACCGTTACGGGGAACGCGGGTAGCGAGGAGGTAGGTGAGCATGGTCCTCGCGCTTGTGGTGTGTGCGGCGGTCGTGGCCCTGGGTGTGATCGGGCTGATGGCCTTCGCCGTCCGGCGCCGCCTGATCCAGCGGGTCGGCGGCACCTTCGACTGCAGTTACCGGCTCAAAATGCCGGCCGACGCCTCGACGCAGCCCGACCTCGACGAGAACGGCAAACCCACCTCCGCCCCGGTCCCCCCGACCGACGGCAAGGGGTGGGTTTTTGGTATCGGCCGCTACAGCGGTGACTCGATCGAGTGGTTCCGGGTCTTCTCGTACGCCCCGCGGCCGCGCAAGGTGCTGCCGCGCCGGGAGATCGAGGTGCTCGGCCGGCGCTACCCGGAGGGCCAGGAGGAGCTGGCGCTGCTGTCCGGCTCGGTGGTGCTGCGCTGCCTGCACAGCGGGGCCCCGCTGGAGCTGGCGATGAGCGAGGACGCGCTGACCGGCTTCCTGGCCTGGCTGGAGGCGGCCCCGCCCGGGCAGAGGGTCAATGTCGCGTAGCGACGAGACCCTCGGGATGGGGGCGCCCCCGGCCGGAGGCTGGGGGAGGGTCAATGCCGCGTGGCGACGAGACTCTCGGGCTGGGGGAGGGGCAATGTCGCGTAGGGCGTTCGGACGCGGGGTTAACGCCGCCTAACCCGGCGGCTAGTCTGGCCGCATGGTCAATCTGACGCGCATCTACACCCGTACCGGCGATGACGGCACCACCGCGCTCGGCGACATGAGCCGGACCAGCAAGACCGATCCGAGACTGATCGCGTACGCGGACGCCAACGAGGCCAACGCCGCGATCGGCGTGGCCCTGGCCGTCGGGGAGCTGCCGGAGGACATGACGGCGGTGCTCGTCCGGGTCCAGAACGACCTGTTCGACGTCGGCGCCGATCTGTCCACCCCGGTGGTGGAGGACCCGAAGTACCCGCCGCTGCGGGTGCTGCAGTCCTACATCGACCGGCTGGAGGCGGACTGCGACGAGTACCTGGCGCGGGTGGAGAAGCTGCGCAGCTTCATCCTGCCCGGCGGTACGCCGGGGGCGGCCCACCTGCACCTGGCCTGCACGGTGGTGCGGCGGGCCGAGCGCTCGACCTGGTCGGCGATCGCGGAGCACGGCGACAGCGTCAACCCGCTGACCGCGAAGTACCTCAACCGGCTCTCCGACCTGCTGTTCATCCTGGCCCGGGTGGCCAACAAGGAGCGCGGCGACGTGCTCTGGGTCCCGGGCGAGAACCGCTAGGGCGCGCCTCAGGGCACAGACCGAAGGCCCGTCCCCGGACCGCTCCCCCGCAGGAGTCCGGGGACGGGCCCCCGGCGTCTCAGGGCCGTTCGGCCGGGGTGCGGGCGGGGGCGGTGTCGGCGAGGGTCTGCCCGGTGACCACCCGGCCGTTCTCGACCACCACCCCGGCCGGCGCCTCCTCGGGCCAGAGCGAGTAGCAGCCGGCCACGATCACGTTGACCACGGCCGCGATGCCCAGCTTGAGGTACCACTGGGCGAAGGTGCCGAAGTGGGCGGCCCCCGCGGAGAGCGGGACGAGCAGGGTGATCAGGCTCAGGGTGATCGCCGCCGACACGACGGTCCGGCCGGCGATCTGCCACTCGTACCTGGTCCGCTCCGGCCCGTACTTCGGCGAGGGCAGTGGCTTGGGACCGCCGGCGAAGCGGTACTGGAAGTGCCGGTCGGCCCAGCGGACCAGCGAGGGGCCGTAGCCGATCGAGAAGCCCGCGTAGCTCGCGGCCAGGGCGTGCGTCCAGCTCGCGGTGGCGCCGCCGCGCAGGTCGAGGACGGTGAGTGCGTACAGGGTGAGGTCCACCACCGGCAGGCCGATCAGCAGCGCGGTGCTGGTGCGGCGCCACCGGAACAGGTAGCGGGCGGCGAGCCCGAGGCCGAGCAGGATCCAGAAGGAGACCTCGGCCGCGACGATGAGGGTGACGATCACGTTCTGCTCCCGGACGATTCGGTGGTGCTTCCAGGCTGGTGCGCGGGCGCGCCGGTGTCGTCGTCGCGCGGTGCCGTCCGGGACTGCATCTTTCGATGTAGCGGGCTCCTCCGCGGACCGGAGCCGGGCGGGCCGCCCGGGATGGTGAGATGGGGAGCGTGCCTCTCCCGTTCCCCGTCCTCCCCCCGCGCCGGCAGGACCAGCTGGTCGCCCTCTTCGGGCTGCTCGGCGGCCTGGTGCTGATCGTCTTCAAGGCGTACGACCAGGCCGGCCGGGTGCCGCAGTGGGCGGTGCTGGCGCCGCTGCTGGTGATGGCCGGGCTGGAGCTGGTCCGGCGGACCAGGCCGGTGCTGGCGGTGTCGGTCGGCGGGCTGGCCTTCGCGGGGAGCCTGTTCGCCGGCAGCCTGGTGGCGACGCTGATCATGTACACCGACCTGCTGTACGCGGCGGTGATCTACGGCAGCCCGCGGATGTCCCGGGTGCTGCACCTGACCGGCGGGGCCACGGTGCTGACGCTCTCCACCCTGTCGGCGATCTACGCCGGCACCTCCGCCGCGCTGCTGGTGGTGGTGGTCAGTTCGCTGGTCTTCCTGGCCCCGGTGTGGACCGGCGACGTGGTGCGCAAGCACCGGCAGGAGGCGGAGGCAGAGCGGCTGCGGGCGGAACAGACCGCGCTGCTCTCGGAGATGGACCGGCGCGAGGCGGTCGGCGCCGAACGGGCGCGGATGGCACGGGAGTTGCACGACGTGGTGGCCAACCACCTGTCGGCGATCGCGATCCACGCCACCGGCGCGCAGTCGGTGGCCAGGCGCCGGAACCTGCCCGAGGACGATCCTCTGGTGGAGGTGCTGGCGGTGATCCGGGAGAACAGCGTCCAGGGATTGGCCGAAATGCGTCGCATGATCGGACTGCTCCGGGACAGCGGCGGGGGAGAGGTGGACGAGTCGTACGCGGCGCCCGACCTGGCCGCGGTGGACGCCCTGCTGGCCAAGGCCCGGGCGGCCGGGCAGGACGTCGGCCTGGACTTCGAACTGGACGAGCGCGGCGAGCGCGGCGACGTGCCGGTGCCGGTCGGGCTGGCCGCGTACCGGATCGTCCAGGAGTCGCTGACCAACGCGCTCAAGCACGCCGGGCCCGGACTGGTGAGCCTGCGGCTGGAGTTCGCGCCCGGGGAACTCCGGATCGCCGTCGACAGTCCGTACCGGGGCGGGCCCGGCCGCGGACTGCCCGGCGCCCGGGCCGGACTGGTGGGCATGGCGGAGCGGGCCGGGCTGCTCGGCGGCAGCTTCGATGCCGGGCCGAAGGACGGGTACTGGAGCGTGCGCGCGGCGCTGCCGCGCGCACAGGGGAACGAGGGGCGGGCATGACGATCCGGGTGCTGGTGGCCGAGGACCAGGCGGCGGTACGGGCGGCGCTGGTGATGATCCTGCGCGCCGAGCCGGAGTTCGAGGTGGTCGGGCAGGCCGCCGACGGCGAGGAGGCCGTCCGGCTGGCGCTGGAGCTGCGGCCGGACGTGGTGCTGATGGACGTGCAGATGCCCCGGCTGGACGGCGTCTCGGCGACCCGCGAGGTGGTCGCCGCCGGGGCCGGCCAGGTGCTCGTGCTGACCACCTTCGACCTGGACGAGTACGTCTACGGCGCGCTGCGGGCCGGGGCGTCCGGGTTCCTGCTCAAGGACCTGGAGGCGGACACCCTGATCGAGGGCATCCGCACCGTGGCGCGCGGGGACGGGATGCTGGCGCCCTCGGTGACCAAGCGGCTGATCGGGGCGTTCGCCCGCCCCGAGCGGCCGGTCGGGGCGGAGGCCCGGGCGGCGGTGGGGGCGCTGACCGGCCGTGAGCGGGAGGTGCTGGCCTGCATCGGGGCCGGGATGTCCAACGGGGAGATCGCGGCCCGGCTGGAGATGGCGGAGGCGACCACCAAGACCCACGTCAGCCGCATCCTGGCGAAGCTGAGGCTGCGCAGCCGGGTGCAGGCGGCGATCCTGGCCCAGGACCTCGGGCTGACGGTCTGATCGCCTGACCAGGTCGGTTGCAGATCACACTCTCGATTGCTATTGCACGGGGGATTTGGGCATTAGAGTCCCGCCGTAAGCGAGCGGAGCGAGCGAACCGAAGAAGGGGCGAGCTCCGCGATCGCGACTGCCGAGCGCGAGCGAGGCAGGAGATGTGAGCGGCGCGGCTCGATGGCGGTGACCCCTGCCCTGAGCCGCCTTCAGGGCCCGCCCGCGGGGCGGCGACGGCATCGGGAGACCCAGCCATGAGCAATGCGTCCAGCAAGCAGATCGCCGTGATCGGTGCCGGCCTGATGGGCGCCGGCATCGCCCAGGTGTCCGCGCAGGCCGGCCACCCGGTGGTGCTGCGGGACGTCACCGAGGAGGCGCTGCAGCGCGGTCTCTCGGGCATCCGCGCCTCGTACGAGAAGTTCGTCGCCAAGGGCAAGCTGAGCGCCGAGGACGCCGAGGCCGCGCTGGGCCGGATCACCACCACCACCGACCTGGGCGCCGTCGCCGAGGCCGACATCGTGGTCGAGGCCGTGTTCGAGAAGCTGGAGGTCAAGGAGGGCGTCTTCCGCGAGCTCGACAAGCTCGCCAAGGACGGCGCCGTGCTGGCCTCCAACACCTCCGCCATCCCGATCACCCGGATCGGCGCCGCCACCCAGCGCCCGGAGTCGGTCGTCGGCGTCCACTTCTTCTCGCCGGTCCCGATGATGAAGCTGGTCGAGCTGGTCCGCGGCTACAAGACCAGCGACGAGACGCTCGCCGCCGCCCGTGCCTACGCCGAGGGCGTCGGCAAGGAGGTCGTGGTGGTCAACCGCGACGTGGCCGGCTTCGTCACCACCCGCCTGATCACCGCGCTGGTCGTCGAGGCCGCCAGGCTGTACGAGTCGGGCGTGGCCACCGCCGAGGACATCGACACCGCCTGCCGGCTCGGTTTCGGCCACGCGATGGGCCCGCTCCAGACCGCCGACCTGACCGGCGTGGACATCCTGCTGCACGCCGCCCGCAACATCTACACCGAGACCCAGGACGAGAAGTTCGCCGCGCCGGAGATCATGGCCCGCATGGTCACCGCCGGTGACCTGGGCCGCAAGAGCGGCCGCGGCTTCTACCCGTACGAGGGCAAGTGAGCCGGCAGGGCTGAACGACCGGCGGGCCGTGCGATCGAACAGCGCACGGCCCGCTCCGCCGGCTCGGGTGAGTTTCCTCACGCCGGGTGCCGCAGACGGGTGATTTGGGCGGGAATCGAGCATGGGTGTGGGGCCGACCTGCGTATATTCCCTCGGACGGGTGAAGTCGCTTCAGATCTGGCCGGAACCAGCAACCTGCGGAGCCGGTTCGCCGTCAGATGAGGGAACCCGGCATTCCGCCCGGGACCGGATGTGGGGCTGCGGCCCACCCGGATGCACCCCCGCTCCCGCACCCGGCGCGGCCGGGGCGGACCCGCCCCCGCACCAGGCCGTCCAGGCGAAGGAGGAGAGCATGCGCATCACCGGCGACCACACGGCGCTGGCCATCGAAGGCCGCCTCGACGTGCGCACCGCCGCCGACGCGCGGGCCCGGCTGCACCAGGCGGTGGACGGCGGCCTCGGCGACCTCGTGCTCGACCTCGCCCGGCTGGAGTTCTGGGACGCCACCGGGCTCGGCGTGATCATGGGCACCCACCGGCGGGCCGGCCGGATCGGCCGCCGGCTGGTGCTGCGCTCCGTCCCGGCCCAGCTCCAGCGGCTGCTGGTGGCCACCAGGCTGCACCGCATCCTGGCCGTCGACGGCGTCACCGAGGCGCACGGACTCGCTCTGTAACCCCTGCCGCACCGCGCGCCGAACCGCGCGCCTGCGCACCCCCGGACCCCACCGCGCAACGTCCCTGGTCAGCGGGGCCGACCGGTCGTCGGCCGTGGACCGCTCTGCACGGCCGGAGCCGGATGTGCAAGAGTCTGCCCGTCAGAAGACGGCCGCCGGGGCTGCCTCCAGCCCGGCCGCGGCCGCGACCGGGGACGTCAGCCGGGTGGCGCGGGACGCCGCCGGCCGAGCACGATGCGGAGCAGAACGTGGCACAGCCATCCGGGGAGTTCCGGCAGGAGGCCGTCCGCATCCGTGGCGGCGAACTGGTCTCCGGCGGCCTGCTGGTGGGCGTCGGCGCCCCGGACGGCTCCGAGGCCAGGACCTGTCCCGAGGAGTGGCGGCCGCGCCCGCGCCGGATCGAACGCAGCGAGCCCGCCCGCGGCCCGGTCGGCGGCGTCGGCCGTGCGGTCGGCCCGCTCGCACTCGGCGCCGGGCCCGCAGACCTGCCGATGCTGGACCGCGAGAACGACATCGCCGAACTGCTCGGCCTGCTCGCCGAGGGCCGCTCGATACGCCTGGTCGGCCAGGCCGGCTCGGGCCGCAGCGCACTGCTGTCGGCCGTCGCCGAGGCCGCCGCCGACCTCGCCCCCGGCGGCGTGGTGCAGCTCTGCGGCCACCGCCGGACCGTCCCCGACCTGCTCCAGGACCTCTTCGCGGCCACCCACCACGCCCCCGGCTACCGCCCCGACCCCGGGCAGCTGGCCGCCCACCTCGCCGAGGTCGGCGCGATCGTGGTGATCGACGCCGCCGAGCCCTCCGGTGCCGAGCTGGAGCAGCTGCTCGCCGCCGCCCCCGGCTGCGCCTTCCTGATCTCCGCCGCCCCGGACGGCCCGCCGCTGCCCGCCGGCTCCCGGCTCCAGGACCACCTGGTGGCCGGGCTCTCCCGCTCCGCCTGCCTCGCCCTCACCGCCCGGCTGGCCGGGCGGCCGCTGGACGTCGCCGAGAAGGCCTGGGCGGTGGACCTCTGGTTCGAGTCCGAGGGCCTGCCGCTGCGCTTCGTCCAGGCCGCCGCGCTGTTGCGCCAGCGGGACGTCTCGGTGGACGCGCTGGTCGCCGCCGAGGACGACCGGATGGACGTCTTCGGAGCCGTCGACGAGCTCGTCCACGACCCGGACCCGGCGATCCGGGAGAACGAGCTGCGCCTCACCGTCCCGCTGCCGTCGGTGGCGGAGACCGCCTCGCCCGCGGTCCGGCTCGCCGAGGGGCTGAGCGAGCCCGCGCAGGCCGTGCTGCGGCTCGCCGTCGCGCTCGGCGGCGAGTGCCCCACCGCGCCGCACCTGCCGGCGCTGATCGACGTCGGGCAGGGCGAGGCCGCCCTCGCCGAACTCGCCGACGCCGGGCTGGCGGTGTCCATCGGCGGGCACCACCGGCTGACCGCCGGCGCGCTCGAACTGCTCGCCCCGCACTGGCCGGCCCGCGGCTGCGTCGACGGCGCCGCCCAGCACTTCGCCTGGTGGGTCGGGCACAGCTCGGTGTCGCTGGAACAGATCGCCGCCGAGGCCGAGGTGGTGATCGGCGTCCTGCTCGCCGACCGCGCCGCAGGGCGGCACGACGCGGTGGTCCGGCTCGCCCGGGCGGCGGCGCCCGCGCTGGCGCTGGCGCTGCGCTGGGGCGCCTGGGAGCGGGTGCTCCAGTTCGGTCTGGAGGCGGCCCGCCGGACCGGCTCCGTGGTCGACCAGGCCTGGTTCCACCACGAGGCGGGCGTGTACGCGATCTGCGTCCAGCAGCCCTCCCGGGCCATCGCCGAACTGGAGACCGCGCTCACCCTGCGGTCCTCGGCGGGCGAGCAGCGCGGGGTGGCCGCCGCCCGCCGGATGCTCGACCTGCTGCGCGCCGAGGGCCGGCAGCTGCCGGTCCTCGGCGCGCCCGCCGTGGCGGCGCCCGGCCGCGCGCCGGTGATCCGCAAGATCGCGGCCCGGGTGCCGGCCGGCCTGAAGTCCAGCAGGCGGCGCCGGGCGGCCGTGGTCTCCACGGCGGTGCTGACCCTGGGCGTGCTCGGCACGGCGGTGGCGATGAGCTTCAGCGGACCGGACGAGATCAAGGGGAGGGACCCGCACAACGGCCGGCTGGACGGCGGCAGCGGCACCCAGGACCCGCCGTTCCCGCAGACCTCCGGCAGCGCCGGCCCGGGGACGGCCGGTACCGAGCCGGGCAGCCCGGCGGGGCAGGGGCCCGGCCCGGAGCCGTCCGCGAGCGGCAGCGCCTCGCACTCGCCGAGCGCCTCGCCGACGAGGAAGCCGAGTTCCTCGCCGGGGGCGGGCGAGTCCCAGGCCCCGCAGCAGCCGCCCGCACCGGGCCAGCCGCAGACGCCGGGCCCACAGCCGGGAGGCCCTGGTGGGGCCGGATCCGGCGGTTCTCAGCCCGGGGGTGGCACCGGCACCTCGCCGTCGCCGAAGCCGAGCAGCTCGTCCTCGGCCACCGCGACCACGACACCGACCGAGCCGACGGCCGGTACCGGTACGCCGTCCGGCCCGTCGTCGAGCCCGAACTGAGCGGTCAGAACAGCTTGAGCTTGTCGTCGTCGATGCCGCGCAGCTCGTCGTAGTCCAGCACCACGCAGCCGATTCCGCGGTCGGTGGCCAGGACGCGGGCCTGCGGCTTGATCTCCTGCGCGGCGAAGACGCCCTTGACCGGGGCCAGCAGCGGGTCCCGGTTGAGGAGTTCGAGGTAGCGGGTGAGCTGTTCGACACCGTCGATCTCGCCGCGGCGCTTGATCTCGACGGCCACCGTGGCGCCGTCGGCGTCGCGGCAGAGGATGTCGACCGGGCCGATCGCGGTGGGGTACTCGCGGCGGATCAGCGACCAGCCGGTACCGAGCACCTCCATCCGGTCCGCGAGCAGCTCCTGGAGGTGCGCCTCGACGCCGTCCTTGATCAGGCCCGGGTCGACCCCGAGCTCGTGGGACGTGTCGTGCAGCACTTCCTCCAGCGTGATGATGAGCTTCTCGCCGGCCTTGTTCTCCACCGTCCAGACCCCGTCGGCCTCCTTGAGGACGCACGGCGGGGACATCCAGTTGAGCGGCTTGTAGGCGCGGTCGTCGGCGTGGATGCTGACGCTGCCGTCGGCCTTGACCAGGATCAGCCTGGTGGCGGAGGGCAGATGGGCGGAGAGCCGACCGGCATAGTCGACTGAGCAGCGGGCAATTACGAGACGCACGGTCGACCACGCTAGCCCACCAGGGCCAGTTGATGCGATTCCGCGACGACGGGGTGAAGAAAGCGCGAACCCGGCCAACATGGAGGTCCTGCGGTCCCGCTACCGCCCGTCGAGGTCTGGCGCCCCCACTCTCAGGTCGCTACGGTGTGTGACGGCGCGCTCGCGGGATCGCTGTCAACGGGGATGGAGACTTCAGATGAACGATCCGACGGGATCCGGCCAATCTGGTGCACCGCAACGTATTTCCGTAGCAATACCCAGGAACGACCGGCCTGTCGCTCCGTTGACTGCCACGCTGTTCTGAGCGCGTTCGGTGTCCAGGACGTCACGTCCCGTGGTGCCGCCGCGGTCGCGTAGGTGCCGGAAACCCCCCTGTCCCTCGGTGTTCCGGACGCCCCGCGCGAATCCGCCACCCTCACTGTGAGCTTGACCTACGCACGACCACCCGGGCGCCGCGCGGGTGGACCGCGAGAGGAGAATCCATGTCGCTCGACGTCTCACCGGCCCTGCTCGAGAAGGCCGAGCGGGGCGAGGTCGACGAGCGGGAATTCGTCGACTGCGTCCGCGTCTCGCTGCCGTACGCCTGGGACCTGATCAGCTCGCTGGTCGCCCAGGCGAAGGTCGACGGCACCGACTTCGCCGACAACCAGGTACCGCCGCCCAGCGAGCAGGCCCGTGGCCAGCTGCTGCGCGCCCTTGCCAGCGACGCCATCCGGGGCGCCCTCCAGCGCCACTTCGGGGTCCGGCTGGCCTTCCAGAACTGTCACCGGGTGGCGGTGTTCCTGCCGTCGGAGGCCAACGAGGCGCGGTACGACCGCTTCACCTCCGTCCGGGAGCAGTTGCTCAACCAGTCCGAGGAGCTGCGGGACTGCTGACTTCGTCGTACCCCGCTGCGGCGCCGGCCGCCCCCGTCCCCCGGTGCGGGGGGAGGGGCGGCGGCCCGGGCCCGTCCCCCTGCGGGGTTCAGCCCAGCTGCGGCAGCACCTCGGAGCCGAGCCGGGAGATGTTCTGCAGGGTCGCCTCCTGGTCGCCGCTGCCCTCGGCGAGCAGGGCGAAGCGCCGGATGCCGGTGCGCTCGGCGGTGGCCAGCAGCCGGTCGGCGCACTGCCGCGGGGTGCCCACCGCGTGCAGGTCGCAGAGCAGCTCGGTGTACTGGCGAGGGTCGCGCATCTTGCGCTCGCGGCCGTCCACGGTGCGGTGGGCGCCGAGCCCGTACTCGAACCAGCCGGGCATCGCGTTCAGCAGCGTGGACCGGGCCGCCGCGGCGCGGTCGTCGACCTGGGCCACCCCGGCCGCGACGTGCTGGCGGCCGATCCGGCGCAGCTGCTCCTCGCTGCGCCCGGCGGCGAGCCAGGCGGCCCGGTACAGCTCCAGCATCCGCAGCTTGTCGTCGTCCCCGGAGTGCATGCCGAGCAGCATCGGCAGGCCTCGCTCGGCGGCCAGTCGCACCCCGCCCGGCGAGGTGCAGGCGACCACCACGGGCGGGCCGGCCACCGGCCGCCCGTCGACGGTGAGCTCCTCGCCGAGGCCCTCGTCGTCCCGGCGCTGGCGCGGGAAGCGCACCGGGCCGGAGCGCCCGCCGAGGCCGAGCCAGCTGCTCAGGCCCGGCCGCCGCAGGGGTTCGGTGGCCCGCGGCACCACCGTGACCTCGGGGAAGGCGAACTGCGGGCCGTCCGCGCCGACCCGGGAGCCGCGCAGCCAGCGCAGCAGCAGGTCCAGCCGCTCCGGGAAGCCGTTCTCGAAGGCGTCCACGCCGCCGCCGAACACGTCCAGGTCGATCCACGGCCCGCCGCGGCCCACCCCGAGCGTGAACCGTCCGCCGGAGGTGAGGTGCAGCAGCGCGGCCTGCTCGCCGAGCCCCACCGGGTGGTGGGTGGAGAGCACGCTGACCGCCGTGCCGACGCCGATCCGGCGGGTGCGGCCGAGCAGCATCGCGGCCAGCGTGGCGGCGTCCGGACACACCCCGTAGGGCACGAAGTGGTGCTCGGCCAGCCAGACGCTGTCCAGGCCCGCGCGCTCGGCCTCGACGGCGGAGCGGACGGTGCGCTCCAGTGCCTCTCCGTGGCTCTGCCCGGGGAACTGCGCGGACAGCAGGAACAGGCCGACCCGCACCGGACCGGTGGACGGCGGCAGCGTGCCCGCCCGCTGGGGCGCCGGCAGCGGCTCGCCCGCGACGGCCGTCACCGGGGGGACGGAGGTCAGCGTCGGGCCGGGGACGGGCGGCCGGATCCCGACGGGCCGACCGGTCTCGGCTCGGGCGCTGGTCTTGCTCATCGTTGGTCCTCCTCGGGTGCGCGCAGGGTCTGCGGGCCCCGCCTCTTCCCCCTGTGGGTATCCGATGTCATGTGCCAATGGCACGCTGAACCCTGAATTTCCCCGATGATCGGGTGGATCTGGGCAAAAACCCCGAAGTGCCGGACGGAGCCGTGATAGTGGCCGTGGGGGAGTCCGGCCGGCCGTAGGCTGGAACGACTCAGAGCCCAGCAGGAGAGGGAGTCCGCGTGTCTCCGCGCCGCAATCGGATCAAGATCGCCGCCCCCCGCGAGAGCGCCGAGGCGGCCGCCCCGCTCGGCGGTTCGCTGCGCCGCACCGAGAGCTACCGGGGCGAGGACTGGGTGGTCCAGACGGTCGCCGGGACCGCGGGGCGGTTCTACCGCTGCCCGGGCTGCGACCAGGAGATCCCGCCGGGGGTGGGCCACGTGGTGGCCTGGCCGATGCACGGCGCGGGGGTGGACGACCGGCGGCACTGGCACCGCGCCTGCTGGGGAGCGCGGGAGCGCCGGGCCTCCAACGTCCTGCGAGGCCGCGGCGCTCCGCGGTACTGACGCTCCCGCTGCGGGGCCGGCTACGCGTCGCGCTTCCTGAGCACCAGCGCACCGCCGACCAGCGCCGCCGCCGTCCAGGCGAGGCAGATGAAGAAGCCGGTCCACGGCCCGTACGGCTGGCCGTGCTGCTCGTACACCAGCAGCATCCGCGAGCCCGCGTAGTCGGGGAAGTAGTGGGCCAGGGTCCTGACCTTCGGCACCGCCGAGAGGATCGGCGAGAGCAGGAAGAAGAACGGCACCAGCACGCCGAGCGCGAGCGTCTGGTTGTGCAGCATCGTGGTGACGCCCGCCGAGAACAGGCAGAGCATCGTCAGGTACAGCGCGGCTCCGAACACGGCCCGCAGCACGTTCGGCTCGCCGATCGTGGTGGAGTGCGAGCCGAGCAGCGCCTGGCCGACGAAGAACGTGACGAAGGCCGTCACCAGCGAGACCGCGAGGGCCAGCGCGCCGAGCACCGCCGCCTTGCCGGTGAGCAGGGTGGCGCGCTGGGGGACGGCGGCGAGGGTGGCCCGGATCATGCCGCTGCTGTACTCGTTGCCGATCGCCAGTACGCCGAAGACGATGATCGCCAGCTCGCCGAGCATGATGCCGGAGAAGGACGTCCCGGTGGCGTCGAACGGGGCCTGCCCGTTGCGGCGGAACTCGCTGAAGTTGGTGTTGGTGAGCAGGGACAGCAGTGCGCCGATGCCGACCGTGACGACGAAGGTCAGCGCGAGCGTCCAGACCGTCGAGCGGACGCTGCGGATCTTCGTCCACTCGGAGCGCAGGACCGCCGGGAAGGACGCCATTTCAGTTCTCCTCCTGCAGTGCCGTGGTGGTGGTCTTCCGGGTGCCGTCCGCCTTCCAGCCGGCGCCCCACGCGGTGGGCGCGCCGGCCGCGTCCCGGCCCGGTCCGTCGCCCGCGTGGTACTCCACCGAGTCGGCCGTCATCCGCAGGAAGGCCTCCTCCAGCGAGGCCTGCTGCGGGCTGAGCTCGTGCAGCACCACGCCGTTCCCGGCGAACAGCTCGCCGAGCCGGGCGATGTCCCCGTCGACCACCTCGTAGGAGCCGTCCGGGCCCGGCTCGTGCCGCAGGCCGGCCTCGGCCAGCACGTCGAGCAGCCGCTCGGGTTCCGGGCTGCGCAGCCGTACGGCGGAGCGGGAGTTGCGCCGGATGAACTCCGGCATCGGCAGGTCGGCGAGCAGCCGCCCCCGGCCGATGACCACCAGGTGGTCGGCGGTGACGGCCATCTCGCTCATCAGGTGGGAGGAGACGAGGATCGTCCGGCCCTCGGCGGCGAGGCGCTTCATCAGGTTGCGGATCCAGAGGATGCCCTCCGGGTCCAGGCCGTTGACCGGCTCGTCGAACATGACGATCTCCGGATCGCCGAGCAGGGCGGAGGCGATGCCCAGGCGCTGGCCCATGCCGAGCGAGAAGCCGCGGGCCCGCTTGCGGGCCACCGGAGTGAGGCCGACCAGGGCGAGCACCTCGTCCACCCGGCGCTCGGGGATGCGGTTGCTTTGGGCGAGCCAGAGCAGGTGGTCGCGGGCGGTGCGGCCGGGGTGGACGGCCTTGGCCTCCAGCAGCGCGCCGATGTACTTGAGCGGTTCGCTGAGCTGCCCGTAGTGCTTGCCGTCGATGGTGACCCGGCCGGCGGTCGGGCGGTCGAGGTCGAGGATCATGCGCATGGTGGTGGACTTGCCGGCGCCGTTGGGGCCGAGGAAGCCGGTCACCACCCCCTGGGGGACCCGGAAGCTGAGACGGTCCACCGCAAGCGTCTTGCCGTAACGTTTCGTCAGTTCGTGCAGCTCGATCATTCGCGCTCCCACAGTTCCTTGTCAGGCTAGGACAAAGGGGGCATCGCGGCCCGCTGGGTGGGCCCGCCAGGCGCACCGGAATAGGTTGGAGACATGAGCGAGCTCCCCTCCGCAGTGTCGGTCCGCGAGAGCGGTACCGGAACCCCCCTCGTGCTGTTGCACGCCTTTCCGTTGAACGCCTCGATGTGGTCGTCCCAACTGGACGCGCTGCCCGGCCTGACCGGGGACGAAGCGCGCGTGCTCGCCCCCGACCAGCGGGGGTTCGGCGGCACCGGGCTGGGCGCCGACGAGCCCTCGCTGGACCTGCTCGCGGACGACCTCGCACTGCTGCTGGACGCGGCCGGGATCGAGCGCGCGGTGGTCGGCGGGCTCTCCATGGGCGGCTACGTGGCGCTGGCCTTCGCCCGCCGCCACCCCGGCCGGCTGTCCGGACTGCTGCTGGCCAACACCCGGGCCACCGCCGACACCGACGCGGCACGGGCCAACCGGGAGCGGGTCGCCGCCGCCGTCACCGCCCGGGACAGCGTGCAGTTGCTGCTGGACGAGCGGGTCGCGGCCGGGCAGCTCGGGCCGGACTCGCAGCACCTGGTGGGGCGGGTGCAGGCGATGGTCGCCGCCGCGCCGCCGGCCGCCGTCGCCTGGGCCCAGCGGGCCATGGCGGCCCGCCCGGGCGCCCTGGACGTGCTGGCCGACCTGCGGGTGCCGGTCGCGATCGTGGCGGGCGCCCAGGACGCCCTGGTGGCGCCGGAGGAGGCCGAGCTGATGGTGCGGGCCCGGCCCGACGCCGAGCTGACCGTCCTCCCCGGGGTGGGCCACCTGAGCGCCCTGGAGGCGCCCGAGGCCTTCGACGCCGCCGTGCGCACCCTGCTCGCCCGGGTGGCCGCCGGATGAGCCAGGAGAGCCAGGACGCGGCGGCCTGGGACTTCTCGGCGCTGGAGGTGACCGGCCGGATGCCCGTGACCAACCGGGGCGAGGGGCTGGTCGAGCTGACCCTGGAACCGCTCGGCGAGGACTACTGGATGCGCCCGGGCGAGACCTTCATCGTCACCTCGTACGGCGACTACGGGCCCGGGCACCCCTTCGAGGTGCAGTACTGGCCGGACTCGGTGTCGGTCTGGTGCACCTCCTGGTTCGGCACCGTCTCGGACGACGAGGGCAACCAGCTCAGCAGCGGGTACCAGCGGCCGGACGGCGCCTACCCCCGGTAAGGGGCCGTCCTCGACAGGCCCCGGAAGCGCCCGGGGCCATGACGGCGCGAAAGCCGACAGGCCCTCACCCGGGCGGGTGAGGGCCTGCGGTGCTGCTCGGTCCGGCGTGCGTCAGCGCGACTGCTGGGCGGGCACGCCCATGGTGTCGTCGTTCGGCAGCGAGGCGGCGGCCACGGCCGCGCCGGTCAGCGTCGCCAGCATCTCGCGGACGTTGGTCAGCTGGGCGTTGATGCTGTCGCGGCGGTTGGTGAGCGCCGCCAGCTCGCGCTCGGATTCGCTGCGGATGCGGTCCGCCTTGGCGTTGGCGTCGGCCACGATGTCCTCGGACTGGCGCTGGGCCGTCTCGACGGTCTGGCGGGCGCGGCGCTCGGCGTCGGTGCGCAGCTTCTCGGCCTCCAGGCGCAGCTGCTCGGCCCGGTGCTCGATCTCGGCCAGGCGCTTCTCGGCCTTGGCCTGACGGGCGGCCAGGTCGCGCTCGGACTGCTCGCGGCGCTTGGCCAGGTTGGTCTCGAACTCCAGCGCGGCCTGGGCGGCCTTGGTGCGGGTGTCCTCGAAGAGGGCGTCCGCCTCCTCGCGCTTGTTCTGGGCGTCCTTGTTGGCCTCGGCGCGCAGCTGGGCGGCGTCGCTCTTGGACTTGTCGACGATCCGCAGCCCCTCGTCCTCCGCCTTGGCCTTGCGGTCCTTGGCGTAGTTCTCGGCCTCGGTGCGGACCTGCTGGGCAGCGGCCTCGGCGAGCTCGCGGTGCTGCTCGGCGGCGCGGTGCGCCTCGTCGCGCAGGTCCTTGGCCTCCTCCTCGGCGAGTCGCAGGATCTTCTCGACCCGGGCGCCGAGACCGGCGTAGGAGGGCTCCTGCTCGACGACCGCAGCCTGGGCGGACTGGGTCTCCAGGTGGAGCTCCTCGATGCGCTTCTCCAGCGCGCTGATCCGGGTCAAGGCACTGTCACGGTCGGCCACCAGCTTGGTGATCCGCTCGTCGACCTGGGCGCGCTCGTACCCACGGCGCACCAGGTCGAAGCCGTGAGGGGAGTGACTGTCGCTCATGGGGTTCTGGGCTTCCTGTCGTCAAACCGCTGAGGTGGTTGAGGGAATCCTGACACGGTACCGGAGTGTCGACGGCTATACGTCGTTCTCTCACGGACAATGACCGCCAATGTCCGCTCAATCGGGTGGTGAGCTCTTGGAGCGATTGCCACCCGACCGGGGGGAGCCAACTCCGGCACCGGCCTTGGCACCCCCGTCCTTCTTGCTGCTGCTTCCCCCGTTGGCCTGGGCGACCGGTGACGGCGCCTCGAATGCCTCCAGGGCGGACAGCACGTCCTGGACCCTGGAGATCTCGGTGTTGATGTCCTTGCGGCGGCGCACCAGTTCGTCCAGCTCGCGCCGGCCCTCGTCAGTGGCCCGCTTCGCCTCGGCCTTCGCCTCGGCGAGCAGCCGCTCGGCCTCCGCCTTCGCCAGCTCGATCTGCTCGTCCGCGGCCTCGTCGGCGTCCCGCAGCCGCTTCTCCGCCTCGGCGGAGGCCTGGTCCAGCCGCTCCTCGGCCTCGGTCTCGGCCGACTGCAGCTTGGCCTCGGCCTTGACGATGAGCGCCTCGGCGCGGTTGGTGGAGTCGGCGAGCTTGGTCTCCGCCTCCTTCAGCAGGCCCTCGGCCTTGCGGACGGCGGAGATCCGGACCTTGCTGGCCTCCGCGGAGGCCTCCGAGGTCAGCTCGGCCGCCCGGTCCTCGGCCGCGGCGACCAGGGCCGTTGCGCGGTCCTCGGCCTCGGCGACGGTGGACACCGCCTGCTCCTCGGCCTCGGTCAGCTGCTCCTGGGCAGCCGTCACCAGCGCGTCCACCCGCTCGCCGGCCGACTTCATGGCCGCCGCGTTCTCCTTGCGGGCGCGCTCGTGCAGGGCCTCGACCTCGGCGTCGGTGCGCTCGCGCAGCTCCTCGGCGCGCTCGCGGATCGCGGTCGCGTCCCGGCGGGCCTCGGCGAGCAGGGCGTCCGCGTCGGAGCGGCCCTTCTCGACCTCGGCCTGACCGGCCGCCTCGCCGGCGGCGACCAGCCGGTCGGCCTCCTTGCGGGCGGCGGCGACCATCGCGTCCGCCTGCTCCTCGGCGGCGGCGGTGGTGGCCAGTGCGGTCGTCTGGGCGTCCTCCCCGAGCGCCTCGGCGTCCGCGAAGGCCTTCTCCAGGACGGACTTGGCCTGGTCCCGGGTGGCCTTGTCGAACTGCTCGGCGGCCTCCCGGGTCTGCGCGTCGTAGGCGTCGGCGCGGGAGTGGGTGTCGGAGTCGTACTCGTCGGCCAGGGTGCGGGTGGCGAGGGCGTACTCCTCGGCCTCGGCGCGCAGGCCGGCGGACAGCTCCTCGGCGTCGGCGACGGTGCGGGCGCCCTGGGCCTCGGCCTCGGCCACCGTACGGGCGGCCTGCGCCTCGGCGTCGGCGCGCAGCTGCTCGGCGGCCTCCTGGGCGGCGCGCAACTCGGCCTCGGCGTCCGCACGCAGCTGCTCGTCGTACGCCAGGGCCTCGGCGCGCAGCCGGCCAAGCTCGTTCTCGGCGGCCTCCCGCTCGGCGGCCAGCTCCAGCTCGGTCTGCTCGCGCAGGGCGGTGGTCTCGGCCTCGGTGCGGGCGCGCAGGTCGGCGGTCTCGCGGTCGACGAGCTCGCGCTGTTCGGCGGTCTCGCGCTCGACCAGGGCACGCAGCTCGGCGGCGTACGCGTCGGCGGACTCGCGCTGCTCGGTGGTCTCCCGCTCGGCGAGGGCGCGCAGCTCGGTGGCGTCCTGCTCGGCGGCCTCGCGGACCTCGGTGGCCTCCTGCTCGGCGGTGGCCTTGAGCGCGGCGATCTGCTCGGCGGCGGCCTCGTACATGCCGGCCACCGACTGGCGGACCTCGGCGGCCTCCTCCTCGGCGGTGGCGACCAGCTCGGCGCCCTCGGCCTTGGCGGTGGCGATCAGCTCGGCGCGGTCGGCCTTGGCCTGCTCCAGCTCGGCGGTGGCCTCGGTGCGGATGCCGTCGGCGGTGGCGCGGGCCTCGGACAGCTGGCGGCCGGCCTCGGCCCGGACGGTCCCGGCCTGCTCGTTGGCCAGGGCCAGCTCGGCGGCGGCCTTCTCACGGGTGGCCTTGGCGTCCTTGGCGGCCTCGGCGCGGCGCTGCTCGGCGGTGGCCTCGGCGCGCTCCAACACCTCGTCGGCGGCGGTGCGCTGTTCGGCGGCGTAGGCGTCGGCGGCCTCGCGGACTTCGGTGCTGTGCTGTTCGGCGGCGGTGCGCTGTTCGGCGGCGTAGGCGTCGGCGGCCTCGCGGACCTCGGCGCTGTGCTTGTCGGCCGCCTCGCGGACCTCGGCGCTGTGCTTGTCGGCCGCCTCGCGGACCTCGGCGGTTTCGGCGGCGGTGCGCTTGGTGAGCTCGGTGGCGTGCTGTTCGGCCTCGGTGCGGACGCGGTCGGCGTAGGCCTCGGCGGTCTCGCGCTGCTGGGTGGTCTCGCGCTGGGCCAGGGCGCGCAGCTCGGTGGCGTCCTGCTCGGCCTCCGCCCGGGTCTCCGTCGCGTAGGTGTCGGCGGCGGTGCGCTGTTCGGCGGCGTAGGCGTCGGCGGCCTCGCGGACCTCGGCGCTGTGCTTGTCGGCCGCCTCGCGGACCTCGGCGCTGTGCTTGTCGGCCGCCTCGCGGACCTCGGCGGTCTCGGCGGCGGTGCGCTTGGTGAGCTCGGTGGCGTGCTGTTCGGCCTCGGTGCGGACGCGGTCGGCGTAGGCCTCGGCGGTCTCGCGCTGCTGGGTGGTCTCGCGCTGGGCCAGGGCGCGCAGCTCGGCGGCGTCCTGCTCGGCCTCCGCCCGGGTCTGCGCGGCGGCCTGCTCGGCCTGCTCGCGGGCGGCCTCGGCGGCGTCCAGCTGCTCGGCGGTCTCCTCGCGTTCGCGCCGCAGCCCGGCGGCGGTCTCCTCGCGTTCGCGCCGCAGCCCGGCGGCGGCCTCCTCGCGTTCGCGCCGGCTCTCCTCGCGCAGCGCGTTCGCGGCCGCCTCGGACTCGGCCCGGGTCCGGGCGGCCTCGGTGTCGGCCTCGGTGCGCACCCGTTCGGCGTCGGCCACCGCGGCGTCCCGGACGGCGTTCGCCTCAGCCTGAGCCTCGGTGGTCAGGGCCTCCGCCTCGGCGATCGCCTCGGTGCGCACCCGCTGGTCGAACTCGGTTGCCTCGCGCCGGAGTTCAGCGGTCTCGCGCTCGGCTGCGGACCGGTTCTCGGCGGCCGCGGCCTTGGCGGCGGCGAGCGCGTCCTGGCTCTGCTGCTCGGCGGCCTCGGTGATCTTCCCGGCCTCGGCGCGGGCCCGCGTCAGGGTCTGCTCGGCCCGGCCCTGGGTCTCGGCGGCCTGCTTCTGGGCCTGCTCGCGCAGCCGCTCGATCTCCCCGGCGGCACCCGCACGCAGCTCGTCTGCGTCGGCCTTGGCCTTGGTGAGCAGTTCCTCGGCGTTCTTCGCCGACTCCTCGATCTGGACCACGGCCTGGCGGCGGGCCTCGCCGCGCACCCGGTCGGCCTCGGCGGCGGCCTGGGCGCGCAGCTCCTCGGCCTCGGCCCGCAGCCGGGCCGCCTCGTCCTGCATCCGCTCGATCTGCTCGCGGATCGCGGCGGCGTCGTCCAGGGCGGCGTTCTGGGCCTGCTCGACGGCGGCCTGGGCCTGCTCGCGCAGCCGCTGCGCCTCGGCGGCGGCCTCGGCGCGGATCCGCTCGGCCTCGGCGGCGGCCTCACCACGGGCGGTCTCGGCGTCCTTGTTGGCCTGGCCGAGCACCTCCTCGGCGGTCTTGGCGGCCTTCGCGAGGTGGACGGTGGCGTCCTTGGCGCCGGCCGCCCGGCCCTCCTCCTGGGCCTCGCCGCGCAGCCGCTGGGCGTCGGCCGCGGCCTGCGCGCGCAGCTCGGCGACGTCCCGCTCGGCCAGGGCGCGCAGTTCGGCGATCGCCGCTTCGGCCTCGGCCTTCAGTTCGGCGGCCACCGATTCGGCGGTGGCCCGCAGCCGCTCGCCCTCCTCGGCCGCGGCGGCCTTGGCGGCGTCGGCCTGGGCCTGCTTGGTGGCGGCTTCGGCGCGGACGGCCTCGGCCTCGGCGCGGATCGCCGAGGCCTCCTTGGTGGCCTGGGCGACCATCCGGGCCACCTCGGCCCGGGCGGTCTGCGAGCGCTGCTCGTTGGCGGCCTCGCCGTCGGCGACCTTGCGCTCGGCGGCGGCCTCGGCGTCGGCCTGGAGCTGCTCGGCGGCCTGTTCGGCCTGGGCACGCAGTGCTGCGGCCTCGTGACGGGTGCGCTCCGCCTCGGCGATCGCCTCGGCGCGCAGCCGGTCTATCTCGGCCTTGGCCGCGGCGAGCTGCTGCTCGGCCCGGGCCTGCTCGGCGGCGGCCTGCGCCTTGAGCCGGCCGATCTCGGCCTGGGCGGCGGCCAGCTGGCCTTCGGCGGCGGCGTGCGCGGCGGCCAGCTGCTGCTGGGCCTCGCCGCGGGCGGCGTCCACATCGGCGGCGGCCTGGGCGCCGGCCTGCTGGGCCTGCTCGGAGGCGGCGCGCAGCAGGCGCTCGGCGTCGCTCTGGGCCCGCTGCAGGGCGGCCTCGGCGGCGGCCTGGGCCTCGCCGCGGGCGGCGTCCACGTCGGCGGCGGTTTGGGCGCGGGCCTGGTCGGAGAGGGCGACGGCCTCCGCGCGGGCGGCGGCGACCATCCGCTCGGACTCGGCGCGGGCGTCCTGGAGCAGGCGCTGGGCCTCCTGCTCGGAGCCGGCCCGGGTCTGCTCGGCCCAGCCGTTGACGTGCTGCTCGGCGGAGCGGCGCAGTTCGGCGAGCTCGTCCTCCAGCTGGCGGCGGCGGGCGGCGAGCTCGGCCTCCAGCCGGGCGGTGCGCTCGGCGGCCTCGGCCATGATCCGCTGGGTGGCGGCCTGGGAGTCGCGCAGCTGGCGCTCGGCGTCGGCGCGCAGCTGCTGGGCCTGCATCTCGGCGGTGCGGAGCATCTGCTCGGCCTGGCCGGAGACGGCGTCGAAGGCGCGCGGCTGGGCGAGCATGCGACGGGACTCGTGCAGCTTCGCCCGGAGCACCTCCACCTGGTAGGCGAGGTCCTCGGCATGCTCGACTGCCTTGTCCCGCTCCTTCCGAGTCCGACCCATCTCGGCCTCGAACTGGGAGAGGTGATCGTCAGCCTCGTAGCGGTCGTTGCCCCGCACTCCGCGGTCCCATCCATCTCCTGGTCGCGTCCTCGACCCGGCCGGTTCCGGGCTCCCGATTCCCGGGGGCCGGTCCGACTGGTCCTTGCATCCGCAGCCGGTGGACGGCTCCCCGCCATGCCGGGGCCGCCCGTTGCGGTCGTCGGAGTCCGGGGCGTGGGAGCGCGGGAATGCCGCGTTCCCCCGTCCGGGTGGACTCCTGGGCGAACTCTTGCCTTGTGGAGAATGGTGACAGATCCGTCTTGCGACTGTTCAGCCGTGCCCGCGTAATGGACTCCCCTTGCGACGGGCCGACCGCCGGAGGGCGGTCGGGCCTGTCTTCGGCCGTGCCCGTCGCCTCCGTCCCCCGGAGCCTTCGCGCACCTGGGCATTGTAGTGGGAGCACACTGTGGGGGAATGGCCGCAGGGGGGTTTTCCGGCTCTTCCCGCCAGGTTACTGATGGGTCATGACCGACGGACCGTCGGCTGCCGCCGGGGCGCCGACCGCCCCGGGGCGGGCCGGGAGGGGATCAGTGCTCGTCCTGGCCCTGCTGCGCGGAGGTGACCAGTTCGGTCAGCACGCCGCCGCAGTCCTTGGGGTGCAGGAAGGTGATCCGCGACCCCATCGAGCCGATCCGGGGCTCGTCGTAGAGGACCCGGACGCCCTTGCCGCGGATGGCCTCGGCGTCGCCGTCCACGTCCGCGGTGCCGAAGGCGATGTGGTGCACGCCCTCGCCGTTCTTCTCCAGCCACTTGGCCACGGTGGAGTCGGGCCGGGTGGGCTCCAGCAGCTGGAGGTAGGAGGCGCCGCCGTCGTCGGTGCCGTTGATCCGCAGCATGGCCTCGCGGACGCCCTGCTCCTCGTTGACCTCGGAGTGGAAGACCTCGAAGCCGTAGGTGGCGCGGTAGAACTCGACCGTCTTGTCGAGGTCTCGGCAGGCGATGCCGATGTGGTCGATTCGGGTCAGCACGGCGACCTCCGGGTAGTCGGGGGGAAGGTGCACCAAGTGCAGCGCATGGCCGGCGACGGGCGCCAGTACCGGGGGTGCGAGCCTGCTCACACGGCGGGCGGTTCACCCGGAGCGGGTCGGCACGGTGTTGACTGGATCGTGCCAGTGCGCTCGATCACACCGTCGCTCCGGTGACGGGCGGGTAACAGGTCAGTACATTGAGCGCATCCTCACCTGGCCACGACGTGCGAAGGGGCCCGTCCCATGACCAACACCACCTCTGTGATCGTTGCCGGTGCGCGGACCCCGATGGGCCGCCTGCTGGGCTCCCTCAAGGGCTTCTCCGGTGCCGACCTCGGCGGCGTCGCGATCAAGGCGGCCCTGGAGCGGGCCGGGATCACCGGCGAGCAGGTCCAGTACGTGATCATGGGCCAGGTGCTCCAGGCCGGCGCCGGCCAGATCCCCGCCCGCCAGGCCGCCGTCAAGGCCGGCATCCCGATGAACGTCCCCGCACTGACCATCAACAAGGTCTGCCTCTCCGGCCTCGACGCCATCGCGCTGGCCGACCAGCTGATCCGCGCCGGCGAGTTCGACATCGTGGTGGCCGGCGGCCAGGAGTCGATGACCAACGCCCCGCACCTGCTGCCGAAGTCCCGCGAGGGCTTCAAGTACGGCGCGATCGCGATGCTCGACGCGATGGCGCACGACGGCCTCACCGACGCCTACGAGAACATCCCGATGGGCGAGTCCACCGAGAAGCACAACACCCGCCTGGGCATCCCGCGCGAGGTGCAGGACGAGATCGCCGCCGCCTCCCACCAGCGGGCCGCCAAGGCGCAGGCCGACGGGGTCTTCGACGCCGAGATCGTCCCGGTCGCCATCCCGCAGCGCAAGGGCGAGCCGGTGCTGTTCAGCCAGGACGAGGGCATCCGCGCGGACACCACCGTCGAGGGCCTGGCCAAGCTGCGCCCCGCCTTCGCCAAGGACGGCACGATCACCGCCGGCACCTCCTCGCAGATCTCCGACGGCGCCGCCGCCGTGGTCGTGATGAGCAAGGCCAAGGCCGAGGAGCTGGGCCTGAGCTGGATCGCCGAGATCGGCGCGCACGGCAACGTGGCCGGCCCGGACAACTCGCTCCAGTCGCAGCCGTCCAACGCGATCAAGCACGCGCTGGTCAAGGAGGGCCTGGAGGTCGCCGACCTCGACCTGATCGAGATCAACGAGGCGTTCGCGGCCGTCGCCCACCAGTCCATGAAGGACCTGGGCGTCTCCTCCGACATCGTCAACGTCAACGGCGGCGCCATCGCGCTCGGCCACCCGATCGGGATGTCCGGCGCCCGCGTGGTGCTGACCCTGGCGCTGGAGCTGCAGCGCCGTGGCGGCGGGGTCGGCGCGGCCGCGCTGTGCGGCGGCGGCGGCCAGGGCGACGCGCTGATCGTGCGTGTCCCGAAGGCCTGACCGGCCGATCTGGTCTCCAGGGCTGCGGACCGCCACGAGCGGTCCGCAGCCTCGGCATCTGCGCCTGCGCTAGGAGCTCCTGATGATCGATGTCGCCACGCTGGTCGAGCAGGCCCGGGAGGGCCGGCCGCGGGCGGTCGCCCGGCTGATCACGCTGGTCGAGAACGCCGCGCCGCAGCTGCGGGAGGCGATGGCCGCGCTCGCGCCGTACACCGGGCGGGCGTACACGGTGGGCCTGACCGGTTCGCCCGGGGTCGGCAAGTCCACCTCCACCTCGGCGCTGGTCTCCGCCTACCGGCGGCTCGGCAAGCGGGTCGGGGTGCTGGCCGTCGACCCGTCCTCGCCGTTCTCCGGCGGCGCGCTGCTGGGTGACCGGGTGCGGATGCAGGACCACGCCACCGACCCGGAGGTGTTCATCCGCTCGATGGCCACCCGCGGCCACCTCGGCGGGCTCTCCTGGGCGGCGCCGCAGGCGCTGCGGGTGATGGACGCGGCCGGCTGCGAGGTGATCCTGGTGGAGACCGTCGGGGTGGGTCAGTCCGAGGTCGAGGTCGCCGCCCAGGCCGACACCACCGTGGTGCTGCTGGCCCCCGGGATGGGCGACGGCATCCAGGCGGCCAAGGCCGGGATCCTGGAGATCGGCGACGTCTTCGTGGTCAACAAGGCCGACCGGGACGGCGCCGACGCCACCGCGCGGGAGCTCAACCACATGCTGGGCCTCGGCGAGGCCCGGGAGCCGGGGGACTGGCGCCCGCCGATCGTCAAGACCGTCGCGGCCCGCGGCGAGGGCGTGGACGAGGTGGTCGAGGCGCTGGAGAAGCACCGCGCCTGGCTGGAGGAGCACGGCGAGCTCGCCGTGCGGCGCCGCCGCCGGGCCGCGGAGGAGGTCGAGGCGATCGCGCTGGCCGAGCTGCGCGCCCGGATCGGCGACCTGCACGGGGACCGGCGCCTGGCCGTACTGGCCGAACGGGTGGCCGAGGGTGCCCTGGACCCGTACGGCGCGGCCGACGAACTGGTCGCCGGCCTGACGCAGAGCTGAGTTCGCGAACGGGCGGTCGCTGTGACCCCACCCTCGCCCTCTGTCGTCCCTCGGCCTTCCGGGTGGGAGGCCGAGGGACGGAGCGGCGCCCCTACGGCTTGCCGCGCAGGCCGCGGAGGTGTTCGGCGACGGGGGAGAGCGCCTGGTACATGTCGTCGAGCTGTTCCGGGGTGAAGCGGTCGATGAAGTGGGCCCGGACGCTGCGCACGTGGTCCGGGGCGACCCGCTGCATGGTCTCCCAGCCGTGCTCGGTGAGGTGGGCGTAGAGGCCGCGGCGGTCGCCAGGGCACTCCTGGCGGAGCACCAGGCCGGCGTTCTCCATCCGGGTGATCTGGTGGGAGAGGCGGCTCTTCGACTGGAGGGTGGCGGTCGCGAGGTCGGTCATCCGCATCCGGCGGTCCGGGGCCTCGGAGAGCACGACCAGGATCTCGTAGTCGTTGATCGCCAGGTTGTGCGGCTGGAGTTCGCGGCTGAGCTGGTACTCCAGCAGCTTGGCGACCTCCAGATGGGCGCGCCACATCCGCTGCTCCCTGGCGGTCAGCCAGGGAGTCTCCTCTTCGGGCTGCGACGGAGGGGTGTCAGCGGCGTCGATCGTGTGCGTATCCATGGCATCCAGCATAGCCGAATTTAGTTCAATCTTGTACCAGTTTACAGACCGAAACGTCGACCGAGGTCGCCCAGGTTACCGAGGCCCGGCAGGTTCGGGTTCCCGCCGCCGTGCCCGCCCGGCTGGGTCGGCACCCCGCCGACCGGCACCCCCGCCTCCGCCCCGACCTGTCCGACCGACCGCTCCGCCATCAGCTTTTCACTCGATTGCAGCAGCACCTGGCCGGCGCCGATGAACTCGAACTGGTGCTCCTCGCCGGAGGCGCCGCCGAAGCCGGTCAGCCGGCGCAGGCCGCCGATCAGCCCGTGCATGTAGTCGTGGTCGTAGTGGTGGCACGGCGCAGGGCAGTCCGCCCAGCCGACCAGCGCCTGCGGGTCCACCCGGATCGGCGGCTCGACGAAGTGCACCGGCCCGTTGGAGGCGGCGACGAAGCGGCCGGTGCCGATCAGGGTCAGGAAGCCCGGGATGATCGACTGCTTGAGCCGCAGCGTCGGGTCGAACGCCAGCAGGTTGCCGGAGCGGACGGTCAGGTTGCCCTCGTCCAGGTCGTACGAGTTGAGGTCGAACGCCCGGTCGGCCAGCAGCAGCTTGCCGCGGCCCTCGGCGACCACCCAGTCCGCCGCGTGCATCGGCGAGTTGAAGTGCTGCCCGAGCATCCGGTCGATCGCCCCGGCGCCGACGCCCTTGAAGGTGATGTCGCCGTAGTAGGCGACCATCTTGCCCTTCTGGAGGAAGTACGAGCCGTTCAGGTCGACCGAGAAGGCGTACGGGTTGACGTTGTCGCCGGCCGGCAGGCTGTGGACGTCCCACACCGCGGGCCCGGTGTCGCCGTGGCCGGTCGGAAGCGGGGCCACCGGGCCGCCGAACTGCTCCTGGGCGTAGGGCTGTTGCTGGCCGTACGGCTGCTGCGGGGGCGGCGGAGGCTGGTGGGCCGGCGGGGGCGGCGGGTAGCCGCCCTGCTGCGGGTGGCCGCCGGGAGGCGGGTAGCCGTGCGGCGGGCCGTAGTTCGGCGGGGGCGGCGGGACGGCGAAGCCGGGCTGGGTCGGCTGGTTGTGCGGCGAGCCGTACGGGGGCTGCGGCGGGTAGGACATCAGAGCTTCTCCTCGCTCGCCTGGACGTACACCGCGCCCTGCCCGGACAGTTCCAGCTGGAACGCCTCGCCCGAGCCGCGGCCGATCATGTCGCGCCAACCCAGCGCCGTGGACAGCTTGTTGCGGACGTCACCGCGGTGCGCCACGTACGCCTGCGGGTCGACGTGCACCGACTGGCCGGGGACGATCGGCAGCTCGAAGACGCCGCCGTGGGCCATCACCGCGACCGAGCCCTGGCCCTCCAGCTTGGTGGTGAACAGGCCCTGCCCGGTGACCTGGCCGCGGACCATGCCCATCACCCCGCCCTGCGAGCCCATGAACATGGTGGACTGCCGCAGCGTGCCCTCGAAGGCGAGCAACCGGTCCGCCTCGACGTACAGGGTGTCGCCGAACAGGTCGATCACGTGGACGTGGTGGCCGCCGTGGCCGAACATCACCCGGCCCTGGCCCTCGACGGTCATCAGCGGGGTGTCCTCGTTGGCCACCCGGCGGCCGATCATCGACATCACGCCGCCCTGCCCGCCGGTGATGTTCGGTGTGAAGCGCACCTCGCCGCTGTACGCGAGCATCGCGCCGCGCTGGCTGAACAGCCGCTGCCCGGGCACCACCTGGGCCTCGACCATCTTGCCGTTGATCTTCGTGAAGCCCATCAGACGTCACCCCCGATGGTGACCTTCTCGGAGGGCTGGACGTACACCAGGCCGTCGCCGGTGAACTCGATCTGGACGGCCTCGCCGCCGCCCTCGCCGATCACCGTGGTCCAGCCCGCGCCCGACTTCAGGCTGCGCTGAAGGGTGCCGGTGTGCGCCACGTACGCGCCCGGGTCCACCCGCAGCGGCATGCTCTTGTCCACCCGGAGGATGACGGCCGGACCGTTGGAGGTGACGGCCGCCCAGCCGTGGCCCTCCACCTTGGTGGTGAACAGGCCGTTGCCGGAGGACATGCCGTTCAGCCCGGTGAAGCTGGTGCCGGTGTGCAGGGCGGACTCGGTGCAGAGCAGGTTGTCCGACTCGACGTACAGCGTCTCGCCGTTCAGCCGGACCAGACTGATCTCGGTGGCCTTGTCGGCGAAGTAGCAGGTGCCCTGCCCCTTCACCTCCATGACCGTCATCTTCTCGCCGGTCAGCCGGCGGGTGACCATGCCGCGCAGGCCGTCCCCGCCGCCGGTCAACTTCTTGAAGGCCATTTGCCCGGTGTAGGCGACCATCGAACCGTGTCGCGCCTTGACGGCGTCCCCGCCCAACTCGACGGCGAGCACGCGCGATCCCTGGAGTCTGAACTGTGCCACGGCCGCAATCTAGCGGCTGCGGCCGCGGCCCGGCGAGGGTGCGCGGGCCAACTGGTACCAGCCTGCGACAAACGCGCCGGTCAGGCCCGGGCGTGCGCCCCCTGTTCGGGGTGCGGAACGGTGCCGGCCGCCTGTTCGACCTCCAGCAGCGAGGCCGAGTGGCGCTCCGCCTCGAAGGCCACCACACCGCCGCGCAGCCCGAACAGGCGCTTGGAGAGCATGATCCAGAGCACCGCCGCGATGTTCAGCACCAGGGTGCAGATCTTCACCGCGCTGACGTGGTGGCTCAGCTCGTAGCCCTCCAGCGGCAGGAAGGCCGCGGTGGCGACCACGGTCAGGTACTCGGCCCAGCGCTTGTTCAGCCACAGCCCGACCGCTTCGACGATCTCGATCACCGCGTAGGCGACCAGCGCGCCCGCGACGATCAGCAGGGTGCTCTTCTTGAAGTCGAAGGTCTTGCGGATCGTCTCGACGATCGGGGCGTGTTCGAGGTCCCAGTGGAAGTGGTCGGTGACCGGCTTGAAGACCGTGAGGTTCTCGTCGAAGATCCGGTGCACCGCGTCCTGGCTGTTGGAGAACTTCCACACGGCCCAGGCGAACACGATGATCAGCAGCCCGCGCAGCACCCGCTCGATGGCCAGGAAGCGCAGGATGAACAGGTCCCGCAGCGCCTTGCCGCGCGGCACCAGCGGCGCCTCCTCGGCCGGGCCGGAGCCGTGCGGGGCGCCCAGGGCGAAGTCACCGCAGCGCAGGCAGCGCCAGGCGTCGCCGAGGGCGGTCGAGGCGTGCAGCCGGGAGGACAGTTCGGGCTCCGTCGGCGCGTAGGTGATGTGCCCGCGCTTGGCACAGGTCCTGCGGTCCCAGTCGCGCTTGAACATGTGGTGAGTACCCCCCGTGTGCGATGCGTCGGCGCCCGGCTCGGTGGGCGCGCGGGCAGCAGGATAGGGGTTCCCGGTGACGGCCGGTCGCGTTCGGCGGCGTTCCGGCACACAGCTGTGACAGGGCGGGCGGGGCTGTGAGATCGGGCACGGTGGCCACCCCCGGCCAAGGGCCCGGACGTGGGCTCGGTGATAATGGGCCGGAAGGCTTGTGAGTCGCTTCACAAGTGCGTCCGCGCCGCCGACCCCCGTATTGAGGTATCCATCGTGAACAGCAGCGCCGTCCACCGCCTGCGCCTGGTCTCCGGCCCCGAAGGGGTCTCCTTCATCCTGCTGCTGATCTGCTCGGTGCTGAAGCGGACCACCTCGTTCGACGCCGTCCCGGTGATGGGCATGGTCCACGGCATCCTGTTCATCCTGTACGTGGTCTTCTGGATCCAGGCCTGGCAGGCGCAGAAGTGGGACGCCAAGCGCGGCATCCTGCTGTTCGTGCTCGCGGTGGTGCCCACCGGCGGCTTCTTCGCCGAGCGGATGCTCGCCCGCGAGGAGCGGGGCGAGCTGAAGCCCGCCACCGCCTGAGCCCCGGCTTCATCGTGGACGGTCGACAGGCTGCCACGGCCTCCTCTCCCAAAGGGCCGCGGCAGCCTGTCGCCGTTTCTTACCGGGGGTGGCTCGGGCCGGTCCCGCCGGCGGCTCGCGCCGGGGACGGCCGGTGGGCGTTGCGCTAGTTGACGTTCACCGCGCTCCAGGCCGCCGCGACCGTCTTGTACTCGGTGCTGGTCGCGCCGTACAGGTCGGTGGCCGCCTTCAGGGTCGCGGTGCGGGCGGCCTTGTAGTTGGTGGTGGAGGTCATGTAGACGGTCAGCGCGCGGTACCAGATCGCGGCCGCCTTGGTCCGGCCGATGCCGGTCACCGTCGAGCCGTTGGAGGTCGGGCTGTTGTAGCTGACCCCGTTGATGACCTTCGACCCGCTGCCCTCGGCGAGCAGGAAGAAGAAGTGGTTGGCCACGCCCGAGGAGTAGTGGACGTCCTTGTTGCCGACGGTGGAGGACCAGTAGTCGGCCGAGGCGCCGTCCTTGGAGGGCTTGTCCATGTAGCGCAGCGGGGTGCCGTTGCCGTTGATGTTGAGCTTCTCGCCGATCAGGTAGTCCGGCGGGTCGGCCGGCAGGTTGGCGGACCACTCGACCATGGTGCCGAAGATGTCCGAGGTGGCCTCGTTGAGGCCGCCGGACTCGCCGGAGTAGATCAGGCCGGCGGTGGCGGAGGTGACGCCGTGGCTCATCTCGTGGCCGGAGACGTCGATGGCGGTCAGCGGGTGGGTGTTGCCGGAGCCGTCGCCGTACGTCATGCAGAAGCAGGAGTCGTCCCAGAACGCGTTGACGTAGTTGGTGCTGTAGTGCACCCGGCTCGCGGCGCCGACGCCGTTGTTCTTGATGCCGTTGCGGCCGAAGGTGTTCTTGTAGTAGTCCCAGGTGGCCGCCGCGCCGAACTGGGCGTCCACGGCGGCGGACTCGCGGTTGGAGGGCGAGCCGTTGCCCCAGGAGTTGGTGGTGTTGCTGAACAGCGTGCCGCTGCCCGAGGTGCCGCCCTTGAGGTCGGTGGTGGACTGGTTGCCCCGGGAGGCGTCCTTCAGCTGGTAGGAGCTGCCGCTCTGGGTGGTGGTCAGCGTGACGGTGCCGACGTTGACGCCCTTGCCGGTGCCGGTCGCGGTCTGCACCTTCTCGTCGGTGGCGAGCACCTGGCCGGTGGCGGCGTCGGTGATCACCTCCTGGCGGCTCGGGGTGCCGTCCGTGCGCTGGCCCTCGACCACCGTGCGGTGGGCCAGCCGCGGGGTGCCGTCGGCGGCCCAGACGACCAGCTCGGGCGCGCCGGCGCCGTCGACCCGGCCGAGCGCCGCCTCGTCCTTGTCGGCGGCGATGCCCACGGTCGTTCGGACCGCGGCGGTGGCCGCCTCGGCGGCCTGGGGCGCGGCGAGACCCGGGGTCAGGCTGGGAACCGACAGCCGGCCGGCGAAGGCCTGGTCGACGGACTTCACCGAGCCGTCGGCCTTCTGGTGGACGACCAGGTCGCCGCCGATCACCGGAAGGCCCGCGTAGGTCCGGTCGTACCGAAGGTGGCGGGTGCCGTCCTTGTCCGCCACCACGTCCTTGGGCACCAGCTTCTCCTGGCCGCCGAGGGCGAGGGCCTGGGCGACCGGGGCGCTCTGCCCGGAGGCCAGCGCGAGCAGCGCGGACTGCTGCTGCGCCGGCGAGGGGGCGGCGGCCTGGGCGGGGACGGCGGCGATCTGGATGACGCCGGCCAGCAGGGCGGTGGCGGAGAGTACGGCTCCGACAGTCAGCTTTCGCTTCACGTACGGGGGTTCCTTCCACGAGACCCGCGGGTGCGTGCGGGTGCGCCGCGTACCGGGGCGCCGGGGTTGGCGCCGTTGGGGCGGTAGGGCGCGGACGTGCCGGTCCCGCGCGGTACCTGACGTTCCGCCGGAAGTGGGTGGGGCGGCGGAGGTCGGACGGGACGTGGTCAGAAGCATGACAATCGTTGGCAGGGATGGACAGGGCGCCTCCGGGGATTGGCCAGGAACCGCCAGTCCCGGTACGGATGGTTCGGGTGCCGCCCGCTGCCCGGTTTCGGCGGTTCGTCCCCCTGGCGGGACTCCGCCAGCCGGACGGACTTGACAGCCGTCCCGAACGGCCGGACGCCCGGGACCTCCCGCCGGAGGTCCCGGGCGTCCGATGCGCCTGTGGGGTGCGTCAGTTGACGTTGACGGCGGCCCAGGTCGCGGCGACGGCGCTGTACTCGGCGCTGGTCGCGCCGTACAGGTCGGCGGCGGCCTTCAGGGTGCCGGTGCGGGCCGCGGCGTAGTTGGTGGTGGAGGTGAAGTAGGTGGTCAGCGCGCGGTACCAGACCGCGGCCGCCTTGTCCCGGCCGATGCCGGCCAGGGTCGAGTTGTCGTAGGTCGGGCTGTTGTAGCTGACGCCGTTGACGGTCTTGGCGCCGCTGCCCTCGGCCAGCAGGTAGAAGAAGTGGTTGGCCACGCCGGAGGAGTAGTGGACGTCCAGGTTGCCGACCGAGGACGACCAGTAGTCGGCCGAGCGCCCGTCCTTGGACGGCTGGTCCATGTAGCGCAGCGGGGTGCCGTTGCCGTTGATGTTGATCTGCTCGCCGATCAGGTAGTCCGGCTTGTCGGCGGGCAGGTTGGCGTACCACTCGACCATGGTGCCGAAGATGTCCGAGGTGGCCTCGTTCAGGCCGCCGGACTCACCGGAGTAGTTGAGGCCGGCGGTGGCGGAGGTGACGCCGTGGGTCATCTCGTGGCCGGCCACGTCCAGCGCGGTCAGCGGGTGGGTGTTGCTGGCGCCGTCGCCGTACGTCATGCAGAAGCAGCTGTCGCTCCAGAAGGCGTTGACGTAGTTGGAGCCGTAGTGGACCCGGCTGGTGGCGCCGACGCCGTCGTTCTTGATGCCGTTGCGGCCGAAGGTGTTCTTGTAGAAGTCCCAGGTGGCCGCCGCGCCGTACTGGGCGTCCACGGCGGCGGACTCGGCGTTGGTGGCGAGGCCGTTGCCGAAGCTGTTGGTGGTGTTGGCGACCAGCGTGCCGGAGCCGGAGGTCTTGTTCTTCAGGGTGTAGGTCGACTGCCCGCCGCGGGTCGCGTCCTTCAGCTGGTAGGAGCTGCCGCTCTGGGTGGTGGTCAGCGGGACGGTGCCCACGAAGACGCCCTTGCCGCTGCCGGTGGCGGTCTGCACCTGCTCGTGGCTGGAGAGCACCTGGCCGCTCGCCGCGTCGGTGACCAGCAGCTGGCTGCTCGGGGTGCCGTCGGCGCGCACGCCCTCGACGGTGGTGCGGTACGCCAGGCGCGGGTTGCCGTCGGCGGCCCACACGACCAGTTCGGCCTTGCCGGTCTGGTGCACGGCGGTCAGCGGGGACTCGTCCTCGTCGGCGGCGATGCCCACGGTGGACTGCACGGCGCCGGTCGCCTGGGCGGCGGCCTTGTCGGCGGGGATCTGCGGGGTGAGGCTCGGCAGGGCGATGGTCGCGCGGGTGGCCTTGTCCACGGAGGTGGTCGAGCCGTCGGCCTTCTGGTGCACCACCAGGTCGCCGCCCAGGACCGGGAGGCCGGCGAAGGTGCGCTCGTAGCGCAGGTGGCGGGTGCCGTCGGCGTCCACCACGGCGTCCTTGGCCACCAGCTGCTCCTGGCCGCTCAGGGCCAGGCTGTGGGCCACCTTGCCGGCCTGGCCGTTGGCCAGGGCGATCAGGTCGGCGCGCTGTGCGGCCCGGGAGTGCGGGGCGGGGTCCGCCATGGCCACGGTGCTCACCTGGACGACACCGGTGAGCAGGGCGGTGGCGGAGAGTACGGCGACTGCGGCGAGCTTTCGCTTCACGAACGAGTCCTTCCGGGAAACCGCGGTGGGCGCGGTCGCGCCGCGTTCCGGGGGCCGGGGGCCGGCACCTGAGGGGCGGAACGGGCGCTGACGTGCAGGCCCCGTGCAGCCGGAGCGGCTTCGCCACCGGTGGGTGGGGGTGGTGGCTACCGAACGGGGTTGGCCGAAAGCATGACAATCGAGCAAATCAAATGACAGGTCTTGCTCATGAATTGGCCAAGTCCCGCCAGGGCGAAGGATTGTGAACGGACGGACAAAAGGGATGAATCGACCGCGCTCGCAGGGGGTTCCCGTCCGAACCGAGGCCTGGTGGCGCGGCGCCGGGCCGATCCGGGGTCAACCCCGGTGCGCCAGAAGTCCGTTGCCGCGCGTTCATGCCGGTGCAATGTCCTGGTATGGACCTGGCCGTCCGATTGGCGGGTTCCCGCCACGTCTCGCGCTTGTCCACCATCAGGACGCCTGGTAGCACACGTCCCGTCCGCCGGTACGGTAAGGAGGTGGCCAAGCCCCTCGCTCTCGACTTCGACCCGATCGCCCGTGCCGACGAGCTGTGGACCCGCCGTTGGGGCGGAGTCCCCTCGATGGCGGCGATCACCTCGATCATGCGCGCCCACCAGATCCTGCTCTCCCGGGTGGACGCGGTGCTCAAGCCGTACGGGCTGACCTTCGCCCGCTACGAGGCGCTGGTGCTGCTGACCTTCAGCCGGACCGGCGAGCTCTCGCTCTCCAAGATCGGCGAGCGGCTCATGGTCCACCCGACCAGCGTGACCAACACCGTCGACCGCCTGGAGCGGGCCGGTCTGGTCGCCCGCCGGCCCAACCCGCTGGACGGCCGCGGCGTGCTGGCGGCGATCACCGGGCGCGGCCGCGAGGTGGTCGAGGAGGCGACCCGGGAGCTGATGGCGATGGAGTTCGGGCTGGAGGAGTACGACGCCGAGCAGTGCCGCCAGGTGTTCGATCTGCTCAGGCCGCTGCGGATCGCGGCCGGCGACTTCACCGAGGGCACCGAGGGGGCTGCGAAGGAGAGGGTGTGAGGGCGGCTACCCTCGTGTGAGCGGTGCGCGGATCCGGGCGTACCGGCCGATACTGCCGAGCGAGGCGAGGAAGAGTATGAAGGCGACCCCCCTGCTGGGTTGGTACCGGGGCCTGGCCATTGCGACCGGTGTGGCACTGCTGGTGTTCTGCGGCTTCATGATCGCGAAGTACGGCTTCGGCGCCGCCGAGGACGTGACCACGTACGTCGCGATGCTGCACGGCTACCTCTACATCGGGTACTTCGTGGTGACCTTCATGCTCGGGCAGAAGCTGAAGTGGCCGATGGGCCGGCTGGTGCTCACCCTGGCGGCGGGCTGCATCCCCTTCCTCTCCTTCGTCTTCGAGCGCAAGGTGGCCCGCGAGGCCGCCGAGAAGCTCCCCGCGGGCACCGGCGACCGCCAGCCGGCCGGGGTCTGAGCCCCGAAGCCCCGCGAGAGCGCCCCTTCCCGATCGGGGGGAGGGGCGCTCTCGGCATTCGTGCGGGTCGTCCGTCGACAAGTACTAGGACGTCCGAGTAAATTGTTAGGACGTCCTACTAGCTGTGCCGCCCGTCGCCGTGGCGGCCGTACGGAGCGGAGTGCGGGTTCATGGACGCCGAGGAGATCGAGCGCGGCCGGCAGCGCTGGCAGCAGCGGTACGACAAGGCCCGCAAGCGCGACGCGGACTTCACCACCCTCTCCGGTGACGAGGTCGAGCCGGTCTACGGCCCGCCCGCCGGGCAGGCCGTGGAGGGCTTCGAGCGGATCGGCTGGCCGGGCGAGTACCCGTACACCCGCGGCCTGCACCCGACCGGCTACCGGGGCCGCACCTGGACCATCCGCCAGTTCGCCGGCTTCGGCAACGCCCAGCAGACCAACGAGCGCTACCGGATGATCCTGGACGCGGGCGGCGGCGGCCTCTCGGTCGCCTTCGACATGCCCACCCTGATGGGCTACGACTCGGACGACCCGAAGTCGCTCGGCGAGGTCGGCCACTGCGGCGTGGCCATCGACTCGGCCGCCGACATGGAGGTGCTGTTCAAGGGCATCCCACTCGGCGAGGTCACCACCTCGATGACGATCAGCGGCCCGGCCGTGCCGATCTTCTGCATGTACCTGGTCGCCGCCGAGCGCCAGGGCGTGGACCCGGCGGTGCTCAACGGCACCCTGCAGACGGACATCTTCAAGGAGTACATCGCGCAGAAGGAGTGGCTCTTCGCTCCCGAGCCGCACCTGCGCCTGATCGGCGACCTGATGGCCCACTGCGCCCAGGGCATCCCCGCGTACAAGCCGCTGTCGGTCTCCGGCTACCACATCCGCGAGGCCGGGGCGACGGCCGCGCAGGAGCTGGCGTACACCCTCGCGGACGGCTTCGCCTACGTCGAGCTGGGCCTGTCCCGCGGCCTGGACGTGGACGTCTTCGCGCCCGGCCTGTCCTTCTTCTTCGACGCGCACCTGGACTTCTTCGAGGAGATCGCCAAGTTCCGCGCCGCGCGCCGGATCTGGGCCCGCTGGATGCGCGACCGCTTCGGCGCCAAGACCGACAAGGCGCAGTGGCTGCGCTTCCACACCCAGACCGCCGGCGTCTCGCTCACCGCGCAGCAGCCGTACAACAACGTGGTGCGCACCGCCGTCGAGGCGCTGGCCGCGGTGCTCGGCGGCACCAACTCGCTGCACACCAACGCCCTGGACGAGACCCTGGCGCTGCCCTCCGAGCAGGCCGCCGAGATCGCCCTGCGCACCCAGCAGGTGCTGATGGAGGAGACCGGCGTCGCCAACGTGGCCGACCCGCTGGGCGGCTCCTGGTACGTCGAGGCGCTGACCGACCGGATCGAGCAGCAGGCCGAGGCGATCTTCCAGCGGATCCTGGACAAGGGCCGCGAGGACCACGAGATCGGCCCGATCACCTCCGGCATCCTGCGCGGCATCGAGGAGGGCTGGTTCACCGGGGAGATCGCCGAGGCGGCCTTCCAGTACCAGCAGTCGGTGGAGAAGGGCGACAAGCGCGTGGTCGGCGTCAACTGCCACCCGCGCAGCGTCACCCCGGAGCTGGAGATCCTGCGGGTCAGCCACGAGGTCGAGCGCGAGCAGGTCCGGGTGCTGCGGGAGCGCAAGGCGGCCCGGGACGAGGCGGCCGTCCGGGCCGGGCTGGACGCCATGCTGGCGGCGGCGCGCTCGGGCGAGTCGATGATCCCGCCGATGCTGGACGCGGTGCGCGCGGAGGCGACGCTGGGCGAGATCTGCAACGCGCTGCGCCAGGAGTGGGGGACGTACCAGGAGAACGCGGCGTTCTGACCCGCTGACCCGAGCAGGCCGCCCGTACGGGATTTCCGTACGGGCGGCCTCGCCGTGTCCTCGGCCGGGGCCGGGTTCCCGGCCGGTGGCGGTCAGCCGGCGAAGAGCGGTCCGAGCAGCAGGTCGGTGAAGCGGCGGGTCCACTCGGGGGTGATCGGCTCGCCGCTCACCAGGACGCGGTGCTCGACGGTGCCCGCGATGGTGTCGAAGATGATGTCGACCTCCTCGCGGGCCGACGCGGCGTCGGTGTCCGCCTCCAGCTCGCCGCGCGCCTGGGCGGCCGCCCGGCCCTGGCGGACCAGCCGCTTCTGCGGGTCCACGATGGACTCGCGGATCCGGCGCCGCAGCTGCCGGTCGCGGGTGCCCTCGGCGAACAGCGCGAGCAGTGCGGCCTGGGTCTCCGGGCGGGCCAGCAGGTCGGCGAGCTGGGTCACCACGGCCTCGATGTCGGCCCGCAGGCTGCCGAGGTCGGGCATCACCAGCTCGTCGAAGAGGCTGGCGACGGCGTCCACGACGAGCTCGTTCTTGGACGGCCAGCGGCGGTAGAGGGTGGTCTTGGCGACCCCGGCGCGGCTCGCCACGTGGCCCATGGTCAGCCCGCCCCAGCCGAGTTCGGCCAGCGCCTCGCGGGTGGCGTCGAGGATCGCGAGGTCGGCGGCGGCGCTGCGCGGGCGGCCCTTGGCCCGGGCGGCGCCTGCGGGCTCCGGGGCCGTGCCGGTGGGCGCCGGGGCCGTGCCGGCCGGGTCGGGGCACGCCGGGTCCGTGCGTTCCGGGCTCGCTGGGGGCTGGGCGGCCGGCACCGGGCCTCCTTGCGCTGTACTGGTAAGTAACTTGGGTGGAGCTGGTAACGGTAGCGACTGTTCGCCCGTTCGGGGAGCGGGGCGGTCCGGGAAAGTGGGGCAGGTCACGTCGCCGAACCGCCGGTTGGGCTTGCGGGCGGGGCACCGGCTCCAGTTACGCTACGACTCGTAGCGAAAGCAGTGACAACCAGGCGCCGCATCCCGTGGGACGGGAGCGGCGCGGGCGCGGGTGGGGATCCGCGCCGAACGGTCCAGGCTACCGGGGGAGGGGCGCGGCGCCCGGGAACCCGCGCCGCGCGGTCCGCGCGGGGCGACTTTCCGGAGGTTGGTGCCCGCGAGCAGCGCGGACGGGGGAGGATGGTGCCATGCAGCCACGGAATTCGCGTCTCAACAGCTCCGCCCTGCGCGGTGCGGTCGACCTCGCCGCAGTGAAGGCGGCCGGCGAAGCCGCCCAGAAGGCCGAGCAGGCCCGGGCCGAGCGGGCCCGTCAGGCGGCCACCGCCGAGTCGGCCGGAGCCGCCCCCGCCCAGTCCGCCTACCAGCTCGTCATCGACGTCACCGAGGACACCTTCGAGACCGAGGTCGTCCAGCGCTCCACCGAGGTGCCGGTCGTCATCGACTTCTGGGCCGAGTGGTGCGGGCCCTGCAAGCAGCTGAGCCCGGTCCTGGAGGGCCTGGTCGAGGAGTACGCCGGCCGCTTCGTGCTCGCCAAGATCGATGTGGACGCCAACCCGCTGCTCTCCCAGCAGTTCGGCATCCAGGGCATCCCGGCCGTGATGGCCGTGGTGGCCGGCCAGCTGGTGCCGCTGTTCCAGGGCGCGGAGAGCGCCGCCAACATCCGCAAGATCCTGGACCAGCTGATCCTGGTCGCCGAGCAGCGCTTCGGCGTGGCCGGCGGGGCGGTCGCCCCGGGCGAGGCCACGGCCGCCGCCCCGCAGCGCCCCGAGGACCCGGCGCTGTCCGCCGCGCACGACGCGCTGGACGCCGGTGACCTGGGCGGCGCCATCCAGGCGTACCGGAACGTGCTGGTCGAGCAGCCGGGCAACACCGAGGCCAAGCTGGGTCTGGCCCAGGCCGAGCTGCTGAAGCGGATCGAGGGCCTGGACCTCCAGGCCGTCCGGGCGGCGGCCGCCGCCGACCCGAAGGACGTCGGGGCCCAGCTCCAGGCGGCCGACCTGGACCTGGTTGGCGGTCACGTCGAGGACGCCTTCGGGCGCCTGGTGACCACCGTCGGGCGGACGGCCGGCGAGGACCGGGACACCGCCCGGCTGCGCCTGCTGGAGCTGTTCGAGGTGATCGGCCCGGAGGACCCGCGGGTCGTCGCGGCCCGTACGGCGCTGGCGCGCGTGCTGTTCTGAGCCCGGCTCAGGTTCGCTGCCTGGCACGGCGGATGACCTGCGGTGTCGCTGGGTGATTTGGCGACAATCCGGTCAACCGGACAGAGGTTTACCAAATCTTGATTTCACCCGTGGGTGGTCACATTGTGTGATCACCCACGGGTGTTTCGTTGGTGTTTCCGGCGGATTTCGCCGTCACGTTTCCTTCAAGGCGTCACGCACGGTGCAACTCGGGTCGATTCCATGATCAACGTCACCGGAAGTTGCATTACCCGTCAGTAAGGCACCCCTTGTGCTTCGCCCGGGATTCAAGCACGATCGGCCACGCCCGGTCCCAGACTCCACACCCGCCGACCCCGGTCGGCCACGCGGAGCGCGGGATCCCCACCGGGCGATCCGCCGGCTCCGGCCGGCGGGAGGGAGGGCAGGGGGGTATCCGCGGTCCCACGGCGGTTCCTGTCCTTTTACCGGCCGCGCGGCCCTGCGCGGTCGCTGGTTGTCGCTCGGGGGTGATCGCCGATGTCGTCGGTCCTGCCCGCCGCCCCGCAAGGACGGCCGGTGCTTGGACGGGAGGCCCGCTGCACGCAGGCCGTTCCCGCGTCCGACGACGCCCAAGGCGCTCTCCGCTACCGAGGACGTAGCTCTCTCCCATCCCAGGCCCCCACCGGTGCGGGACGCACCGCCGGGGAGCCGGAGATGTACGTCCTAGAAGGAGGACTCGCATGTCCAAGACCTACGGCAAGACCCGCTGGAAGCGCTTCGCACTGGTGATGGTGCCGAGTGTCGCCGCCACCGCGATGGTCGGCGTCTCGATCGCCAACAGCGCGCTCGCCGCTTCGTTCAGCATTTCCGGCCAGCAGTTCAAGGTGAAGGCCACGCACATCGAGGGCAGCCACTTCGCCCAGTTCGGCACCGTCGACCTCGAAGCCAGCGGCATGCCGCACCCGGTCGCCGTCTCGGCTTTCGACAAGGCCGACATCACCAACATGTGCCAGTCCGTGGTGACCGACCTGACCAAGTTCGGCCTGGGCAAGATCACCCTCCAGCTGAACGCCGGCGGCAAGGGCACGCCGGTGCACGCCGACGACCTGCTGATCGACATGGAGGAGCTGAAGGCCGACGCGACCTTCGAGAAGATCAACATCGGTCAGGACGCCTCCACGCTCGCCGGCACGGCGACCCAGGGCTGGACGCCGCACCCGGGCGTCTCCGCCGCGGGCGGCGGCAAGGGTCTGCCCACCGGTGCCACCGGCTTCGCCCAGGCAGCCGAGAAGGCCTCGCTGGACAACGTCGAGCAGACCGCCCGCGCCACCTCGGCCGGGAAGTTCGTCCTCAACGGTCTGAGCCTGTCGCTCAAGAGCGGCGACGGCCCGGGCAAGGAGTGCTACTGAGCCCTGCCTGACGGCGTGCCGACAGGCACGCCCGTCAGACGGGTCTTTCGCGGGCCGGGGGCGGCGGGTTCCGCCGTTCCCGGCCCCGCACCAGTCGTTTTCCCCTCGTAGCGATGCCGAGGAGCTGCACCATGTCCAGCGCAACGGTCGAAACCCGGACCGGCCGCCAGAATCCGCTCGGATCGGTCTGGCGGGGCTTCCGCACGTTCCGTCGCACCAGGCCCTTCTGGGGCGGCCTGCTGGCCATGATCGCCGGCGTCCCGATCCTCTACTTCCCGTACGCGCACCTGGCGCTCGGCAGCGTGACCATCGCGATGTCGACCACGGCGGGTGCCGGCTCGCTGCTCATCGGCGTCCTGCTGATCGCCCTCGGCATCGCCGGGTGGTTCCAGCAGGCCGTCCGGGTCTTCGCGGGCATCGCGACCATCCTGCTGACGCTGGTCTCGATCCCGATGTCCAACCTGGCCGGCTTCGGCCTGGCCCTGCTGCCCGGTCTGATCGGCGGAGGGCTGCTGGTGTCCTGGGCGCCGCTGCCGGAGCCGCAGGCCGAGTCGGCGGCCGCGCCGACGGCCAAGGGCGGGCGCCGACGCCGGGCCGACGCCGGCGAGGACGCCGGGGACGCCACGGCCACCGTGGCCCGGAGCGTCGCCACCGACGTCACCGCCGAACTGCCCGCCCAGGGCGCGCCGCAGGCCGCCGGACCCGTCGCCAAAGCCGCCGTCCCGAAGCAGGCCGGCGCCATGGACCAGGAGGAGGCGCGGTGACCGGGCCGGCCGAGCAAGCCGACGGCACGACCGTTCCCGTGCAGCGCTCCGGCCGGCACGCGGCCCCGCGCACGCCCGTACGGGTCCGGCTGAGAGGCCGGGCGCTGGCGATGGCGGCGGTGCCGACCGCGCTGCTGATGGCCGCCGCCTACACGCCCAACCCCGCGGTCGCCGAGTCCGCGGCGGGCAAGCCCTGCGGCAACGCGCCGGCCGTCGTGCCGGACGTCGCGCCGATCGAGACGCCGGTGCCCAAGAGCGAGCTGCCCGAGCCGCCGCCGGGCCCGTCCACCGTGCCGAGCTCGGCCCCGACCACGGCGCCCTCGGCCGGCCCGTCGACCGACCCGGGTTCGGTGCCGACCCAGGTGCCCAGCGCGCCCGCCCAGCAGCCCACCGCGCCGGTCAAGCCGTCGGCCGCCGGGACGGCCACCCAGCCCGCCGCCCAGCAGTCCGCCGCCGGTGGCACCGGTACGGCGGCCCCGGGCGGGCTGGTCGACGACCTCGTCGGCGGCGTCAACCGGCTGTTGAACCCGAACGGTTCGCCGAGCCCGAGCCCGACCGGCGCCCCGACCACCACTCCCTCGGCACCCGGCAGCCCGGCCGCCCCCGCCCCGCACACGGACGCTCCGGCGCAGCCCCCCCAGCCGCAGGCCCCGGCCGCCGCCGCCCGGCAGGCCGCGCCGCCCGCGACCCAGCCCGCCGCCGACGAACCGTCGCCCACCGCCACACCCACCGCCACGTCGGGCGGCAAGGCGAGCGCGAAGCCGACGCCCTCCGCGGGCGCCTCGGCGACGCCCTCCGCGGGCGCCTCCGGCACCCCGTCCGCGACGCCCACCGAGAACCCCAACTGCGATGTGGACGCCCGGAGCCTGACCGCCGGCGCGCCCGCCCCCGGGCACGTCGTCCCGGAGCAGAACTGGACCCTGAAGACCAGCCGGCTCGCCCTGCACGGCGCGGCCTTCCACGGCGTCTACGACGTGAAGACCCCGACCGGCAGCAAGCGCGTCCTGAAGTTCGTGGTCGACAGCGTGGACATCGACAACCTCGACATGTCCACCCTGGAGGGCAACGGCGTGACCTTCCACGTCCAGGGCGCCCCGGGTTCCACCTCGACCATGCGCCAGGGCCCGGTCACCATGTACGTGGAGCGGCTGTCGGGTCACCTCTCCAAGGTGCTCGGCCTGCCGATCCTGATCGACCTGGGCGAGATCACCCTCACCCCGGACACCCTGCCGCGCTGGCTGTACGACCTGATCGGCGCCATCCCGATCCCGCTGGACCTGGAGCTGACCGGCGTCACCGCCAAGCAGGCCGGTCAGTTCGGCGGCACCCTGCACATCCCCGGGATGCACCTGTTCAACGACAACGCCCCCTACAGCGACAAGTAGGAGCGGCGACAAGTAGCCGGCGCCGTCACGCCTGTGGGGCGGCCCTCCCGGAGGAGGACCGCCCCACGGGCGTTCGGACGTGCCGGGTGCTCACGCGCCCGGGGTGCCCAGGTGGTGCACCTGCACCATGTTGGTGGTGCCGGGGACGCCGACCGGGACACCGGCGGTGACGATGACGGTGTCGCCCTCGCCGAGCCGGCCCAGCTTCAGCAGCTCCCGGTCGACCTGCGCGACCATCGCGTCCGTGGTGGCCACCTGCTCGGTCACGTACGCCTCGACGCCCCAGCTCAGCGAGAGCTGGTTGCGGGTGGCGGTGTCCGGGGTGAAGGCGATCACCGGGATCGGCGAGCGGTAGCGGGACAGCCGACGGGCGGTGTCACCCGACTTGGTGAAGGCGACCAGCGCCTTGCCGTCCAGGAAGTCGCCCAGCTCGCACGCGGCGCGGGCGACCGAGCCGCCCTGGGTGCGCGGCTTGCGGCCCGGGTTGAGCGGCTGCAGGCCCTGCGAGACCAGCTCCTCCTCGGCCTTCTCGCAGATCCGGCTCATGGTGCGGACGGTCTCGACCGGGTACTTGCCGACGCTGGACTCGGCGGACAGCATGACCGCGTCGGCGCCGTCCAGGATGGCGTTGGCGACGTCGGAGACCTCGGCGCGGGTCGGGCGCGAGGCGTGGATCATCGACTCCATCATCTGGGTGGCGACGATGACCGGCTTGGCGTTGCGGCGGGCCAGCGTGATCAGCTGCTTCTGGACCAGCGGGACCCGCTCCAGGGGGTACTCCACGGCGAGGTCGCCGCGGGCGACCATGATGGCGTCGAAGGCGAGGACGATCTCCTCCATGGCCTCGACGGCCTGCGGCTTCTCGATCTTGGCGATGACCGGCACCCGGATGCCGACCTCGTCCATGACCTCGTGGACGTCCTTGATGTCGTCCGCGTTGCGGACGAAGGACAGGGCGATCATGTCGACGCCCAGGCGCAGCGCGAAGCGCAGGTCGTCCTTGTCCTTCTCGGACAGGGCGGGCACGTTCACGGCCGCGCCGGGCAGGTTGATGCCCTTGTTGTTCGAGAGCACGCCGCCCTCGATCACCACGGTCTTCACCCGCGGGCCGTCGACGCTGACGACCTCCAGGGCGATGACGCCGTCGTTGATCAGGATCGGGTCGCCGGGCTTCACGTCGCCGGGCAGGCCCTTGTAGGTGGTGCCGCAGATGTGCTGGTCACCGGGGACGTCCTCGGTGGTGATGGTGAACTCGTCGCCGTTGTCGACGGTCACCGGGCCGTTGGCGAAGGTCGCCAGACGGATCTTCGGACCCTGGAGGTCGGCAAGGACGCCGATGGCCTTGCCGGTGTCCTCCGAGACCTGGCGGACCTTGCGGTACCGCTCCTCGTGGTCCGCGTGGTTGCCGTGGCTCATGTTCAGTCGGGCGACGTTCATGCCCGCCTCGACGATGGCCTTCAGCTGTTCGTAGGAGTCCGTCGCCGGACCCAGGGTGCAGACAATTTTCGCTCGGCGCATATGGATCAGTCTATCCGTTCGTGTTATAGGTGCATTCGGTATGCACCGGGAGGAATCGCCGACGAATGCTTCCGAGGAGTGAGACGGTTCCGTGTCAGTCCTCGGACTCCCGGCGTTCCCGGTGCACCAGTGCGAAGGCCTGTCGGGCGATCTCCAGCTCCTCGTCGGTGGGCACCACGGCGACCGCCACCCGGGCGTACGCGGGGGAGATGATCCGGGCCTCGCCCGACCGCACCGAGTTCAGCTCCGGGTCGACGGCGATGCCCAGTTCCTCCAGCCCCGCGGTGGCCGCCGCGCGCACCGGCGCCGCGTTCTCCCCGACGCCCGCGGTGAACGCGATCGCGTCCACCCGGCCCAGCACCGCGTAGTAGCCGCCGATGTACTTGCGCAGCCGGTGGACGTACGAGTCGAACGCCAGCTTCGCGTCCGCGTCCCCCTCGTCCGCCCGGTGCATGATCTCGCGCATGTCGTTCTCGCCGCACAGCCCGCGCAGGCCGCTGCGGCGGTTGAGCAGGTCGTCGATCTCGTCCACGGACAGCCCGCCGACCCGGTGCAGGTGGAACACCACGCCGGCGTCGATGTCGCCCGAACGGGTGCCCATGACCAGGCCCTCCAGCGGGGTGAGGCCCATCGAGGTGTCCACGCAGCGGCCGCCGGCGACCGCCGAGGCGGAGGCGCCGTTGCCCAGGTGCAGCACGATCACGTTGACCTCGGCCGGGTCCTTGCCGAGCAGCCGGGCGGCGGCCCGCGAGACGTACTGGTGCGAGGTGCCGTGGAAGCCGTAGCGGCGCACCCGGTGCTGGTCGGCGACGGCCTTGTCGATGGCGTACCGGGCCGAGTACTCGGGCATCGAGGCGTGGAAGGCGGTGTCGAAGACGGCCACCTGGGGGAGGTCGGGGCGCAGCGCGCGGGCCACCTCGATGCCGGTGATGTTCGCCGGGTTGTGCAGCGGGGCGACCGGGATCAGCCGGCGGATCTCCTTGAGCACGTCGTCGGTGATCACCGTCGGCTCGGTGAACCGCAGGCCGCCGTGCACCACCCGGTGGCCGATCGCGGCCAGCTCGGGGGAGTCCAGCCCGAGGCCGTCGGCGGACAGCTCCTCGGCGACGGCCTTGAGCGCGGCGGCGTGGTCCGGGAAGACCTGGACGGTCTCGCGCGGCTCGCCGGTGCGCGGGGTGTGCACCAGGCGGCCGCCGGCCTCGCCGATCCGCTCGACCAGCCCGGAGGCCAGCCTGGCTCCGTCCAGCATGTCGATCAGCCGGTACTTGACCGACGAGGAGCCGGCGTTCAGGACGAGAACGCGCGTGCCTTCACTCATGCTTGCGGCTCCTTGTGGTCCTGGGAGTGGTCCTGGGACTGGATGGCGGTGATCGCCACGGTGTTGACGATGTCCTGCACCAGCGCCCCCCGGGAGAGGTCGTTGACGGGCTTGCGCAGCCCCTGGAGCACCGGGCCGACCGCGACCGCGCCGGCCGAGCGCTGGACCGCCTTGTAGGTGTTGTTGCCGGTGTTGAGGTCCGGGAAGATCAGCACGGTGGCCCGCCCGGCGACCGGGGAGCCCGGCAGCTTGGTGGCCGCGACGTGGGCGTCCACCGCCGCGTCGTACTGGATCGGGCCCTCGACCAGGATGTCCGGCCGCAGCGCGCGGACCAGCTCGGTGGCCTTGCGGACCTTGTCGACGTCCGCGCCGGAGCCGGAGGTGCCGGTCGAGTACGAGAGCATCGCGACCCGCGGCTCCACCCCGAACTGGGCGGCGGTGGCGGCCGACTGGATGGCGATGTCGGCCAGCTGCTGGGCGTCCGGGTCGGGGTTGACCGCGCAGTCGCCGTACACCAGCACCTTGTCGGCCAGGCACATGAAGAAGACCGAGGAGACGATCGAGGCGCCCGGCGAGGTCTTGATCACCTCGAAGGCGGGCCGGATGGTGGCGGCGGTGGAGTGCACCGCGCCGGAGACCATGCCGTCGGCGATGCCCTCCTGGACCATCAGGGTGCCGAAGTACGAGACGTCGGTGACCACGTCCAGGGCCAGCTCGACGGTCATGCCCTTGTGGGCGCGCAGCGTGGCGTACAGCTCGGCGAACTGGCGGCGCAGCGGGCTGGTGGCCGGGTCGACGATCCGCACCTGGGCGCGGTCGGCGGCCGGGTCCACGTCGGGGAGGGCGATGCTCAGGCTCGCGGCCTTGCGGCGGACGGCGTCCACGTCGCCGAGCAGGGTGAGGTCGCAGATGTTGCGGCGCAGCAGGATCTCGGCGGCGCGCAGCACCCGCTCCTCGGTGCCCTCCGGCAGTACGACGTGCCGGCGGGCGCCCCGGGCGCGCTCCAGCAGCTCGTGCTCGAACATCATCGGGGTGACCCGCTCGGACCGGCCGACCTCGATCCGGTTGGTCAACTCGGCGGTGTCGACGTGCAGTTCGAACAGGCCGAGGGCGATCTCGGCCTTCCGGGGGCTGGCCGCGGTGAGCTTGCCCTCCAGGTGGGTCAGATGGGCGGCGGTCGGCCAGCTGCCCTCGGGGACGACCGCGACAGGGGTGCCGGGGGCGAGGCGGGCGGCCAGCGCCATCACGTTGGGGCCGGGGTGCTGGCCGAGCGTCAGCAGCACGCCGGCGATCGGCGGGGCGCCGGCGGCGTGCGCGGCCAGCGAGCCGATCACCAGGTCGGCCCGGTCCCCGGGGGTGACCACCAGGGCGCCCTCGGTCAGCGCGTCCAGGAAGGTGGGCAGCATGGCGCCGCCGAAGACGTAGCCGCGCACGTCCCGGGCGAGGCCGGTGGCGTCCCCGAGCAGCACCTCGGCGTCGGTCGCCTCGACCAGCTGCGCGACGGTGGGTGCGGCCAGCGCCGGCTCCTCCGGGATGACGTAGGCGGGGATCGGCAGCTTCTCGGTGAGGGCGCGCTGGATCCGCTGCTCGGCGCCCGGGGCGACCCGGTTGGCGACCATCGCCAGGGTCTCGCAGCCGAGGTCGGTGTACGCCCGGTGGGCATTGCGTACCTCGGCGATCACCGTGTCGGCGTCCGCGCCGTGCCCGCCGACCACCGGCAGCACGGCGGCGCCGAACTCGTTGGCCAAGCGGGCGTTGAAGGCCAGCTCGTCCGGGATGCTGGTGTCGGCGAAGTCGGTGCCGAGCACCAGCACCGCCTGGCAGCGCCGCTCCAGCGCGTGGAAGCGGTCGACCAGGACGGAGACCAGCTCGTCCTGCCCCTGGGCGGCCTGGAGCGCGGCGGCCTCCTCGTAGGTGAGGCCGTACAGTTCGGTGCCCGGCAGGTCGATCCGGTAGCGGCCGCGCAGCAGCTCGACCACGTGGTCCGAGCCCGGCTGCCCGGGCGCGGAGTGCACCAGCGGGCGGAACACCCCGACCCGGTCCACCTGGCGGGTGAGCAGTTCCATGACCCCGAGTTCGACCGCCTGCCGGCCGTCCCCCCGGTCGATGCCGGTCACGTACACGCTGCGCGCCACGTGGGTGTCTCCGTCCCGTCGTCTCGGAAGGTGGTCATATCGACCATACCTTCGCACCCCGAACGACCGTCCGCGAGCAGAACCGGACAAGGGCGGCAAGGGGTCCAAGGGCCTGGACCCGGGATTTGCGCCGCCACTCGACCTTGATGTACCTACATGATGTAGTTACATTGGCTGGTATGGAGACCATGGGGCTGCGTGAACTGAACCAGAACCCGTCGAAGGCGGTCGCGCGGGTCCGGGCCGGTGCGACGATCGTCGTGACCGACCGCGGGCGACCCGTGCTGAGACTGGTGCCGGAAACGGCCCCGGAGACGACCCTCGAACGCATGGTCGCGGCCGGTGAGGTCACCCCGCCCGCCGAGCGGGGCATGCCCGAACTCGCCCTTGACCTACTGCCGGACGTCGGCAGCCTGTCGGACCTTCTCGTCGAGGACCGGGACCGGGAGCGCAACCGTTGATCTATCTCGATTCCTGTGCGCTGCTCAAGTTCATCAAGCCGGAGCCCGAGACGGCCGCGCTGCGAGCCTGGCGCGAGGCGCTCCCCGCCGGCACCGAGCTGATCACCGGCGAACTGGCCCGGCTGGAGATCACCCGCACGCTGCTCCGCGCGGGTCTTTCGCACCAGTTGGTCCCGTACCACGTCGATCAGGCGCTTCGGGGCGCCTACCAGGTGGATCTCAGCAGCGCGGTGCTCGCCAGGGCTCTCGCCTACCGCACTGCGCGGTTGGGATCGTTGGACGCGCTCCATCTGGCCAGCGCGGAGCCGTTCCGCGCCGAGCTCACCGACTTCGTCACCTACGACCGCGAGCTCGGCAGGGCCGCCGAGGAACTCGGGTTCCCGGTCACGGCTCCCAGGTGAGCGCCCGCCCGGGGCCGGGCGGGCGCTCCGGGGCCTTCAGCGCGCCGGGCGGAACCAGACGGTGGCGAGCGGGGGGAGGACCAGTTCGGCGGAGCGGGGCTGGCCGTCCCACTCCACCGGCTCGGCCTTGACCGGGCGGGAGTTGCCGACGCCGCTGCCGCCGTACTCCTCGGCGTCGGTGTTCAGCACCTCCTCCCACAGCTGCTCGCGGCCGGCCAGCCGCGGCAGGCCGACCCGGTGGCCGTGCCGGACGACCGGCGAGAAGTTGCAGACCGCGACCAGCGGCGAGCCGTCGGCCGCGTACCGGACGAAGGAGAGCAGGTTGTCCTCGGCGGCGCCGCCGTCGAGCCAGCGGAAGCCCTCCGGGACGGTGTCCAGCTCCCACAGGGCCGGGGTGTCGAGGTAGCGCCGGTTGAGGTCGCGGACCAGCCGGCGCACCCCGAGGTGCTCCAGGTGGGCCGGCCACTGCTCGTCGAGCAGCCACCACTGCGGGCCCTGCTCGTGGTGCCACTCCGCGCCCTGGGCGAACTCCTGCCCCATGAACAGCAGCTGCTTGCCCGGGTGGGACCACATGAAGCCGAGGTAGGCGCGGTGGTTGGCGCGCTGCTGCCACCAGTCGCCGGGCATCTTGGAGACCAGCGACTGCTTGCCGTGCACCACCTCGTCGTGCGAGATCGGCAGCACGTAGTTCTCGGAGTAGGCGTACACCATCGAGAAGGTGATCTCGTTGTGGTGGTACTTGCGGTGCACCGGCTCCTTGGACATGTAGACCAGCGAGTCGTGCATCCAGCCCATGTTCCACTTCAGCCCGAAGCCGAGGCCGCCCGCGTGGGTGGGGCGGGTGACCCCGTCCCAGGCGGTGGACTCCTCGGCGACGGTCACCACGCCCGGGCAGCGCCGGTAGACGGTGGCGTTCATCTCCTGGAGGAAGGAGGCCGCGTCCAGGTTCTCCCGGCCGCCGAACCGGTTGGGCGTCCAGTCGCCGCTGTCGCGGGAGTAGTCGAGGTAGAGCATCGAGGCGACGGCGTCCACCCGCAGGCCGTCGACGTGGAACTCCTCGCACCAGTACACCGCGTTGGCGACCAGGAAGTTGCGCACCTCCTTGCGGCCGTAGTCGAACTCCAGCGTCCCCCAGTCCGGGTGCTCGGCGCGCAGTGGGTCGGCCGGCTCGTACAGCGGCTCGCCGTCGAAGCGGGCGAGCGCGAAGTCGTCCTTGGGGAAGTGCGCGGGCACCCAGTCGACGATCACGCCGATGCCGTGCCGGTGAAGGGCGTCCACCAGGTACCGGAAGTCGTCGGGGCCGCCGAGCCGGGCGGTGGGGGCGTAGTAGCCGGACACCTGGTAGCCCCAGGAGCCACCGAAGGGGTGCTCCATCACCGGCATGAACTCCACGTGGGTGAAGTTCAACTCCTTGAGGTAGAGCGGCAGTTCCTCGGCGATGGCGCGGTAGGTGGTGAGCTCGGGGCGCCAGGACGGCAGGTGCAGCTCGTACACCGACATCGGCGCCCGGTGGTGCGCGGCGCGGGCCCGGCGGGCCATCCACTCGCCGTCCTGCCACGCGTAGTCGGAGGAGGTGACCACCGAGGCGGTGCCGGGCGGGCACTGGGCGGCCCGGGCCAGCGGGTCGGCCTTGTCCAGCACCCAGCCCTGCCGGGTGTGCACCTCGTACTTGTAGGTGGCGCCCTCGGCCAGGCCGGGGACGAACAGCTCCCAGATCCCGGAGGAGCCGAGCGAGCGCATCGGGTGCCCGGTGCCGTCCCAGTGGTTGAAGTCGCCGATCAGCCGCACCCCGACGGCGTTCGGGGCCCAGACCGCGAAGGCGGTGCCGGCCACGCCGCCGACGGTGCGCACGTGCGAGCCGAGCGCCCGCCACAGCTGCTCGTGCCGGCCCTCGGAGATCAGGTGCAGGTCGAGCTCGCCGAGGGTGGGCGGGGTGCGGTAGCCGTCCTGCTGGCGCAGCGGCCCGCCGCCGGGGTAGGTCACCAGCAGGGTGTACTCCGGCGGTTCGCCGCCGGCCACCAGGCCGGTGAACAACCCGCCCTGCTGGTGGGTGAGTTCGGCCGGGCCCTGGGCGGTCTCGACGACCACGCGCTCGGCGAACGGGCGCAGCACCCGGATCGCGGTGCCGCCGTGCACCGGGTGCGCGCCGAGCAGTGCGTGCGGGTCGTGGTGCTGTCCGTGGACCAGCCGGTCGACCTCGGCGGGCGGCAGCGGCGCCTCGGGCAGCCGCAGTGCCCCGGTGGGGGCCGGACGTTCGGCTCCCCGGGGGCTCCCGGCTGTGGGCGGGGTGGTCGCCGGGGGCTCCGGGCCGGTGCCGGCGCCCCCCTCCTCCTCGGTCGCCCGGCGCGCCTTGGGCTCGTGGCCGGCGCGTCCTTCGGCTGGGAGCGGTCCGGCCAGGAAGGTGGCCGGTACGGGGCGGGTGGGGCGGCCGGCCGGGTCGATCGGCGTCACGGCGGGGTCCTCCTGCGACGGGGGTGGGCGAACTCCTGCGGGCGGAACAGGGAGCGGGGGTCAGACGGACAGGGCCAGCCGGTTGATCGCGGCCAGCGGGATCGGCAGCCAGCTCGGCCGGTGCCGGGCCTCGTACACCACCTCGTACACCGCCTTGTCGATCTCCAGAGCCCGCATCAGCTCCGGCGAGGCGGCCGGGTCGGCGCCGCCGCCGGCGGTGTAGCCGGCGCAGTAGGCGGTGCGGTTGCGCTGGGCCCAGGCGGCGGCCAGGTGGGCCAGTTCCGGGTCGACGGGGCCGCCGGCCAGCAGGTGGGCGGCCGCGTAGTCGAAGGAGCGCAGCATCGCGGCGACGTCGCGCAGGGCCGGTTGCGGCTCGCGGCGCTCGTTGACCGACTTGGCCGGCTCGCCCTCGAAGTCCAGCAGCACCCAGCCGTGCGGGGTGCGCATCGCCTGTCCGAGGTGCAGGTCGCCGTGGATGCGCTGGACCGGCAGGCCGTCCGGGTGGGCGTCGGCGAGCTGCTGGAAGGCGGCGCGCAGCGCGGCCCGGAAGCGCAGCAGCCCGGGGACGGCGGCGACGGCGCTGTCCAGCCGGTCGGCCATCGCGCCGGCCAGCCGTCCGGTCTGGGTGCGGTCGAGCCGGGCGACCGGCATCGAGCGGGCCAGTACCCGGTGCACCTCGGCGGTGGCCCGGCCGAGCCGGTGCGCCTCGATGGCGAAGTTGCCGGGGGAGCGGTCGCCCTTGAGCCGGCCGACCTGGTCGAGGGCGAGTTCCCAGCCGTCCTCGGCGTCCGGCAGGTAGCGCTGCAGCAGTCCGAGGGTGGCGGGCTCGGCGCGTTCCATCCGGCTCTCGAACCAGGCGGCGACCCGGGGGATGCGGGTGGAGCCGGCCCGGGAGAGCGCGAGCGAGAGTTCGAGGTCGGGGTTGGTGCCGGGGTGGATGCGGCGGAACAGCTTGAGGATGTACGAGGTGCCGTAGATGACCGAGCTGTTGGACTGCTCGGCGGTGGAGGCGCGGCCGCGGAGGTTGGTGGGCAGCCCGGAGCCGGGGGTGCGGCGGAAGGACAGTGCGCCGAAGCGGTCGCCGGTGGCCAGGTGTTCCAGCAGCCGCCCGGTGAGCTCCGGGTCGTGCACCGCGTCGTAGAGCGTCGCGCCGTCGTACGGGCCCTGGGTGAGCCGGCCGAGCACGGCGCCGGGCCCGATGTCCCCGAGCCCGCCGGAGCGGATGCCGAGCAGCAGCTGGTAGATGTCGCCGTGCGGGGCGCCGGCCGTGGTGGCGTGCTCGACCCGCAGCAGCAGGTGCAGCAGGGCCGGGTCGCCGACCTGCAGCGGAGTGCCGACCACCGGGGTGAGGCCGGTGATGGGCCGCCCCTTGCCGGCGTACCAGCGCTGGGTGGGCAGCCACGCGGCGATCAGCGGCACGGCCGCCTGGACGAGTTCGCTGACGCCCAGGGCGGTTCTCCGGACTCCGGTGCCCCGGGTGCCCGCCGCAGGGGCGGAACCGGCGCGGGCGTCGTCCTGGAGGTGGGCTTGAGAACGGGAGGTTTCGGACATGGCTCCCTTTCCCCGGAAGCACGCGGACTGCCCGACGGGTCGTGGCCGGGTCCGTCAGTCTTCCGGATTGCGGCGGCGCGGCGGTCGCGGCACGCGAGCACGGCTCGGGTGTCACGCCTTCGTGTGGGTGGCCGTTGGGCTGTTCTCCGTACGCGGTGGTGCAGAGAACTCCGGGGGCGCGGGGGTCAACTCGCGCCCCCGGAGGGTCTGGTGGTGCTGTTCACGCTGGTGTGCGGCGTGCGGCGGATCGTTACTTCGATCGCCTGGTCCCGCTCAGGCGCGGGGGCTGCCGGAGCTGGAACCAGTAGAAGCCGTGCCCGGCCAGGGTGAGCAGGTAGGGCCACTCGCCGATCGACGGGAAGCGCACGCCGCCGATCAGCTCGACCGGGTACCGCCCGCCGTACTGCCGCAGGTCCAGCTCGGTCGGCTGCGCGAACCGCGAGAAGTTGTTCACGCACATGACCAGGTCCCCCTCGTACTCGCGCACGAAGGCCAGTACGGCGGGGTTGCTGGAGGGCAGTTCGGCGTAGCTGCCGAGGCCGAACGCGGGATTGAGCTTGCGGATCTCGATCATGCGACGTGTCCAGTGCAGCAGCGAGCTCGAACTGCTCTGCTGCGCCTCGACGTTGGTCACCTGGTAGCCGTACACCGGGTCCATGATGGGCGGCAGACTGAGCCTGCCCGGGTCGGCGGAGGAGAAACCCGCGTTGCGGTCCGGGGTCCACTGCATCGGGGTGCGCACGCCGTCCCGGTCACCGAGCCAGATGTTGTCGCCCATGCCGATCTCGTCCCCGTAGTAGAGCACCGGCGAGCCCGGCAGGGAGAGCAGCAGGGCGGTGAACAGCTCGATCTGGTTGCGGTCGTTCTCCAGCAGCGGGGCGAGCCGGCGGCGGATGCCCACGTTGGCGCGCATCCGCGGGTCCTTCGCGTACTCCGCGTACATGTAGTCGCGCTCCTCGTCGGTGACCATCTCCAGGGTCAGCTCGTCGTGGTTGCGCAGGAAGATGCCCCACTGGCAGCCGCCAGGGATCTGCGGGGTCTTGGCGAGGACCTCCGACACCGGGTAGCGGGACTCCCGGCGCACCGCCATGAAGATCCGCGGCATCACCGGGAAGTGGAACGCCATGTGGCACTCGTCGCCGCCCGAGGCGAAGTCACCGAAGTAGTCGACGACGTCCTCCGGCCACTGGTTGGCTTCGGCGAGCAGCACGGTGTCGGGGTAGTTGGCGTCGATCTCCTTGCGGACCCGCTTGAGGAACTCGTGGGTCTCCGGCAGGTTCTCGCAGTTGGTGCCCTCACGGGCGAACAGGTACGGCACCGCGTCCAGCCGGAAGCCGTCGATGCCGAGGTCGAGCCAGAACCTCAGCCCGGCGATCATCTCGGCCTGGACCCGGGGGTTGTCGTAGTTGAGGTCCGGCTGGTGGGAGAAGAAGCGGTGCCAGTAGTACTGCTTGCGGACCGGGTCGTAGGTCCAGTTGGAGGTCTCGGTGTCGACGAAGATGATCCGGGCGTCCGGGTACTGCTTGTCGTCGTCGGCCCACATGTAGAAGTCGCCGTACGGCCCGTCCGGGTCCGCCCGGGAGGCCTGGAACCACGGGTGCTGGTCGCTGGTGTGGTTCATGACGAAGTCGATGATGATGCGCATGCCGCGGGCGTGCGCGGCGTCGACGAACTCCATGAAGTCGGCGAGGTCGCCGAACTCCGGCAGGACCGAGGTGTAGTCGGACACGTCGTACCCGCCGTCGCGCAGCGGCGAGGCGAAGAACGGGGGGAGCCAGAGGCAGTCGATCCCGAGCCACTGGAGGTAGTCGAGCTTGGCCGTGAGCCCCTTGAGGTCCCCGACCCCGTCGCCGTTGCTGTCCTGGAAGGACCGCACCAGCACCTCGTAGAAGACCGCACGCTTGAACCACTCGGGGTCGAGCTTCTTCTTCGAGGTCTCGGGGAAGGTGTCGGGGACGGGCTCGTTCACTGTCACGCTGGGTTCCTCCGAACCGTGAGGAGGTGAGCCGGCTCGGCTGAGGGATCGAGCCGGACGTAGTTGTGCCGGCCCCAGGTGTAGACGGCGCCGGTGAGCTCGTCGTGCACCGCGTACGGGCCGTCGCCGTCCAGCGTGACGGTGGCCTCCTGGACGTGGTGCGGGTCGAGGTTCACCACGGTGATGACCTGGTCGGTGAGCCCCTCGGGGGTGGTCGCGGTCTTGGAGTAGGCGAGCACCTGGTCGTTGTCGGTGGGGTGGAAGCGCAGGTTGCGCAGCTGCTGGAGAGCGGGGTGGCGGCGGCGCAGCCGGTTCAGCACGGTCAGCAGCGGGGCCAGGGTGTCGGTGCGGCTCCAGTCGCGCGGGCGCAGTTCGTACTTCTCCGAGTGCAGGTACTCCTCGGAGCCCGGGTGGGCCGGCTCGTTCTCGTACAGCTCGTAGCCGGCGTAGACGCCGTAGCTGGGGGAGAGGGTGGCGGCGAGCACCGCACGGACCGCGAAGGCGGCCGGGCCGCCGTTCTGGAGGTACGCGTGCAGGATGTCCGGGGTGTTGGCGAAGAAGTTGGGCCGCATGTAGGCCGCGGCGTCACCGCTGAGTTCGGTGAGGTACTCGGTGAGTTCCGGTTTGGTGGTGCGCCAGGTGAAGTACGTGTACGACTGGTGGAAACCGATCTTCGCCAGGGCGTGCATCATCGCCGGGCGGGTGAAGGCCTCCGCCAGGAACACGACATCGGGGTCGGTCCGGGCGATGTCGGCGAGCACCTTCTCCCAGAACACCACCGGCTTGGTGTGCGGGTTGTCCACCCGGAAGATCCGGACGCCGTGGGACATCCAGAACCGGAGGATCCGGATGGTTTCCTTGACGATTCCATCCATGTCCTGGTCGAAGTTGATCGGATAGATGTCCTGGTACTTCTTCGGCGGATTCTCGGCGTACGCGATGGTGCCGTCCGCGCGGTGACTGAACCATTCCGGATGCTTGTTCACCCAGGGGTGGTCGGGGGAGCACTGGAGGGCGAAGTCCAGCGCCACCTCCAGGTGCAGCGCCTGCGCCTCGGCGACGAAGTGGTCGAAGTCCTCGATGGTGCCGAGGTCCGGGTGGACCGCGTCGTGGCCGCCCTCGGGGGAGCCGATCGCCCAGGGCGAGCCGACGTCGTGCGGACCGGCCGTCAGGGTGTTGTCCGGGCCCTTGCGGAAGGCTCGGCCGATCGGGTGGACCGGCGGCAGGTAGACCACGTCGAAGCCCATCGCGGCGACGGCCGGCAGCCGCTCGGCGGCGGTGCGCAGGGTGCCCGGGCACGGCGGCTCGACGCCGGCCGGGTCCACCACGGCGCCCTCCGAACGGGGGAAGAACTCGTACCAGGAGCCGAACAGCGCGCGCTCGCGGTCCACCTGGAGCGGCAGCGGCCGGGAGGCGCTGATCAGTTCGCGCAGCGGGTGGCGGGCCAGTACGTCGAGCACCTCGGGGGCGAGCGCGGCGGCCAGCCGGGACAGCGGCGGCAGGACCTGGTCGCGCAGCGCCTCGGCGGCCGCCAGCACGTCGGCGCGGCCCTCCTTCTTGGGCACCCCGGCCGCGGCCTGCTCCAGCAGCCGGGCGCCCTCCTCCAGGACCAGCGCGGTGTCGATCCCGGCGGGCAGCTTCACCGAGGCGGTCCTGCGCCAGGTGGCGATCGGGTCGCTCCACGCCTCCACCAGGTACGACCAGCGGCCGGGCGCGGTCGGGGTGACGTGCGCGCCCCAGCGGTCGCTGCCCTCGGCCAGCTCGCGCATCGGCGTCCACGGGCCGCTGCGGCCGCGCGGGTCGCGCAGCACCACGTTGGCGTTGACGGCGTCGTGGCCCTCGCGGAAGACGGTCGCGGTGACCGGGAAGGTCTCGCCGACGACGGCCTTGGCCGGGCGGCGGCCGGCGTCGACGAGGGGACTGACGTCCAGGACGGGGATGCGGCCGATCACGGTGTCGCTCTCTGTCGTCTTGCGGGCGGCGGGCTTGGTGGCGGCCTTGCGGGCGGTCTTCCCGGCGGGCTCGGCGGCGGCCTTGCGGGCGGCCGCCGGTTCGGCGGGCGCCTTGGCGGCGGACGTCCGGCGCGGCGCCGGATCGGCCCCGGCGCCGGCCTTCGGGGTGGCGGCCGACGCGGAGGCGGTGGTGCGGCGCGTGGTGGTGCGCCTGCGGGGTGCCGCGGTCCGGTCCTCCTCGGTCCCGGGGTGCCGGGCCGGTGCGGAGGGCGGTGCCGCGGAGGGCTGGGCTTCGGAGGATCCGCCACGGACCGCCCCGGAAGCCCTCGGCGCCGGCATCGCCGGATCTGTCCGAGTGTCAGAATCCATCCGTGCGGCGGATTCCGCGACCGCTGCGTCGAGGCTTTCGGCCACCGGTGTGGACTGGTCCCGCGTGTCGCCGTGCATGCCAAACTCCTGCCCGAGATCGGCGGCAGCTCCCCGCGGGCCGGGGTCGGGCCGGGGGAGTGCCGGAGGACTGCTGGGTGGGGAGGACGCGCGACCGGAGCCTGCCCGCGCCGCTGTTCCCGGCAACCTGTCCGGCGCCCGCCGAACCGGTGGTGGGGCGCCCCTGAGCCCGTGTGCGTCCCGGCGCACGCCTCCGTGGGGCGTGTCCCCGGGCGACCCGGTCCACCCGTGAACGAGTGGGCCGGGCGCGAGGACACGCGTCCGTGCGCGGCGAGCGCCGAATGGGCTAAGAAGGACGGGAACGGCCAACACGAAAAGGATTCGGACGTGCTGCTTCGCGGGGGACGCCACCCGTCGTCGCACTCCCCACAGCATCAACGACCTTCGGTCATCCTCGCACCGGCGACAAGGTTTTTGCAGCGGTACGACAGTAGTTTCGGGCCGTCTCCCGAGTGGATGAGCCATCGGAAATGGACCCGTACCGAAGAGTTCACGTATTGGTGGCGCGGGCCCTCGAAATGTGCGCCTCGCGCGCCCCCCGTGCAGACCAATGCGCCGAATGCGATCTCATCAATAGCCCGAACGGATGCCCAATAGCCCGCTTGACGCGCTGTCCGGCCGACCGCCGAGGCTACGCTTCACGCCGTGAAGGCAATCCGCAGATTCACCGTCCGCACCGTCCTGCCCGAACAACTCCAGCCGTTGCACGAGCTGGCCCTCAACCTGCGCTGGTCCTGGCACCCCGAGACCAGGGACCTCTTCAGGTCCGTGGACCCGGAGGTCTGGGCCGCGACCGGCGAGGACCCGGTCCGGCTGCTCGGGGACGTCCCGGCCGCCCGGCTGGCCGCGCTCGCCACCGACCGGCGCTTCCTGCGCAGACTCGGCGACCTCGCCGACGACCTGCGCGAGTACCTCACCGGCCCGCGCTGGTACCAGACCAGGCCGCAGTCCGACGCCGCCGCGCTGCCCGTCGCGATCGCCTACTTCTCGCCCGAGTACGGCATCGCCGCCGCGCTTCCCCAGTACTCCGGCGGGCTCGGCATCCTGGCCGGCGACCACCTCAAGGCCGCCAGCGACCTCGGCGTGCCGATCATCGGCGTCGGCCTGTTCTACCGGCACGGCTACTTCCGCCAGTCCCTCAGCCGGGACGGCTGGCAGCAGGAGCGCTACCCACTGCTCGATCCGGACGAACTCGCGGTCAGCATGCTGCGGGAGGCCGACGGCACCCCCAGCCGGGTCGACCTCGTCCTGCCCGGCGGCCGCACCCTGGCCGCCCACATCTGGAAGGCCCAGGTCGGGCGGGTCCCACTGCTGCTGCTCGACTCCGACATCGAGGCCAACTCGCCCACCGAGCGGGACGTCACCGACCGGCTGTACGGCGGCGGCAGCGAGCACCGGCTGCTCCAGGAGATGCTGCTCGGCATCGGCGGCGTCCGGGCGGTGCGTTCCTACTGCCGGCTCACCGGCCACCCCGCCCCCGACGTCTTCCACACCAACGAGGGCCACGCCGGCTTCCTCGGGGTGGAACGCATCCGCGAACTGGTCGCCGAGGACCGCACCGGGCTCGACTTCGCCGCCGCCCTGGAGGCCGTCCGGGCCGGCACCCTCTTCACCACCCACACGCCCGTCCCGGCCGGCATCGACCGCTTCGACCGCGAGCTGGTCGCCCGCCACTTCGGCGGCGACGCCGCGCTGCCGGGCGTGCCGGTCGACCAGGTGCTCGCGCTCGGCGCCGAGAGCTGGCGCGACGGGGACCCGAAGCTGTTCAACATGGCCGCCATGGGCCTGCGGCTGGCCCAGCGCGCCAACGGGGTCTCCACCCTGCACGGCGAGGTGAGCCGCTCGATGTTCAACGGGCTGTGGCCCGGCTTCGACCCCGCCGAGGTGCCGATCACCTCGGTCACCAACGGCGTGCACGCCGCCACCTGGATCGACCCGGCGGTGGTCCGGCTCGGCGCGGCCGAGCTCGGCGCCGAGCGCGCCGAGGAGGCCATGACCACCGGCGAGACCCGGCGCTGGACAGGCCTGGAGAGGATCGGCAACACCGAGGTCTGGGAGCTGCGGCGCACCCTGCGGGCCCAGCTGGTGGAGGAGGCCCGCCGCCGGCTGCACGCCTCCTGGCGCCGGCGCGGGGCCGGCGAGGCCGAGCTCGGCTGGGTCTCCTCGGTGCTCGACCCCGACGTGCTCACCATCGGCTTCGCCCGCCGGGTGCCCTCGTACAAGCGGCTCACCCTGATGCTGCGCGACCCGGAGCGGCTGCGCGCCCTGCTGCTCCACCCCACCCGGCCGGTGCAGATCGTGGTCGCCGGCAAGGCCCACCCGGCCGACGACGGCGGCAAGCGGCTGATCCAGCAGCTGGTCGCCTTCGCCGACGACCCTGCGGTGCGGCACCGGATCGTCTTCCTGCCGGACTACGACATGGCGATGGCCCAGCGCCTCTACCCGGGCTGCGACGTCTGGCTGAACAACCCGCTGCGCCCGCTGGAGGCCTGCGGCACCTCCGGGATGAAGGCCGCGCTCAACGGCTGCCTCAACCTGTCCGTCCTGGACGGCTGGTGGGACGAGTGGTACGACGGCCGCAACGGCTGGGCGATCCCCACCGTCGACGAGAGCGGCGGGGTGCTCGACCCGGACAGCGGCGAGGCCGAGCGGCGCGACGACATCGAGGCGGCCGCGCTCTACGACCTGATCGAGAGCCAGGTCGCCGCCCGGTTCTACGACCGGGACGCGGACGGGCTGCCACAGAAGTGGATCGCCATGGTCCGGCACACCCTGGTCACTCTCGGGCCCAAGGTGCTGGCCGGGCGGATGGTCCGGGAGTACGTCGAACGGCTGTACGCCCCGGCGGCGCAGGCCCAGCGGGAGCTGGCGGGGCAACAGGGCCGCGGCGCGCGCGAGCTGGCGCTCTGGAAGGCGAAGGTCCGGGACGCGTGGCCGGCCGTCCGGGTCGAGCACGTCGAGGCGGACTGCCCGGCCGAGGCGCAGGAGCTGGGCAGCTCGCTGGCGTTGCGGGTGCAGGTCGCGCTCGGGACGCTGGCACCGGGCGACGTCGAGGTGCAGGCGGTCTCCGGCCGGGTGGACGAGCGGGACCGGATCTCGGACGCCTGCCTGCTCGCCCTCAAGCCGGTCGGCGGGCCCGACCTGGACGGCCGCACCCGCTACGAGGGCTCGCTGGAGCTGTGCCGGACCGGCCCGTTCGGCTACACCGTCCGGGTGCTGCCCGCGCACCCGCGGCTGGCCTCGTCGGCCGAGCTGGGGCTGGTCGCCCTGCCGGCCGAGTCGGCCGGGATGGACGCCGGGCTGCTGCGCTGACCTCGCGGGCGGCTGCCGTCCGCTCCGGAAGGACGGCAGCCGCCCGAGGACGTCACGGCCGTGAACCGTGCGCGCGGCCGCCCCCGTTCCTCATGCCGGGAAGTGGGGTGGCCCGTCCGGGTGCGTGACGGCGCACCCGGACGGGCGCATGCACGGGGCCCAGGAGGCAGGTCCTAGACCAGGCTGTCCCGCCAGGCCCGGTGGAGGGCGGCGAAACGGCCGGAGCCGTCGATCAGCTCCTGCGGGGAGCCGTCCTCCACGATCCGGCCCTGATCCATCACCAGGACACGGTCGGCGATCTCCACGGTGGACAGCCGGTGGGCGATGATCACGGCCGTCCGGCCGGCCAGCACGGTGCGCATCGCCCGCTGCACGGCCTGCTCCCCGGGGACGTCCAGTGAGCTGGTCGCCTCGTCCAGGATCAGCACCGCCGGGTCGGCCAGCAGCGCGCGGGCGAAGGCCACCAGCTGGCGCTGGCCGGCCGAGATCCGGCCGCCGCGCTTGCGCACGTCGGTGTCGAAGCCGTCCGGCAGGGCGGCGACGAACTCGTACGCGCCGATGTCGCGGGCGGCCTGCTCGACCTCCTCGCGGGTGGCGCCGGGGCGGCCGATCGCGATGTTCTCGGCGACGGTGCCGGAGAACAGGAAGGACTCCTGGGTCACCATCACCACCCCGCGCCGCAGCTCGGGGGTGGCCAGGTCGCGCAGGTCCACGCCGTCCAGCCGGATGCGGCCGTCGGTCGGGTCGTAGAAGCGGGCCAGCAGCTTGGCGACCGTCGACTTGCCCGCGCCGGTCGCGCCGACCACCGCGACCGTCTGACCGGCCGGGATCAGCAGGTCGAAGGGCGGCAGCACCTCCTTGCCCGTCCGGTAGGCGAAGCGGGTCGCCTCGAAGGAGACCTCACGGCCCTTGCGGGCCTCTCCGCCGGCCTCCGGCAGCTCGACGGGCTCGGCCGGCTCGGCGACGGTCGGCTCGTGGGCGAGCAGGCCGGCGATCTTCTCCAGGGCGGCGGCGGCCGACTGGTAGCTGTTCAGGAACATCGCCAGCTGGTCGATCGGGTCGAAGAGCCGGCGCAGGTAGAGCGCGAAGGCGGTGAGCACGCCCAGCTCCAGCGCGTCGTCCACGACCAGGTAGGCGCCGAGCAGCACCACGCCGGTGGTCCACACGTTGGCGGTGGCGCGGGAGAGGCCGACGTAGCGGGCGATCTCCAGCAGGCCGTCCGCGGTCGCGGTGGCGGACTGCCCGTTGACCACGGCGAAGGCGGCGTCGTTGGCCTTCTCCCGGCGGAAGGCCTGCACCGGGCGGATGCCGTTCATGGTCTCGGTGAAGCGGACGATCAGCGAGGCGGCCGACGTGCGCGAGCGCCGGTAGACCCGGCGGGAGCGAAGGCGGAAGGAGCGGGCGATCAGGGCCAGCGGCAGGAAGGCCGCCAGCGAGACCAGGCCGAGCTGCCAGTCCAGCGCCAGCAGCAGCACCGCGATGTAGCAGACCGACAGGAAGACCGTCAGCAGCTCCTGCAGGCCCTCGGAGAGCAGCTCGCGCAGCGCGTCGATGTCGCTGGTGGCGCGGGAGATGATCCGGCCCGAGGTGTAGCGCTCGTGGAAGTCCAGGCTGAGCCGCTGGGCGTGCCGGAAGATCCGGCCGCGCAGCTCCAGCACGATGTCCTGGTTGATCCGGGCGCTGATCTTGATGAACACCCACTGCAGCACCGGGCTGAGCAGCGCGCAGAACAGGTAGGCCGCGACCACCGCGATCAGCGGGCCGGAGTCGTGCTCGCGCAGCGCCGGGATGCCGCGGTCCATCGCCACCGCGACCAGCAGCGGCCCGGACTGGAGCGCGGCCTGCTGGACCAGGATCACCACCATCGCGATGGTGATCCTGGCCCGGTGGGGGCCGAGCAGCGAGCGCAGCAGCGCCCGGGGCGCGCCGGGCGGGACGGGGATGTCCTCCTCGTCGGCGGGCGGCGCGGGCAGCTCCGCCTCGGCCGGCGCGGCGGGCTCGGCCTTCGTGGGTTCGGCGGTGGTGGTCATGCACTGCTCTCCTCGGGCACCAGGGCGGCCTCGCCCGACATGAGTTCTCGGTAGTGCGCGCAGTCGCGCAGCAGTTCCTGGTGGGTGCCGACGGCCTCGATCCGGCCGTCCGCCAGCACCGCGACCCGGTCGGCGAGCAGCACGGTGCTGGGGCGGTGGGCGACCACCAGGGCGGTGGTGGTGCCGAGGACCTCGCGCAGCGCCCGCTCGACGAGGGCCTCGGTGTGCACGTCCAGGGCGGAGAGCGGGTCGTCCAGCACCAGGAAGGCCGGGTCGCCGACCACGGCGCGGGCCAGCGCGAGGCGCTGGCGCTGGCCGCCGGACAGGCTCAGGCCCTGTTCGCCGACCTCGGTGTCCGGGCCCTGCGGGAGCTTCTCGACGAAGCCGGCCTGGGCGGTGGCGAGGGCGGTGCGCAGCTGCTCCTCGCCGGCGCCCGGGGCGCCCATCAGGACGTTCTCCCGGACGGTGGCGGAGAACAGGGTGGGCTCCTCGAAGGCGACCGCGACGAGTTCGCGCAGCCGCTGCCGGGGCAGTTCGCGGATGTCCCGCCCGTCCAGCGTGATGGTGCCGGCGGTGGCCTCGTACAGCCGGGGGAGCAGTGCGGTGAGCGTGGTCTTGCCGCTGCCGGTGGCGCCGACCAGGGCCATCGTCTCGCCGCTGCGGATGTGCAGGTCGATGCCGGCCAGCAGGTCGGGGCTGTCCTCGGGGGCGTCGGGGTAGCGGAAGCGGACGCCGGTGAGGCGGATGCCGTCCGGGGCGGCGAGCCCGGCGGCGGTGCCCGGGTCGGGGGTGTCCGGCTCGTCCAGCACCTCGAAGAAGCGGTCGGTGGCGGTGGCCGCCTCGTTGGCGTAGGCGAGCAGCCAGCCGAGCGACTCGACCGGCCAGCGCAGCGCGAGCGCCGTGGAGAGGAAGGCGACCAGGGTGCCGGCGCTCAGCTCGTCGTGGGCCACCAGGTAGGCGCCGACGGCGAGGGCGCAGGCGAGCGCGATCTCCGGCAGGCCGACGATGACCGCCCAGAGGTTGGCGAGCAGGTGCGCCTTGCGCAGCTCGGTGCGGCGCAGCTCCTGGGACTGGGCGCGGAAGCGCTCGGCCATCGAGCGGTGGCGGCCGAAGGCCTTGAGGATGCGGATGCCGAGGACGGACTCCTCGACCACGGTGGCGATGTCCCCGTTCTGGTCCTGGGCGAGCCGGGCGGCGCCGGAGTAGCCGGACTCGAAGCGCCGGGTGAGCACGAACAGCGGGACGACCGGTGCCAGGGCGATCAGCGCGAGCCGCCAGTCCTGGGTGAACATCACCGCGGTGCCGACCAGGAACATCACCGAGTTGACGATCAGGAAGACCAGCGGGAAGGCCAGGAACAGCCGCATGGTGTACATGTCGGCGGTGGCCCGGGAGAGCAGCTGGCCGGAGCCCCAGCGGTCGTGGAAGGAGACCGGCAGCCGCTGGAGCTTGGCGAAGAGGTCCCCGCGCATCGCCGTCTCCAGCCCTGCCAGCGGGCGGGCCAGCACCACCCGGCGGGTGTAGAACAGCGCGGACTCGACCAGGCCGAGGACCAGCAGCAGGCCGACCAGCGGCCAGAGGCCGGCCAGGTCGTGCTCGGCGAGCGGGCCGTCCACGATCAGGCCGAGGACCACCGGGACGGCGAGGGTGCTCAGCATGCCGAGCGTGGCGGCCGTCACCGAGACGGCCAGCCGGCCGCGGACGGCGCGGGCGTACGGCCACAGGCGCAGCAGGGACCGGACCGCGGAGTGCCGCGGTCCGGGCCCGGCCGGGCCGGCTCCGTCGGTTCGGGGGCTTTCCGGGGTCGGGCTCTCGGGGTCTTGTCTGTTCTCGGCCATCGCGGTGAGAGTAGGCAGAGACCCCGTCACTTCTCATCCGGTTTTTCGCCCCTGACAGCGGCGTCCGGCGAGAACCGGCCACCCGAACGGGCGGGGCGGGCGTGAAACGCGGGGGCGCGCGCGGCCGTTCGTGCGGAGAGGAGTGCGCCGTGCGCCTCTTGCGGGCGCCCGCCGATCGGCCGATGACATCTCCTGACGGATGTTCAGTGACACGCGAGTGGCAGGAGTGCGCAGATGACGGTCGAAACCGAACCCACCCCCGGATCCGGCTCCGCAAACGTGCAGGTGCGGGCCCAGCTCAGCCTCAGCACGACCGCGGCGCGGAACCTGGCGACGACGACCAAGTCGAAGCCGCAGATGCAGGCGATCACCTCCCGCTGGCTGCTGAAGATGCTGCCGTGGGTGCAGGTCAGCGCAGGTACCTACCGGGTCAACCGCCGGCTGAGCTACGCCCCCGGGGGAGGCCGGGCCGCCTTCACCAAGTCCGGTTCCACGGTGACCGTGGTCGCCCCCTCGCTGGGCGAGCTGCCGGTGCTGCGCGGCTTCGAGGACGGGGAGACGCTGAAGGAGCTGGCCCGCCGGTTCGTGCAGCGGGACTTCGCGCCGGGCGACGTCCTGGTGCGCGAGGGGGCGCCGATCGAGGAGGTGTTCCTGATCGCGCACGGCAAGGTCGACCGGATCGGCACCGGCAAGTACGGCGAGGAGGCGGCCATCGGCACCCTCGCCGACGGCGACCCCCTCGGCGACGAGGCCTTCACCAACGGCGGTGGCAACTGGCCGTACACCGCGAAGGCGGCGACGGCCGGGGTCCTGATGGCACTGAACTGGTCGGTGTTCCAGGAGCTGGTCGACCGATCCCCCGCGCTGCGTGAGCAGTTGCTGGGCGTCGCGGCCGACGCCGCGCAGGCGCAGAACGCGCACGGCGAGGCGCGCATCGACCTCTCGGCCGGCCACAAGGGCGAGTACGGGCTGCCCGACGCCTTCGTGGACTACGAGCTGGAGCCGCGCGAGTACGAGTTGAGCGTCGCACAGACCATCCTCAAGGTGCACACCCGGGTCGCGGACCTCTACAACCAGCCGATGAACCAGACCGAGGAGCAGCTGCGGCTGACGATCGAGGCGCTGCGGGAGCGGCAGGAGCACGAGCTCATCAACAACCGGGAGTTCGGCCTGCTCAGCAACACCGACTTCGACCAGCGGATCCAGACCCGCGCGGGCGCGCCCACCCCGGACGACCTGGACGAGCTGCTCAGCATGCGCCGTGACACCGACTACCTGTTCGCCCACCCGCGCGCGATCGCGGCCTTCGAGCGGGAGTGCAACAGCCGCGGCGTCTACCCCGGCACGGTCGACGTCCTCGGCAGGCACCGGCCGACCTGGCGCGGGGTGCCGATCTTCCCGTGCAACAAGATCCCGGTGACCGGGAACCAGACCACCTCCTTCATCGCGATGCGGGTCGGCGAGGACAACCAGGGCGTGGTCGGCCTCACCCAGATCAACATCCCGGACGAGGTCGAGCCCGGGCTGAACGTCCGCTTCATGGGCATCGACGAGAAGGCGATCACCTCCTACCTGGTCAGCACCTACTACTCGGCGGCGGTCCTGGTGCCGGACGCGATCGGCATCCTGGAGAACGTCGAGGTCGGGCACGCCTTCAGTTGATCACTCCGGGCGGGCGGGCACGCGCAGCAGTCGCAGTGACCGCCCGCCCAGCACCACCGCGCCCCGCGGGTACGGCTCGTCCGTGCCCGCGGTGTCGACCACCGTCTCCCACCCGGCCGCCGGCGCCGCCCAGGGCTCGCCGGGCAGGGTGAACACCACCGGTTCGTGGCCCGCGTTGAGCAGCAGCAGGAAGCCGTCGTCGCTGAGCGGCAGCCCGGACTCGTCCCGTTCGGACATCGCGGTGCCGGAGAGCAGCATGCCGAGACAGGCGGTCGGCGTGAACCAGTCGGCCTCGGTCATCTCCCCGCCCCGCGGGGTGAACCAGGTGAGGTCCGGCCGGCCGCCGGGGGTGACGGCCCGGCCGGAGAAGAACGCCCGCCGGCGCAGCACCGGGTGGGCCCGGCGCAACCGGACCAGCCGGGCGGTGAGTTCGCACAGCTCCTGCCAGGCGGGCTGCTCCAGCAGCGACCAGTCCAGCCAGCCGACCTCGTTGTCCTGGCAGTAGGCGTTGTTGTTGCCGCCCTGGGTGCGGCCGAGCTCGTCCCCGGCGGTGAGCATCGGGACGCCGGCGGAGAGCAGCAGGGTGGCCGTCAGGTTGCGCAGCTGGCGCAGCCGCAGCGAGTTGACCGCCGGGTCGGTGGTCTCGCCCTCGGTGCCGTGGTTCCAGGAGCGGTTGTCGTCGCTGCCGTCCCGGTTGTCCTCGCCGTTGGCCTCGTTGTGCTTGCGGTCGTAGGAGACCAGGTCGCGGAGGGTGAAACCGTCGTGCGCCGTCACGTAGTTGACCGAGGCGTACGGGCGGCGGCCGGCCCGCTGGTAGAGGTCGGAGGAGCCGGAGAGGCGGTAGCCGAGGTCGCGCACGTCCGGGAGGGCGCCGCGCCAGAAGTCCCGTACGGTGTCGCGGTACTTGTCGTTCCACTCGGCCCACAGCGGGGGGAAGCCGCCGACCTGGTAGCCGCCCTGGCCGACGTCCCAGGGCTCGGCGATCAGCTTCACCCGGCTGAGCAGGGGGTCCTGGGCGACGGCGGCGAGGAAGGGGTGGTCCATGTCGACGGCGTCGCCTCCGTTCGGGCCGCCGCGGGCGAGGGCGGCCGCCAGGTCGAAGCGGAAGCCGTCCACGCCCATCTCGGCGACCCAGTAGCGCAGCGAGTCGGTGATCAGCCGGATCACCTGCGGGCGGCGGGTGTCCAGGGTGTTGCCGCAGCCGGTGTAGTCGGCGTAGCCGCGCGGGTGGTTCGGCGGGAGGCGGTAGTAGGTGGCGTTGTCGATGCCGCGCAGCGAGAGCGCCGGGCCGAGTGCGCCGCCCTCGGCGGTGTGGTTGAACACCACGTCCAGGATCACCTCGATCCCGGCGGCGTGCAGGGCCCGGACCATCCGCTTGAACTCGCCGACCTGGCCGCCGCGGGAGCCGGAGGCGGAGTAGCCGGCGTGCGGGGCGAAGTAGCCGATCGTGTTGTAGCCCCAGTAGTTGACCAGCCCGCGGGCCTGCAGGTGGTCCTCGTTGGCGTGCTGGTGCACCGGCAGCAGCTCGACGGCGGTCACCCCGAGGCGGGTGAGGTGGGCGACGGCGGCCGGGTGGGCCAGACCGGCGTAGGTGCCGCGCAGCTCCGGCGGGACGCCGGGGTGGCGCATGGTGAATCCGCGCACGTGCAGCTCGTAGAGCACCGTCTCGGCCCACGGGGTCTTCGGGCGGTGGTCGTCGTACCAGTCGTCGTCATCGTGGACGACCACGGATCTGGGCACGTACGGCGCGGAGTCGCGGTTGTCCCGGACGGTGTCGGCGACGTCCGCCTCGGGCCAGTTGCGGACGGCGGAGCAGGCGGCGTCGTGCGAGGTGTAACAGCCGTCGACGGCGCGGGCGTACGGGTCGAGCAGCAGCTTGGCCGGGTTCCAGCGGGCGCCGGTCCACGGGTCCCAGCGGCCGTGCACGCGGAAGCCGTAGCGGGTGCCGGGGTGCACGCCGGGGAGGAAGCCGTGCCAGACCTGGAAGTCCTGCTCGGTGAGGCGGTGCCGGCTCTCCCGGCCGTCCTCGTCGAACAGGCACAGCTCGACGGCCTCGGCGCCGGCCGCCCAGAGCGCGAAGTTGGTGCCCCGGTGGCCGAGCCGGTCGGTGCGGTAGCGGGCGCCGAGCGGCTGCCAGCTGCCGGGCCACGGTGGCTCGGCGGGGTGCGGGTGGCCGTGTGGCCGTGTCCCGGCTTCCAGCTCCTGCCCTGACGCCATGGCCGTACCCTCCCTGGGCGGGGTGTTCCGGACTCGGTTCACCTTCTCCTTCCCGGATTGTGCGGACCGGAAGCCGTTGAACGAGGGCTTACCGGCGGATGGCGGCCAGGGGGTCGGGGCGGCTCCGGGGGCGGCGTGTCTTCGCCGGGAGGCTTCTCGTTGTTCCGGGCGTCGGACGTGAACAGTGGGAGGGCCCCGGGATGCGGCGCCGAGGACGGGTGTGGGCGCGGGGCGTGGCGGCGGTGGCCTGCTGCCTGGCCGTCCTGACGGGCTGCGGCGGCGGGTCCGCGGTGGTGCCGGACGGGGACGCGGCCACGGGTGGTGCGCACGCTGCGCCGTCGTCGTCCCGGGCGGTGCTCACCGTGCAGCCGGCCGACGGTGCGCAGGACGTGCAGTCGGAGGGTGCGGTCCGGGTGCACGTCGCGCAGGGGCGGCTGGTCTCCGTCCGGCTGGCCGACGCCAGGGGCACCGAGGTGCCCGGCACGATCGGCCCGGACGGCAGCGGCTGGACGCCGGACGGTCCGTTGCCGCTCGGCACCGCGTTCACCCTGGACTCCGTCGCCGAGGACGACCAGGGCCAGAAGGCGGCCCAGCACACGGCGTTCACGACCGCCGCCCGGGCGCACACCTTCGTGGCCTTCTTCACCCCGGAGGACGGCTCCACGGTCGGTGTCGGCATGCCGGTCTCGCTGCGCTTCAGCCGTCCGATCACCGACCGGGTGGCGGTGGAGAAGGCCGTCCAGGTCTCCGCCGACCCGCCGGTGCCGGTGGCCGCGCACTGGTTCGGCGGCCAGCGGCTGGACTTCCGCCCGCAGCGGTACTGGGCGGCCGGCACCAGGGTCACGGTGGCGCTGCGGCTCAAGGACGTGCAGGGCGCGCCGGGGGAGTTCGGCAGCCAGAGCCGGGACGTGCACTTCACCGTCGGCCGGGCGCAGGTCTCCACCGTCGACCTGGACGCCCACACCCTGACCGTCCGGGCCGGCCAGGGCGGCAAGGTGGTCCGGGTGCTCAAGGTCTCCGGCGGCAGCCCCGAGCACTCCACCTACCGGGGGGTGATGGTGGTGTCGGAGAAGTACAAGGTGACCCGGATGAACTCGCAGACCGTCGGCATGGGCGACGAGTACGACATCCAGGACGTCCCGCACGCGATGCGGCTCACCACCTCGGGCACCTTCGTGCACGGCAACTACTGGGCGGACCCGAGGGTGTTCGGCACCGCCAACACCAGCCACGGCTGCATCGGGCTGGTCGACGCCAAGGGCGGGGCGAGCAAGGACTCCCCGGCGGGCTGGCTGTTCGAGCACACCATCCCGGGGGACGTGCTGGAGGTGAAGGCCTCCTCCGGGGAGGTCGTGCCGCCGCAGAACGGGCTCAACGGCTGGAACGTGCCGTGGGAGCAGTGGGTGGCCGGGAGCGCGCTGCGCCGGGTGCCGTCCGCCGGGGCGGTCGGGTCGGCCGCGCGGTAAGGGCTCTTCCGTGCCGTGAGGGCGCTTCCGCCCGTTCCGTCCGGCTTTACGACTGCTTCACCTGTCGTCAACCCGACTCCTCTCAGGTTTCACTCGGGAGGCTTAGTTATCCTGCTCCGGCGCGTCCGGGGTCCGGCCGGAAAGATCGGCCGGACGGTGCAACTCATGGGGGCACTCAACGCGTCAAGTGAGTGGATACCGGGAGGGGAGAAACCGTGAAGACGGGTAAGACGGCCGGCGCAGCGATACGCACCACCAACCGCTACGGGCGCAGGAGTGCGATGGCGCTGGTCATGGGTGGGGTGCTGCTGCTCACCGCCGCCTGCAACGACGACAAGGGCAGCGGTTCCGGCGGTTCGGGGGGCGGAAGTGCGGCTTCCGCGCCGGCGGCGGACGGGGGCGGCTCGGCGACGCCGAAGACCTCGGCCGCGGTGCTCGCCGTGGAGCCGAAGGACGGCGCCCAGGACGTCGCGCCGAACGGGCTCCAGGTGTCCGTCTCCAACGGCAAGCTGAGCACGGTCGAGGTGACCGACAAGGACGGCAAGCCGGTCGAGGGTGCGATCACCCCGGACGGCACCGGCTGGAAGCCCGCGGGGGCGCTCGCGGTCGGCATGGCGTACAAGGTGAACGCGCAGGCCAAGGACGGCGAGGGCCTGGTGGCCGCGTCCACCACCTCGTTCACCACGCTGACGCCGGAGAAGAAGATCTCCACCAACGACAACATCAGCGACGGCGCCACCTACGGCGTCGGCATGATCGTCTCGGTGAACTTCAACAAGGACGTCAAGAACAAGGAAGCCGTCGTCAAGGGCATCACCATCGAGTCCAGCAACGGCACCGTGGTCAAGGGCCACTGGTTCGGCGACCGCCGGGTGGACTTCCGTCCGGAGCAGTACTGGGCGCCGGGCACCAAGGTGACCGTCAAGTACCGGCTGAAGAACGTCGAGGTCGCCCCGGGCATCTACGGCGACGTGGACAAGGACGAGCCGTTCACCATCGGCCGGTCGATGGTCTCCACCGCGGACGCCAAGTCGCACCAGATGACCGTCGAGCGGGACGGCCAGAGCACCACCGTGCCGGTCACCCTGGGCGCGGACGCCACGCCGTCCTGGGGCGGGACGATGGTGGTCATGTCCAAGGAGAAGGTCACCCGGATGAACTCGCAGACCGTCGGTCTCGGCGGCGAGTACGACATCAAGGACGTGCCGCACGCGATGCGGCTGACCACCTCCGGCACCTTCGTGCACGGCAACTACTGGGCCAGCCCGTTCGGCAAGACCAACGCCAGCCACGGTTGCGTGTCGATGCAGGACGTGAAGGGCGGCAGCGACTCCTCGGTCGCGGGCAAGTTCTTCAACGACTCGATGATCGGTGACCCGATCAAGGTCGTGAACACCAAGGAGAAGACCGTCTCGCCTTCCAACGGGCTGGGCGGCTGGAACGTGGACTGGGCCAACTGGTAGGCCCTGCCCCGAGGTCGGCCCGGGTACTCCGGGCCCTTCGGTGAGTCCTCCGTCGTGCGGCCCGATCCTCACCCGTTGGGGGCGGGCCGCCGTGGTTTCCGGGGCAACGGGCCCCACGAATGGCGCAACCTTTCCGGTGGCCGGATGCGTATACCGGTCGGGTCCGTCGGGTCCACGGGGAGTTTCTCGGATCTTCTGAGGGAGGGAATCGACGTTGAGGTCGATACGCAGGGTGGTGGCCGCCGGCCTGGTCGGCGGGGCGATGACGCTGACGGCCGCCTGCGGCGGGGGCGGTGGGGGTGGCGGCAGTGCCGCCAAGGCCGATCTGGGGGCCGGTGTGGCCGGCGCCAAGCCCACGGCGGCGGCGCCCACCAGCACGGTGCCGAAGGTCTCCAAGGCCGCCGTCAGCATCGAGCCCAAGGCCGGCTCGGTGGACGTGGCGCCGAACGCGCTCAAGATCGGCGCGACCGGGGGCAAGCTCACCACCGTCAAGGTGAACGACAAGACCGGCAAGGAGGTCCCCGGCACGATCTCCGCCGACGGCTCCTCCTGGACGCCCACGGCCGGCCTGGAGGTGGGCACCGCCTACCAGGTCAGCGCGATGGCCGCGGACGCCGACGGCGCGGTCGCCACGGCGGACAGCAACTTCAGCACGCTGACCCCGACGGCGCTCGCCAAGGCCGCCGACAACGTGGACAACAACGCCACCTACGGCGTCGGCATGATCGTCTCGGTGAACTTCAGCAAGGACGTCAAGAACAAGGACGAGGTCGCCAAGGGCATCACCTTCGAGACCGACAACGGCACCGTGGTCAAGGGCCACTGGTTCGACAGCCGTCGGCTCGACTTCCGTCCGGAGCAGTACTGGAAGCCCGGCACCAAGGTGGTCGTGCACTACCGGCTCAAGAGCGTCGAGATCGCCCCCGGGGTGTACGGCGGGGACCGGGACGAGCCCTTCACGATCGGGCGGTCCCAGATTTCGACGGTTGACGTCGCCGCACACAAGATGACGGTCGTACAGGACGGGACGCCCAGCGAGATCGACATCAGCGCAGGCTCGCCCGAACACCCCACCTGGAACGGGACGATGGTGGTCATGTCCAAGGAGGGCGTGGTGCGGATGCAGTCCAGCTCCATGCCCGGCATGACCGGCGCGCCGTACGACCTCCAGGTCCCGCACTCGATGCGGCTCACCGACTCCGGCACGTACGTGCACGGCAACTACTGGAGCAAGAGCAGCACCTTCGGCGAGGACAACGTCAGCCACGGCTGCGTGGGCCTCAAGGACGTCGAGGGCGGCGGCGCCGGCACCTCGATGGGCAAGTTCTACGACGGCTCGCTGATCGGCGACGTGATGATCGTGAAGAACTCGACCAAGAAGGAGACGCTCGACCCGGCGAACGGGCTGAGCGGCTGGAACGTGCCGTGGAGCAACTGGTAACCGGCTGCTGAGCGGGAACGGGGTCAACCCGGGCTTGACGGAAGTCGGCCCGGGTCGACCCCGTCTTGCTTCCGGCATATGCCGAATCGCGGAGATCGTTTGCTCATTGTCCGTACGCGGCTGCTTGCGTTCCGCAATGATGGTCCGCATGGCGGGTTGGGGCGAAACAGATCAGTCATCGGTTCCCGGGGCCGGTGCGGTGGCCGAGGTGTCCTGGATCGACGTCCAGGGCGGCGGGCTCTCGGCGCTGGAGCGGCTCACCTCCGAGGAGCTGGAGGAGCTGTATTCCGGCAGACTGTGCGACCAGTCGGCGCCCAGCGAGGTGCGGCTGCCGTCCCGGCCGGAGTCGGGCCCGGTGGCCCGCAGACTGGTGCTCTCCGTCCTGGAGTCCTGGGAACTCCACCAGCATCTGGAGGCCGGGGAACTGCTCACCGGCGAGCTGGTGGCCAACGCGGTGCGGCACGCGGCCGGGCGCACCATCGGCCTGCACGTCAGCCGCAAGCCCGGCTGGCTGCGGATCGAGGTCCGCGACTCCTCCCGGGCGCTGCCCTGCATGATCCTCGCCGAGACCCGGCCGGTGAACGAGCGCGGGCGGGGGCTGAAGATCGTCGACGACCTCGCCGACCGCTGGGGCGCGGACCTGCTGCCGCGGGGCAAGGGAGTCTGGTTCGAGCTGAGGGTGCGCGAGCGGGCCTGAGGGCTCACGGCGCCGAGGTTTCCCGGGAAACACGCAGGGCCCCCGGATTCGCCGTGGTCCGGCGGATGGGGGCCCCTGCAAGTCATCGCACCGGCCAAGGGGGTGCGTGCCGCGCGATGGGCGTCGGCAGTGCCAGGTCGGGCCCGCCGAAGTTCTCGCCCAGGTCGGCGCGCTGTGTCGCCCGCCTCTGGACTTCCTCGACTATCGCACGGATCTCAGCATGTGGGCAAACCAGGCGTCTTTGATTTCAAGGTTTGTAACCTAGTTCACCTTTGGATTTTGCATAGGTTAACGCCCCCACCTGTGAATATTCATGATCGCGGCGATGTGGCCATGGCTTGGCGGGCTCGGGCGGCGTGTGCGCGGACGGCGGCGGGGGAGAGGCTGCCGGGGCGGGGCGGCGGGGTGGTGGGAGTGCCACGGCAGGCGCGGCAGAGGCCGCCGAGGAGCGCGGGCGGGCGGCAGGGGGTGCGGCACGCGGTGCACTCGATGATGCGGGCGGGCTGGTGCTGCTGTGGCGGGAGTGGGTGGCGCTCCGGGGGCATCTTGTCGAGCAGGCGACGGCGGGTGAAGGCTGCCGGGCTGTGGACGCCGTCCGGCGGTAGGCCGGCGGTGAGGGCGGCGGTGAAGAGGGCCGGGGAGGTGCCCCGGGCCAGCCACTCGGCGGCGAGCGGTTCGAGCGCGGTGCAGTCGGCGGCGGAGAGCGCGAGGCGGGGGTCCGCGAGGCCGAGGCCGGCGAGGGCGGCGTAGGCGGCCGAGGTGGGGGCGATGCGGTTGAGCGTTCGCTCCTTGGGGGGATCGGGTGCTGCGGGCGTTGACGTCTCTCCGGTCATGACGAACCGGGTCCACCAGGCGTCGGAGCGGGGCGTGCGGGAGAAGTAGGTGCGGAACACCCAGCGGCACTGCTTGTCGCCGACCCGTTCGCGGACGCGACGCAGGTGACCTGTGCTGGAGAGGGTGTTGAGGGCCGTGCGACACGCCATCTGCCCGTAGTGGGGCTGGAGGGCGGCGAGGGTTTTGACGTCCATGGCGGCGCCGTCGGGGAGGTGGTCGATGAGCGAGGCGAGGTACGCCTCGCGCGCCGGGAGGTGGGTGAAGTCGCTCGCGGCGCGGGGGCGTTGGTCCGGAGCGGACTGCTTGCCGTACCCGGGCACGGCCATGACGGTAGAGTCGTGGGTAGCCACAGGATCGATTCCTTAGAGTCGGTCGATCGTGTCGGTCAGACCCCCGTTCGGTGTTGGTAGCACCGGCGGGGGTTGTTTCGTTGGTGCGCACGCTACACGGAGAAACCGGCTGTGACGTAGTCGTGACGATAAGTCATATCCGCTGGTTTTCCTTCGGCGTGCTCACGGCCCCGTGCTCTTCCCTGCCCTGGTCGCAGGGCGGTTCAAGCTCTCGCTGTACGTATCGCGTTACTCCCGAGGCTATGCCCGGCTGTCGACGCTTGAAGGGTGAAATGGCCGAACTCAGCCCTCGCGAGTGAAGCCGTCCGTACACCCCAAGGGCGCTGATGCTCACTCAGCCCGTCGATGTCGTCGAGTGGATGTTTCCCCGCCTCCCCCGCAGCGCCGGCCGCGCTCGCATCCGCTTCATCCGGCAGGCCTTCGAGTGGGAGGTGCCCGTCGACTCCGCCGAGACCGGGCTGATCCTCCTCAGCGAACTCGTCACCAACGCCTGCCGCCACGCCCGCTCCCCGCGCGACCGGATGATCGGCGTGCGCGTCCTCCTCCCGAACCCCTCCCTCCTCCGGATCGAGGTCTCGGACGCCAACTCCACTCTCCCGACCATCCGGAACGCCTCCCCCAGCGACGAGTCCGGCCGGGGCCTCGAACTCGTCGCCGCCCTCGCCACCTCCTGGGGCGCCCACCCCCGCGGCGAGGGCCACATCGGCAAGACCGTCTGGTGCGAACTCGCCCTCCCCACCCCCGCCAACCCCCACGGCGACTGACCGGCTACTTCACGGCCTTGGCCAACTCCCGCGCCAGCGGCACCGCGTCGGGGAAATCACCTGACTTGTCGGCGTTGACCAGGAGGTCCAGCACTCGGTCACCGATGCGGACGAGGACCGTCTCGGTGCCCAGGTAGCCCCCCTCCGGGAGCATCTTGAAGTCCAGCGCCTCGTCGCCCAGTCCGGCCACCGGCTTGGCGACGAGGCGTATCTCGATATCGCTGTGGCCCTGGCCCCTGCCCTTCTCGGTGAACGACGGGCAGCGCGCCGCGAAGTCCCTGATCACACCCAGCTGCTTCGCCGCGTCGCCGGCGCGGAAGGAGGTCACCGTCACCGAGCCGGCGTGCTCGCCGTCGGTGGACCACATGCCCTGGCGGGCGTACGCCGCGTAGCCGTCCAGAACCGTCAGGTTGTTCATGACGCCGCACGGCGCCGTGGGCCCCAGCCCCGTAGTGGCGGAGAGCACCTGCGATCCGCTGTCCGACGGGGTGCTGGGGCCGTACTTGCTGCTGAGGGTCCAACCCGACGGGACGGTCTCCTCGGTGGGCAGATACGCCCTGAGGGCGCTCCCGAGGACGATCGACGGATCCACGACCGGGGCGGTCAGGGTGGGCGTCGGGGCCGGCAGGACGGGGTATCGGGTCGGGAAGTCCGTCACAGTCACCTTGACTGTCGGGGCGGCGGATATCGCCTCCGTCGGGCCGACCGCCTTCGGTGAACCGCCACTGGAACACCCGGCCACCGCGGCGACAGCGAGCACGACCCCCGCTGTCACCAGAACTCGCACCTTGACCATGTGGACCTCGCTTCCCTCGCAGTTACATGACGAGCCGTCACCAACGCTACCCCGCCATGCCGACAGCAGCTCGGCGTGAGGTCGGACGGACGCCGATCCTGTGATGCCGACCGTCAACCAACGCATGGTCCACTCAGCCGGTCGAGTGGGAGACTCGGGCGCAACACGGCGACCCCAGGAGTTCAAGGCATGGCGACAGATTCCACCGACGAGCCGACAGCCGCGCGTGGGCAGCGAGTTCTCGACCTCCTGGACAAGGCGATAGGCCTCCAGGGGCCGCTCGTGCGCAAGAACATAGCCCGGGCCCGTCAGCGGAACCCTGAGGCGACGCCGGCACTGGTGATCCGCAATCTGGAGCGGATGTACGTCAGCGCCTTGACCGGCTCGGGTGCCGCGGTCGGAGGAACCGCGGCCGCGCCCGGAGTCGGCACGGGAGTCGCGCTGGCGCTGTCGGCGGGCGAGGCCCTCTCGTCCCTTGAGTTGAGTGCCCTCTTCGCGCTCTCGGTCGCCGAAGTCCACGCAGTCCCCATCGACGAAGTCGAGCGCCGTCGGACGATCGTGATGGGAATCATGCTCGGCGGGAGCGGCTCCACCACCATTCCCAAGATCGCCGGGCGGACCGGGCAGCACTGGGGACGTCAGATCGTGTCCAAGGTCCCGGTCGAGACCTTGCGGCAGATCAACAAGGTCCTGGGCAAGAACTTCGTCACCAAGTACGGGACCAAGCAGGGGATCATCGTCCTCGGTCGAGTGGCGCCGTTCGGCATCGGCGCCGTGATCGGTGGTGGCGCCAACGCCGCCGTCGGTGCGCTGGCGGTGCGGTCCGCTCGTCGTGCGTTCGGCCCGCCTCCGGAGTCGTGGCCGTGCCCGACGCCCGGCGCGCCGCCCACCTTCGAAGACGCGCACGACTGAGCCGGCTGCCTGCCCGGCGCCCGTCCGCTGCGTGAGAAGTCGGGTAGGCCGACTTCTCACGCGCCCCCTGGTCGCTGCCGCACGCCTCTACTGCCTTCTGCGGTGCCGGGCCAGGATGGCGACCGACCGTATCCGTCTGATCGCAGGAGAACAGCATGGGAGAGCACTCGAAGCCGCCGAAGGACCCGGGCCAGGGGACTCCGCCGCCGAACAACGCCGACGGCAAGGTCCCGCCGCCGCCGCCGAGCAACGGCAAGCACAAGAAGAAGTGATGGCGAGTGACGACGGGCGCCTGGCCGGGTGCCGGGCGTGCCTGGACGCGGAGATGGAGCGGCGCGGGGCGTGGCCGGAGGATTCGCCATGGCTGCGCGAGGCCTTCGCCGCCGTGCCGCGTGACCGGTTCGCGCCGGACCGGCTGTGGCGGTGGGACGGTTGGGCCTACGTGCCGATCGACCTCGCGGACGAACCGGGCGGATGGGCCGCCGAGCTGTACTCCGGCGTCGATGCGGCTGCCGTCACCCAGCTCACCGACGGCCGTCCGTCGTCGTCGCTGTCCGCGCCGTCCGTGGTGGCGGACATGCTGGACAGCCTCAGGGTGGAGCCAGGGCACCGGGTGTGGGACGTCGGCACAGGGCAGGGCTGGACGGCGGCGCTGGCCGCCTGGCGAGCCGGGCCCGGCCTGGTGGTTACCACCGAGGTCGACGAGGACCTGGCCACCTTCGCCCGGGCCCGGCTCGCGGAAGCCGGGCTCGGCGCCGAGGTGTTGGCGGGCGACGGCACCGTCGGCGGCGTGCCCGGTGGCGGCCAGGTCGACCGGCTCCACGCCACCTACGCCGTCGAATCCGTCCCCTGGTCTTGGGTGGCGGCGGTGCTCCCGGGCGGACGGATCGTCTACCCCTGGGGACGACTCGGGTACGTCGCCCTCACCGTCGCTGACGACGGCGCCGCCGCGCACGGCTGGGTCCACGGCCTGGCCCAGTTCATGGGCGACCGACACGGTCCGGCCCAGCCGAGCAGTGGGCCCGCCGCGTACGCGCAGGTGCGCGGCGATGCCGAACCCGAGGCTTGCCGGGTACTGGGCCGCGACCCGGCAGGCCTGGAGGACTGGCACCTCAGGTTCGCGCTGCGCGTCGCCGTCCCGGACGCCGTGCTGTTCACCGACCAGGGCGGGGAGGGGCCAGCCACCCTGGTCCATGACGGCGACCGTTCGTGGGCCGAGATCCGTCCGGACGCGGACGGCGGGCCGATGCTGTCGCAGGGCGGGCCGCGCCGCATCGGCGACGAACTGGTGGCCGCCTGGTCTCAGTGGGAGGCACTCGGTCGCCCCGATCTCTACGACTACGGCGTCACCGTCACCCCAGACGCCCAGTGGGCCTGGCAGGGGGACCCGAACGACGGCCCGAGGTGGCCAATCGGACGCTTGCACCCGGCCGCGTGGTGACTGTTCCCCGATCCTCCAGCTGAACGGCGTGGGGCCGGTGCTGCGCGAGAAGTCGGCCGGGCCGACTTCTCGCGCGTGATGGGCAAACGATGCCGCCCGGGGTCAGGACCACGAGAATCCCCGCTGGTTCACCCCCGGCGTCATACGCCC
>NZ_JBIWNZ010000002.1:557240-616714 GCF_044767505.1 Kitasatospora sp. NPDC101235
TTTTTTTTATTTGTTTGCTTCTCTTTTTTTGGCCCCCCCACCCCCCGGTGGCGGGGGGGGGGGGGGGGGGGGGCGTTTTGGGGGGGGGCCCCTCCTCCCCCCGCTTCATGGCCTACCGATGCCGCCCTGGGTCAGGACAACGAGAAGCCCATCTGGTTCACCACCGGCGTCATCGGCACGTACATCACCTGCGAGTAGCAGGTCGTCGGGAGCGCCGTCGATCCGGCCGGGCAGCCGACTTCCGACCTGGCGGCCACGATCACGCCGCGGGCCTCCATGTCGCCGTTCGGGCCGGACGGGTTCGCCAGTGCCGGGCCGCCGCTGTCCCCCTTCGCGGCGATCGCCCGGTGGTCGCCGCCCTTCGACTCCGCGACGTCCACCGGCTTGACCTTCGTGCCCTCGTCGTTCGTCGTCTCCACGTCGACCCGCTTGATCTGCACGTCGCACTTCCACCCCGACTGGGCGCCGCTGAGGCAGACCAGGTCCCCGACGTTGTTCCGCCCGGCCCCGTACGTGTGCCGGGACGAGCCGCCCTTGTCCGACCAGGCGCCGTCGTAGAACCGGCCGCCGCCGCTCCCGTTGACGGCGATCATGCCGATGTCCAGGCCGTCGCCGACGGAGGACAGGTCGCCGATGTAGCTCCCGGTGCCGTTGTAGTACCGGCCGCCGCCGCAGTGCGCGGCGGTCAGCACCACCTTCGTCCCGCCCTTCCAGCCGCTGAACGCCGTCGAGCAGAACGACGCCCTTCCGGTGCTCACCTCGGCGCCCGCGTAGTACGGCGCGCTGTCGGAGTGCCGGCTGCCGGATAGCGCCACCGGCGTCTTTTCGATGCCGGCCGTCACCGGCATCCCGGCGATCTCGGCGGCCTGCCGCGAGTACGCCTGCACGGTCGTGTCGCCGCCGGTCAGCCGCTTCGCCTTCGCCGGCGTGTAGGTGATCGCGATGGCGGCGCCGTCCTCCTGAGGGCCGATCGACGTCCACTCGTCGCGCGGCACGGCGGCGGTGAAGCGGTCGATCGCGGCGCGCATCTCCGCGCGGGAGTACGGGCTCCGGTGGACGTCGACGGTGTAGCCGGAGCCGGCGATCGCGGCGTTCGCGTCGAGCAGGGAGCGGACCCTGGCCGGGGCCTCGCCCTTCCAGTAGATGTCCGCGTGCTGGTTCGACGCGTCGATCACCGTACCGGCGTAGCCGGCCGCCGCCGGATCCCCGGACTCCACCCAGTCCTGCACCGGGTCCGTCATGCGGTGGAGCAGCTGCTGGGCCTCCGGATCGCGGAGCACCGGCAGGGTCACGGACAGGTACGGCTCGTCCTGCACGACGTCGGCGGCGACCAGGCCGGAGGCGACCACGGCGGTCAGGGCCAGGGACAGCACGAGGCGGGAGCGGCGCATGAGCGGGTCCTTTCGGTGAGCCGATGGGCCGACACTCAGCGTAGGGGCCGATCGACGGTCCGCTACGTCCGGAAGTCGTGGACCGGGCCGCCCGTGGGTGCACGCGCGAGGCAATGCGCCCCCGGGAGGGGTGGGAGAGCGCCGCGGAGGCGGGTGGGGCGCCTGCGCAGGAAGTCGGCCCTGTCGACTTCCTGCGCGAACGGATAGCATCGGGCGCGTGAAGCTCTACTGGCACGTCGTTCTGCCACCGCTCAGCGCCTGATCGGGCGCGCGCTTCGGTGGCTTGATCCCCTGCGACCCCGGCCCGGCCCGATGGCGGCCGCCGTGGGCTGACAGCGTGCGCCCGTTCTCGAAACCCCTCTGACGGTCTTCGACGACGGAAGTTCACGACTGTGCCTCATCGCTTGTCCTCGCCTGCCCGTTCCCTGCCCACGGCTTGTCGCCGCGCCCGTTCGCGCGGTGGTGCGGTGCCGATCCTGATCGCCGCCGTGCTCTGGGGCACCACCGGGACGGCCAGTTCGCTGGCACCCTCCGGCGCCCCGGCGGCCGGGATCGGGGCCGCCGGGCTGGTGCTCGGCGGGCTGCTGCTGTTCCTGTCCGACCGCTCGGCCAGGGAACTGCCCCGGCGATGCTCGTCGCGCGAGCGGTGGCTGCTCGCGGCCGGCGCGGTCGCGGTGGCCGGGTACCCGCTCACCTTCTACCCGGCGGTGAGCCGTACGGGCGTGGCGGTGGCCACCGTGATCGCGCTCGGCAGCGCGCCGGTCTTCACCGGGCTGCTCGGGTGGCTCGCCCGGCAGGGGCGGCCCGGTGGGCGGTGGGCCGGGGCCACGGCGCTGGCCGTGCTGGGCTGCGCGCTCCTGGTGCTGGGCCCCGAACTCGCCGGTGGCGGTGGGGCGGTGGACCCGCTGGGCGTGCTGCTGGCGGCACTCTCCGGGCTCTCGTACGCCGTCTACTCGCTGATCGGCGGGCGGCTGATCGCGGCCGGGCACCCCTCGGGCGGGGTGATGGGGGCGATGTTCGGCGGGGCCGCGCTGATCGTCCTGCCGGTACTGCTCGCCGGTGACCTGCACTGGCTCGCCTCGGTGCGCGGGGCGGGCGTGGTGCTGCACCTCGCGGTGGTCACGACCTTCCTCGCCTACTGGCTGTTCGGCCACGGCCTGCGGCACACCACCGCCCAGACGGCCACCACCCTGACCCTCGCCGAGCCTGCTGTTGCCGCGGTTCTCGGCGTCGCCGCCCTGGGCGAGCGGCTGCCCGCCGTCTCCTGGTGCGGCCTCGCGGTGCTCGCCGGTGGCCTGGCGCTCCTCGCCCTCCCCGGCCGCCGGTAGGTGTGCTGCCGCCGCTGCGCAGGAAGTCGGATCGGCCGACTTCCTGCGCAGCGGTGGCTGGTTGGTCCGCGGCTGTTACTTGATGAACACGCTGGAGCCGAACTCCTGGGTCGCGTTGTCGCCGGGAGCAACGACCGCGATCACGTTTCCGGTGCAGTTCGCGCGGTCGTACACGAGGGCGAACCCGTTGGTCTCGTTGTGCACGACGAGCGGCCTGATGGGGGCGTTGTAGCAACCGCTCGGGTTCTGGATGACCGTGTTGGGGGGCGATGAAGAGCTCTCCGTCGGCGGCGAAGGCCGCGTTGGGCAGGGCGATGGCCATGGTCCCGGCGGCGGCGAGGGTGCCGAGTACGGTCGCGAGACGGCGCATGGTGACTCCTTGGGAGTTGGGTGGTTGTGTTCGGGGCAGAGATGCCCCGAACACAACCACCCTGTCCGCCGGAGCGGCCGCAATTCCCGTGCGTTGAGCGGGCGACACGTATGCGCACCAATGGGCGAGGTCCGGCGCAGGCGGGCCGGTCAGAGGCCGAAGTGGGCGGCGATGCCGTCGAGGACGCAGTCGAGGCCGGTTTCGAACTGCCAGTCGGGGTCGTCCTTGCGGGTGGCCTCGTGGAGGTAGCGCTGGTAGCTGGGGTAGCGGCCGGTGCCCATCAGCCAGCTCATCCGGGGGGCGAGGCCGGCCCGGGTCTGGTCGCCGTCGGACCAGCCGCGCTCGCGGCGGAGGGTCTCCAGGGTGACCTCGGTGGCGACCGAGCCGTGGACGTAGCCGGTGACGGTGCGGAACACCGCCATGGTGGTGTCGGCGTCCAGGCCGTGCTCGGCCAGGGCGGCGAACGCGCGCTCGGGGACGGCCAGTTGGTTGGGGCTGAGGGAGAACGGGGTGGCCGCCCGGACGGTCCACGGGTGGGCCAGATGCATGGCCCGCAGGTGGACGGCCAGGGCGCGCATGGTGTCCCGCCAGCCCTCGGAGGGTGCGTTCAGCGGGAGTTGGCCGTACACGAAGTCGACCATCAGCTCGATGAGTTCGTCCTTGCCGGAGACGTACCGGTAGGCGGCCATCGGGGCAACGCCGAGCTCGCCGGCCAGCCGGCGCATGGTGACGGCGTCCAGGCCCTCGGCGTCGGCGATGGCGACCGCGGTCTCGGCGATCCGGTCGGCGGTCAGGGTGGTGCGCGGTGCGGGGGCCGGGCGGGCCAGACGCTCCCAGAGTGAGACCTGGGATTTGTCGCTGTCGCCACTGGGGGCCTGCTGGGCGGGCATGGGGCGGGCTCCTTCCGGCCGGGGTCGCTCTCACCGTAGCACCCTCCTGTGTACGGCGTATCGGTAGTGGACGGCGTACGCGTCGGTGTGTACGTTGTATCCGCAGCGGATACAACGTACACACCAACTGTCCCGGAGGGGGATTCCCATGTCCACGGAGCAGAAGTCCACCGAGCAGAACCTGAAGGTCGCCGTCCTCGTCGGCAGCACCCGCGAAGGCCGCTTCGGTCCGGTGGTCACCGACTGGCTGCTCGGCCACCTGGAGGCCCGCGGCGACCTGACCGCCGACCGGATCGACCTGGTGGAGACCCCGCTGCCCACCACCTTCCCGTCCTTCGGCGGCGAACTGCCCCCGGGTGACGCCGAGTTGCTGGCCGCGGTGTCGCCCCGGCTGGAGGCGGCCGACGCCTTCGTGTTCGTCACGCCCGAGTACAACCACAGCTTCCCGGCCCCGCTGAAGAACGCCATCGACTGGCACAACCGGCAGTGGCACGGCAAGCCGGTCGGCTTCGTCTCGTACGGCGGCCTGTCCGGCGGCCTGCGGGCCGTCGAGCAGCTCCGGGTGGTGATGGCGGAGCTGAACGCCGCGACGATCCGCAACACGGTCAGCTTCCACGGCGCCGCGCAGTGCTTCGACACCGACGGCAAGGCGATCGACCCGGCCGCCGACGCCGCCGCCAAGACCATGCTCGACCAGCTCACCTGGTGGGCGCAGGCCTTGCGGGACGCCCGGCAGGCCCGCCCGTTCGCGGCCTGAGCCCGGGGGAGGGGGAAGGACCATGGTCGTGGAACCGGCTGAGGCCAGGCCCAGGCCGCCGCTGATCGGCGTGGTCGGGCTGATGCTCGGCATCTTCCTCGCGGCCCTCGACGGGGAGATCATCGGCACCGCGCTGCCCACCGTCGTCGGCGACCTCGGCGGGCTGGAGCACCTCTCCTGGGCCCTCACCGCCTACCTGCTGACCTCCGCCGCCACCACCCCGCTCTGGGGCCGGCTCGGCGACCTGTACGGGCGCAAGGGTGCCTACCAGTGGGCGGTGGTGCTGTTCCTGGTCGGCTCGGTGCTCTCCGGGCTCGCCCAGGACATGGGGCAGCTGGTCGCCTTCCGGGGCCTCCAGGGGATCGGCGCGGGCGGGCTGATGGTCGGCGCGCTCTCGGTGATCGGGGTGCTCGTCCCGGCCGACGACCGGGCCCGGGTGCAGTCGGTGATCGGCGTGCTGATGCCGATCGCCTTCGTCGGCGGACCGCTGCTCGGCGGCCTCCTCACCGAACGTCTGAGCTGGCGCTGGGCCTTCTACGTCAACCTGCCGATCGGGATGTTCGCCCTGCTCGCGGTCGGCGTCGGGGTGCGGCTGCGCACCGAGCGGGTGCGCGCCCCGTTCGACTGGGCCGGGGTCGCCCTGCTGACCACCGGCATCACCGCGCTCACCCTGGTCGGCACCTGGGGCGGCGTCGCCTACTCCTGGACCTCCCCGCAGCTCCTCGGCGCGGCGGCCGTCGCGGTGGTCGCGCTGGCCTGGTTCGTCCGGACCGAGCTGCGCGCCCCCGGTCCGCTGATCCCGCCCGCGCTGTTCCGCGACCGCAACTTCACGGTCGCCCAGGTGCTCGGCTTCCTGATCGGCGCGGTCATGGTCGCCCTGGTCGGCTACCTGCCGCAGTACCTCCAGTTCGTCCAGGGTGCCTCGCCCACCGCCGGCGGGATGCTCCTGCTGCCGCTGATGCTCGGCATGATGGCCACCCAGCTGGTGACGGCGCGGCTGATGGGCCGGCCCGGCGGGGAGCGGCGGTACCCGCTGCTCGGCGGCGCGCTGGCCTTCGCCGGGGCCGCCCTGCTCCTCCTCCTCGACACCGGCACTCCGGTGGCCCTCGTCTCGGGGCTCACCGCAGTCGCCGGAGTCGGGATCGGCCTGCTGATGCAGAGCACCCTGCTGACCTCGATGGGCGCCGTGCCACCACGGGACATGGGCGCGGCGATGGGCGTGGTCACCCTGCTGCGCAGCATCGGCGGCTCGCTCGGCATGGCCGTCCTCGGCGCGGTCTACACGGCGCGGCTCACCGGCTCGCTCGCGGAGCGCCTGGGCGCCGACGACGCCGGCCGCCTCACCGGTGGCGGCGGTCTGACCCCCTCCGCCCTCGCCGGGCTCCCGGCCGAGCTCCGCGACGCCGTCGGGGCCGCGGTCGCGGGCGGCCTGCACGGCACGGTCGCGGGCGCCGTGCTGCTGGCGGCGGTGGCCACGGCGGTCGCCTGCCTGGCCCGTCCGAGCCGGGCCCCGGGCCCGGTCGGGACGGGAGCTCCGGCCGGGCCCCGGGTGGAGGCGGGGGCCTGAGGCGTACGGGGCGTGCGAAGGCCCCCGGGCGGAGCGTGACTCCGGCCGGGGGCCTTCAGCGCGTCGTGATCAGCACTCGATGACGTTCACGGCGAGGCCGCCGCGCGAGGTCTCCTTGTACTTGATCTTCATGTCGGCCCCGGTCTCCTTCATCGTCTTGATCGCCTTGTCCAGCGAGACGTGGTGCCGTCCGTCGCCGCGCAGCGCCATCCGGGCCGCAGTGACGGCCTTGACCGAGGCCATGCCGTTGCGCTCGATGCAGGGGATCTGGACCAGGCCGCCGACCGGGTCACAGGTGAGGCCGAGGTTGTGCTCGATGCCGATCTCGGCGGCGTTCTCGACCTGCTCGGGGGTGCCGCCGAGGACCTCGGCGAGGCCGCCCGCGGCCATCGAGCAGGCGGAGCCGACCTCTCCCTGGCAGCCGACCTCGGCGCCGGAGATGGAGGCGTTCTCCTTGAAGAGCATGCCGATGGCGCCGGCCGCGAGCAGGAAGCGGACGATGCCGTCCTCGTCGGCGCCCGGGATGAAGTTCAGGTAGTAGTGGAGGACGGCCGGGATGATCCCGGCGGCGCCGTTGGTCGGCGCGGTGACCACGCGGCGGCCGGAGGCGTTCTCCTCGTTGACCGCCATCGCGTAGAGGGTCACCCACTCCATCGCGTTGGCCGGGCCGATCCCCTCGGCGCGCAGCGTCCGGGCCGCCGCGGCGGCCCGGCGGCGGACCTTCAGACCGCCCGGCAGGATGCCCTCGCGGGTCATGCCGGCCCGCACGCACTCCTGCATCACGGACCAGATCTCCAGCAGCCCGGTCCGGATCTCCTCCTCGCTGCGCCAGGCCTTCTCGTTCTCCAGCATCAGGCCGGAGATGGACAGCCCGGTCTCCCGGGTGAGCCGCAGCAGCTCCTCGCCGGTGCGGAAGGGGTAGCGCAGCGCGGTGTCGTCGGGCTTGACCCGGTCCGCGCCGATCGCGTCCTCGTCCACGACGAAGCCGCCGCCGACCGAGTAGTAGGTCTTCTCCAGCAGGGTCGAGCCGTCCGCCGCGTACGCCCACAGGGTCATGCCGTTGGCGTGGTAGGGCAGCGAGCGGCGGCGGTGCAGGACCAGCTGGCTGTCCGGGTCGAAGTCGATGGTGTGCTCGCCGAGCAGGCTGATCCGCTTCTCGGCGATGATCCGCTCGACGTCCTTGTCGGCCTGGTCGACGTCGACGGTGCGGGGCGAGTGGTTCTCCAGGCCCAGCAGGACGGCCTTCGGGGTGCCGTGGCCGTGGCCGGTGGCGCCGAGCGAGCCGTACAGCTCGGCGCGCACGCCCGTCACCTGCTCCAGCAGGCCTTCGGAGCGCAGTCGGCGGGCGAACATCCGGGCGGCGCGCATCGGGCCCACGGTGTGGGAGCTCGACGGGCCGATGCCGATGGAGAAGAGGTCGAAGACGCTGATGGCCACGGGGGACGTCCTTGTCTGGTCTCGTGGAAGGACTTGCTGGCAGGGAGGGCTGACACGGGACGGGGCACCGCACGCACTGTCCAGTGTGCGCGGTGCCCCGGGAACCCAGGTGCGTCGGCGGGGTGAGGCCGGTCACCTGATCCGATGAGCCCGACCGAGCCGGACTACTCCTGGTTGGCCAGGTTCGGGTACAGCGGGTACTTCTCGGCCAGGGCGGTGACCCGGGCCTTCAGCGCGGCGGCGACGGTCTCGTCGAAGGCGGGCTTGAGCGCCTCGGCGATGACGTCGGCGACCTCGCGGAAGTCCTCGGCCTGGAAGCCGCGGGTGGCCAGGGCCGGGGTGCCGATGCGCAGGCCGGAGGTGACCATCGGCGGGCGCGGGTCGTTCGGGACGGCGTTGCGGTTGACGGTGATGCCGACCTCGTGCAGCCGGTCCTCGGCCTGCTGGCCGTCGAGCTGGCTGTTGCGCAGGTCGACCAGGACCAGGTGGACGTCGGTGCCGCCGGAGAGCACGGTGGCGCCGGCCTCGGCCACGTCGGCCTGGAGCAGGCGCTCGGCGAGGATGCGGGCGCCCTCCAGGGTGCGCTGCTGGCGCTCCTTGAACTCCTCCGAGGCCGCGATCTTGAAGGCGACCGCCTTGCCGGCGATCACGTGCTCCAGCGGGCCGCCCTGCTGGCCGGGGAAGACCGCGGAGTTGATCTTCTTGGCGTACTCGGCCTTGGACAGGATGACGCCGCCGCGCGGGCCGCCCAGGGTCTTGTGGGTGGTGGTGGTGACCACGTCCGCGTAGGGCACCGGGTTCGGGTGCAGCCCGGCGGCCACCAGACCGGCGAAGTGCGCCATGTCCACCATGAGCAGGGCGCCGACCTCGTCGGCGATCCGGCGGAACTCGGCGAAGTCCAGCTGGCGCGGGTAGGCGGACCAGCCGGCGATGATCAGCTTCGGCTGGTGCTCCTTGGCGAGGCGCTCGACCTCGGCCATGTCGACCTGGCCGGTCTTGTCGTCCACGTGGTACGCGGCCACGTTGTAGAGCTTGCCGGAGAAGTTGATCTTCATGCCGTGGGTCAGGTGACCGCCGTGGGCCAGGCTCAGGCCCAGGATGGTGTCGCCCGGCTGGATCAGCGCGAACATCGCGGCGGCGTTGGCCTGCGCGCCGGAGTGCGGCTGGACGTTGGCGTGCTCGGCGCCGAACAGGGCCTTGATGCGGTCGATCGCGATCTGCTCGACCACGTCGACGTGCTCGCAGCCGCCGTAGTAGCGGCGGCCGGGGTAGCCCTCCGCGTACTTGTTGGTGAGCACCGAGCCCTGGGCCTCCATGACCGCCACCGGGGCGAAGTTCTCGGAGGCGATCATCTCCAGGGTGGTCTGCTGGCGGTGCAGCTCGGCGTCGACCGCGGCGGCGATCTCCGGGTCGAGGGCGTGCAGGGACTGGTTCAGAACCGTCATGGTGTGGTCTTCCCGGGGAGGAGAGGCGGGGGTGCCGCGCGAAGCGCGCCCTTGGAAGGGTGGTGGTGGTGACGGGTGGGCCGTGGAGGGGCGGGGCGGCCGTGGTGCTGCGGCCGCCCCCGCGGGGCTCAGGCCGAGTGGGTGAGCTTGTCGTACTCGTCGGCGCTGAGCAGCTCGTCGGTGGCCTCGACGCGCACCTTGAACAGCCAGCCGCCCTCGAACGGGGCGCTGTTGACCAGGGCGTTGTCGTCCAGGACGTCCTGGTTGACCTCGGTGACCTCGCCGGTCACCGGGGAGTACAGGTCGCTGACCGACTTGGTGGACTCCAGCTCGCCGCAGGTCTCGCCGGCGGTCACGGTGTCGCCGACCTCGGGCAGCTGCACGTAGACGATGTCACCGAGGGCGTCGGCGGCGTGCTTGGTGATGCCGACCGTGGAGACACCGTCCTCGGCGGCGGTCAGCCACTCGTGCTCCTTGGTGTACTGCAGGTGCTGGGGGTTGCTCATGGCGTCATTCTCCAGGATGGGAAGCGGGCACGGCGAAGCGGGCCGTCACTCGGACGGCTGCGACGTGCGGGTACGGGGGGAAGGCAGGCCCGGGGGGCCTCAGCGGGCGCGCTTGTAGAACGGCAGCGCGACGACCTGGACGGGCTCGTGCTTGCCGCGCACGTCCACTGCCACGGTGGTGCCGGGGGCGGCGTGGGAGGCGTCGACGTAGGCGATCGCGATCGGCTTGCCCAGGGTCGGGGACGGCGCGCCGGAGGTGATCCGGCCGATCGGCTCGCCCTCGGTGGAGACCACGGTGTACTCGGCGCGCGGCACCCGCTTGCCCTCGGAGACCAGGCCGACCAGCACCTTCGGCGGGTTGGTCTCGGCCGCGGCGGCGGCCTGCTCCAGCGCCTTGCGGCCGATGAAGGTGCCCTCGTTGGTGGTCTTGTCGAAGCGGACGACCCGGCCCAGGCCGGCGTCGAACGGGGTGAGGTCGGTGGACAGCTCGTGCCCGTACAGCGGCATGCCGGCCTCCAGGCGCAGCGTGTCGCGGCAGGACAGGCCGCACGGGACCAGGCCGTGGCCCTCGCCGGCGGCGGTCAGCGCCTGCCAGACCGGCTCGGCGTCGGCCGGGTGGCAGAAGATCTCGAAGCCGTCCTCGCCGGTGTAGCCGGTGCGGGCGAGCAGCACGTCGCGGCCGGCCACCTGGGCCGGGAGGATCGCGTAGTACTTCAGGCCGGGCAGGTCGGCGTCGGTGGTCTTCGCCAGGATGCCGGTGGCCTCCGGGCCCTGGACGGCGATCAGCGCGTAGGTGTCGCGGTCGTCGGTGACGACGGCGTCGAAGCCCTTGGCGCGGGCGATCAGCTCGTCGAGGACCAGCTGGGCGTTGGAGGCGTTGGCGACGACCAGGAAGGCGTCCTCGCGCAGGCGGTAGACGATCAGGTCGTCCAGGATGCCGCCGTCCTCGGCGCAGATCATGGTGTAGCGGGCGCGCAGCACGCCCAGCGCGGAGACGAAGCCGACCAGCGCGTGGTCCAGCATCTCGCCGGCCTGCGGGCCGGTGACGGTGATCTCGCCCATGTGCGAGAGGTCGAACAGACCGGCCTTGGTGCGGACGGCGAGGTGCTCCTCGCGCTCACTGCCGTAGCGCAGCGGCATGTCCCAGCCGGCGAAGTCGGTCATGGTCGCGCCGAGGGCGCGGTGCAGCGCGTCGAGCGCGGTCAGGCGGAGGGACGACATGGCCAGGAACTCCTCGGTCGGGGCACTCAGGGGTGCACGCGCCGGGACCGGACCCGCTCGGGGGCCGACCCTGCGCGCGGGCATGCGGCGGCGTGGGTCTCCCCATCTGTCGTCGAACCTGAGAGCTTCACCGCCGACCTGCCCACAGCTGTTTCCAGCTTGGGGGACAGCATGGCGGCTTGCACCGTGGGTGGGCGCACGACAGGGCCGGGCGCCGCTTTCCAGATGTGCCTAACCCGTGCGGTAGGGGTGCCTGAGAGATTCCGGGGAGGACTTGCTCCTTCGGCGCCGGCTGTGCCTGAGCGGCACTCCGGGCTCTCCCGCGCGGGTTCGAGCGGCCGGTATGGAGTTGTGGGGGCCCGCGGCGCATGCCGTCGGACGGGCACATCATGGCACGTCCGGGACGGCGAGGGGAGGGGGGACCCGGTCACACCGCCCGGTACCCGAACACGAGCCCTAACCTCACCCCCCGCACGCCTCTAGACTGCTGCGCGTCGGCACAGCAGAGGGCGGCCGAACGGCAGAGGGCGGAATCGGCGGCGCATGGGGTACCCGGTGGAACAGCAGCAGGGGTGGGGCGGACCGGAGGAGGCGCCGGCGGGCGGCTCCTGGCCGGCCAACGAGCTGGAGCAGGTGCTGACCGCGGCCCTGGGCGACCCGGGCGCGACGCCGCGGGTGATCGAGGTGCTGGCCCGCAGCCAGGTGTGGGTGCCGCTGCCGGCCGGGGCCGACCCGCAGGGGCAGTCGCTGGACCTGCCGACCATCGAGCTGGGCGGCGACCCGTACGTGCCGGTGTTCTCCTCGCAGGAGGTGTTCCTCCAGCAGGCACCGGGGATGGCCTTCGCGATCGCGCCGGTCTGGGAGTTCGCCCGCGGGCTGCCCCTGGGCGTGGGCATCGCGGTGAACCCGGAGGCGGCGGTGGGCATCCCGGTGCCGCCGCAGGGGGTCGCCGAGCTGCGCCGCGGCCCGCGGGAGGACCGCTGGGAGGCCGCGGACGGCGCTTCGGAGCCGACCGGCGGGCGGGTGGCGCTGCGCGAGCCGGTGCCGGGCGAGGACCCGGAGCACTTCCTGGCCGCCTGCCGGAGCGAACTGTCGGCGCTGCCCGGGGTGTTGACCGCCCGCAGGGCGCTGGCCAGCGTCGAGGGCGAGCCGACCGTGATGTTCGTGGGCGTCCAGTTGGACCCCGCGGCACCGGCCGATCCGGCTGCGGTGAACGAGGCACTCGGGCGAGCGCTGGGAACCGCGCCGTTGCCCGGAGGCGTCCACCTCGTACTGCTCGACCTCGCCGACGACCCGGTGGTCGAGTGGCTGCTCACCCGGGTAATGCCTTTCTACACGCGGGTGTGAGCGGGGTTCGTATCAAAGGCACGTCGCCGTGGCGGTGGCCGGTGGCCGCGCCATAGGGTGCGTGCAGACGGCCGACGGGCCGGCGGGTTGAGGGAAAGAGGCGCGGCGAGGTGGGCGCATGAGTGCGGGAACGGGAGCGGGCGGTGTGCCGGGGCCCTGGGGCCAGGCACCGGCCGGGCGCCCGGGAGCTGATCCCGGCGCGTTGGAGCGCGCCCTGCGCGACGTCGCGCCGGAGCGCTACGACGCGTACGAGCGGCTGCTGCACGCGCTGGCGGACGGCCAGGTCTGGATGCTGCTGTGGCACGGCACGCCGGGCAGCCCGGACGCACAGTACGGGAACATGGAGATCAGCGGCCACGGCTACGCGCCGGCCGTCACCTCGCCCGAGCAGCTGACCGCCTCCGGCTGGGCGCGGGCCCACGAGGTCATCTCCGGCCGGGAGATCGCGGCTTCGCTGTACCGCACCCGCTGGGGCCTGTGGCTCAACCCGCACGCGCCCGGCGGCGGCGTCGGGGTGCCCTGGGCGGACCTGCGGCGGATCGCCGCGGGCCTGGACCGGCTGCCGGCCGGGCCGTTGAAGCTGAGCGAGCCGCAGCTGAACGCCCAGCCGTTCTTCGCGCTGCTGGAGCGGCAGGCCGGCGAGCTGCGGGCGGTGCGGGCGTTGCGCCGGGCCTGGGTGCAGCCCGCCGTGGGGGAGCCGTACCTGGCCATCGGCCTTGACCTGTACGAGAGTTCTCCGCCGGTGGTGGAGGCGGTGCGGGCCCTGATGCAGCGCGCGATCGCGGTGGCCCCGGAGGGGCTCGCGGTGTCCACGGTGGCGATGTCGGACGAGTACGACCCGGTGGCGCTGTGGATGCGCGCCAACGCGCGGCCGTTCTTCGACCGGGAGGCGGGGCGCCCGCCGACCGGCCCGTACCCGCCGGTGCCCCCGCCGCCGTACCCCGGGCAGTCGATGCCGGGCTACGCGTACGGCACCCAGCCGCCGGCGCAGGGCTGGCAGCAGCAGCCGCAGCGGCCATGGCCCGGCTACCCCGGGCGCTGATTCCCAAAACACATTCTCCGAAGCCGACTTGAGTGTCCGTCAAGTCGGCTTCGATGCTTTCCGGACGAATTTCCGGATGTGTGACCCGGTCATCTTGACATGGCGGCTACAGCCATGTGAAGAGGTATATGCCGAAGATCCGGGAGGTGCATGCACACAGATCACAGTTGGGCATCTGTCGGTTGTCAGGGCTGGCGTAAGCCAGTTCGGATGGCAGAGAGTTCTGCGCAACGCACTGCGCGTACCGGAACCCCACAAAGGTGAGCGCGCACGCCGACAGCCCGCCCATGCGACGCCCATCCCGCGTGGTGGCAGTGCCTGTGCACGACGCACTGCCTCAACACCCGCTCCTCCTAAGCACCTCCGCACGTCCGCAGCCGCAGCGCCGAAGCCGGCGACCGGCACCCGTGGGCCGGCCACCGTCGGCGAGGGGACCAACTGACCATGACCGCATCCGTGACCACCGCCGGGAACGATCCGGGGGCACCCGCCGCCGCGAGCCCGGCCAAGAAGATCGAGGGCCGCTCCCTCGGCCAGATCGCCTGGACCCGCTTCAAGCGGGACAAGGCCGCCGTCGCCGGCGGCGTCGTGGTGATCCTGCTGATCGTGCTCGCCGTGCTGGCCAAGCCGATCGAGTCGATGTTCGGGCTCGACCCGGACGCCCTCCACCAGGACCTGCTGGACGCCGACCTCGGTGGTCTGCCGTTCGGCGACTGGGGTGGCATGAGCTGGGACCACCCGCTCGGCGTCGACCCGCTCCAGGGCCGTGACCTGCTCACCCGCGTCATCGAGGGTTCCTGGGTCTCCCTGCTGGTCGCCTTCGGCGCGACCCTGCTGTCCAACACCATCGGCACCGTGCTCGGCATCATGGCCGGCTACTACGGCGGCTGGGTGGACACCGTGATCAGCCGGGTGATGGACGTCTTCCTCGCGTTCCCGCTGCTGCTCTTCGCCATCGCGATCTCCACCTCGCTCCAGGGCGGGGCGTTCGGCCTGCACGGCCTGCCGCTGCACATGCTGGTGCTGATCTTCGTGATCGGCTTCTTCAACTGGCCCTACATGGGCCGGATCGTGCGCGGCCAGACGCTCTCGCTGCGCGAGCGGGAGTTCGTCCACGCGGCCCGCAGCCTGGGGGCGCGCGGCCCGTTCATCCTGTTCAAGGAACTGCTGCCCAACCTGGTCGGTCCGATCCTGGTCTACTCGACCCTGCTGATCCCGACCAACATCCTCTTCGAGGCCGGCCTGAGCTTCCTCGGCGTCGGCATCCAGCCCCCGCAGGCCTCCTGGGGCGGGATGCTCCAGGACGCGATCCGGTACTACCAGGTGGACCCCCAGTACATGGTGGTCCCCGGTCTGGCGATCTTCATCACCGTGCTCGCCTTCAACCTGCTCGGCGACGGGCTGCGCGACGCCCTCGATCCCAAGAACAACTGACTCGCATCATGTGGCTCCGTGTCACGACCCTCCACCGCCTCCACATCCCCAAAGGGGTTGATCTCACCCATGCGTAGGTCCCGTACCGTCGCCCTGACCGCGGCGGCCGCCGCCGTGGTCCTGGTCGTGACCGGTTGCACCAGCTCGTCGAAGAGCGGCGACACCTCCTCCTCGGCCTCCGGCTCCACCGGGGGCGGCGCCAACGCGGCCACGAAGAGCATCGTCAACGCCTCGGACAAGAAGGGCGGGACGGTCACCTTCGAGATGAAGGGCACCCCGGACTCGCTCGACCCGGGCAACACGTACTACGCGTACATCTACAACTTCTCGCGCCTGTACGCCCGCCCGCTCACCACCTTCAACCCGGCCGCCGGCGAGGAGGGCAACAAGCTCGTCCCGGACCTCGCCGAGTCGATGGGCCAGCCCAGCGCGGACGGCCTGACCTGGACGTACAAGCTGCGCAAGGGTCTGAAGTACGACGACGGCACCCCGATCAGCTCGAAGGACGTCAAGTACGCCATCGAGCGTTCCAACTTCGCGCCGGACGTGAACTCCAACGGCCCGACCTACTTCCACGACCTGCTGAAGGACAACGCCACGCCGTACGCGGGGCCGTACAAGGACAAGGAAGGCGGCCTCGACTCGATCGAGACGCCGGACGACACCACGATCGTCTTCCACCTGCAGCACCCGTTCGCGGACTTCGACTACCTGGTCAGCGCCCCCCAGACCGCGCCGGTCCCGCAGGCCAAGGACACCGGTGCCGACTACGTGAAGCACATCGTGTCCTCGGGCTCCTTCAAGTTCGAGTCCTACGAGGACGGCAAGCAGGCCGTCCTGGTGCCGAACACCAACTGGGACGCGAGCACCGACCCGATCCGGAAGCAGCTGCCGGAGAAGATCGTGCTCAAGATGAACATCGACCAGGCCACCATCGACAAGGACCTGCTGGCCGGCAACGCCCAGGTCGACCTGGTGGGCGGCGGCGTCGACCCGCAGACCCAGGCGCAGATCCTGCAGAACCCGAAGCTCAAGGCCAACACCGACAACGCCTACGGCGGCCGCCTGGTCTACCTGGCGATCAACTCCAAGGTCGCGCCGTTCGACAACATCGAGTGCCGCAAGGCCGTCCAGTTCGCGATCGACAAGGTCTCGGTGCAGACCGCCGAGGGCGGCCCGGTCCGCGGCCAGATCGCCAACACGGTGCTCCCGCCGGACGTCCCGGGCCACCAGGACTTCAACCTGTTCGAGACCAAGGACAACAAGGGTGACGAGGCCAAGGCCAAGGACGCCCTGAAGGCCTGTGGCAAGGACAGCATCAACACCGTCATCTCGGCCCGCACCGAGCGCGCCACCGAGGTCGCCGCGGCCACCTCGATCCAGGCCGCGCTGAAGAAGGTCGGCATCAACGCCGAGATCCAGCAGTACCCGCAGGGCAAGTACCTGACCGACAGCGCCGGTGCCCCGCAGTTCACCCAGGACCACAACATCGGTCTGATGATGATGCAGTGGGGCGCCGACTGGCCGACCGGCTACGGCTTCCTGCAGCAGATCGTCGACGGCCGCGCGATCAAGGCCTCCGGCAACAGCAACCTGTCCCAGCTGAACGACCCGGCGGTCAACAAGCTGATCGACGACGCCGCCGTGAACCCGGACAAGTCGGCCCGCGAGAAGATCTACGCCGACATCGACAAGAAGGTCATGGAGCAGGCGGTCATCGTCCCGCTGACCTACTTCAAGGTCTTCCTGTACCGCCCGGACAACGCCACCAACATGGGTTCCACGCCGGCGTTCTCGGGTGAGTACGACTACCTGAACATCGGCACCACCAAGTAAGAGCCTGGCTCCGCATCCCTGAAGGCAGGTGAAGGCAGCGGCGCCCGCCGCCGTCCGGAAGACCCCGGACGGCGGCGGGCCGCCGGAGCCGCCCAACTGTGTTTGCCTACATCATCCGCAGGATCTTCGCGGCGGTGCTTCTGCTGCTGGTCGTCAGTGCGGTCACCTTCGCGATCTTCTTCCTGCTGCCGCGCCTCGCCGGCGAGACGGCCGACCAACTGGCCGCCCAGTACATCGGGAAGAACCCCTCACCCGAGGCGATCGCGGCGGTCAAGCAGAACCTCGGCCTCGACCAACCGCTGTACTCCCAGTACTGGAACTTCCTCAAGGGGCTGGTCAGCGGCGCCGAGTACAAGTTCGGGCCGGAACCGGCCACCTGCCACGTGCCCTGCTTCGGCTACTCCTTCAAGAACCACCTGGAGGTCTGGCCCGAGCTGTCCAAGCGGATCCCGGTCACCATCTCGCTCGCCGCGGGCGCGGCCGTGCTCTGGCTGGTCTCCGGCGTCGCCACCGGCGTCGTCTCCGCCCTCAAGCCGCGCTCGATCTTCGACCGGCTCTCCATGGGCGTCGCGCTCGCCGGCGTCTCGCTGCCGGTCTTCTTCACCGGCGCGCTGCTGCTCACGCTGTTCAGCTACGAGTGGCCGATCCTGGACAACCTGCAGTACGTCAACTTCACGGACAACCCGCTGATGTGGGCCCGCAACCTGATCCTGCCCTGGATCTCGCTGGCCTTCCTCTACTCCGCGCTCTACGCCCGGCTCACCCGCGCCGGGATGCTGGAGACCATGAGCGAGGACTACATCCGCACCGCCCGGGCCAAGGGCCTGGCCGAGAGCAAGGTCGTCACCCGGCACGGGCTGCGCGCCGCGCTCACCCCGATCGTCACGATCTTCGGCATGGACCTCGGGCTGCTGCTCGGCGGCGCGCTGATCACCGAGCAGGTCTTCTCGCTCCAGGGCGTCGGCCAGTTCGCCGTCCAGGCGATCTCCGACAACGACCTGCCCAAGATCCTCGGCGTCACCCTGCTCGCCGCCTTCTTCATCGTCGTCTGCAACCTCGTGGTCGACCTCCTGTACGCCCTCGTCGACCCCCGGGTGAGGCTCTCGTGACCGACCTCCAGAAGACCCCGGCGGACGCCGCGCAGACCCCGTCCGGCGACCCCTTCCTCTCGGTCCGCGACCTGCGGATCCACTTCGACACCGACGACGGCCTGGTCCGCTCGGTGGACGGGGTCAGCTTCGACCTGCACAAGGGGCGCACCCTCGGCATCGTCGGCGAGTCCGGCTCCGGCAAGTCCGTCACCTCGCTGGGTATCATGGGCCTGCACCGCTCCAAGCGGGCCCGGATCAGCGGCGAGATCCGGCTGAACGGCGAGGACCTGATCGCGGCCGGCCCGGACCGGGTGCGCCAACTGCGCGGCCGGGACATGGCGATGATCTTCCAGGACCCGCTGACCGCGATGCACCCCTACTACACGGTGGGGCAGCAGATCGTCGAGGCCTACCGGGTGCACCACCCCGAGGCGAACAAGAAGCAGGCCCGGGCCCGCGCCGTCGAGATGCTCGACCGCGTCGGCATCCCCCAGCCCGACCGCCGGGTGGACGACTACCCGCACCAGTTCTCCGGCGGCATGCGCCAGCGCGCCATGATCGCCATGGCGCTGGTCAACGACCCCTCGCTGCTGATCGCCGACGAGCCCACCACCGCCCTGGACGTCACCGTCCAGGCGCAGATCCTGGACCTCATCCGCGACCTCCAGGAGGAGTTCGGCTCCGCCGTCATCATCATCACCCACGACCTCGGGGTGGTCGCCGAGCTGGCCGACGACATCCTGGTCATGTACGGCGGCAAGTGCGTCGAGCGCGGTCCGGCCGAGACCCTCTTCGACGCCCCCGAACACCCCTACACCTGGGGTCTGCTGGGCTCGATGCCGCGACTGGACCGGGAGCTCCAGGACCGGCTCGTCCCGGTCAAGGGCACCCCGCCCAGCCTGATCAACGTGCCGACGGGCTGCGCCTTCCACCCGCGCTGCCCGTACGCCGCCCTGACCGACGGGCGCTCCACGAGCGAGCTCCCGGTGCTGGCCGAGGCCGCGCCCGGGCACTTCGCGGCCTGCCACCTGCCGGCCGACGAGCGGCACCGCATCTTCGCCGAAGAGATCGCGCCCCGGCTGTGAGCCCGGCCTCGTACCACCTTTCTGGAGAGAACCGATGACGGACACTCAGGCGGCCTCGATCCCGTCGCCGGCACCCGCCTCCGACCGCGAACCGCTGCTGAAGGTGACCGGCCTGACCCGGCACTTCCCGATCCGCAGCGGGCTGCTGCGGCGCCAGACCGGCGCGGTGCGGGCCGTGGACGGCATCGACTTCACGGTCAACGCCGGCGAGACGCTGGGCGTCGTGGGCGAGTCCGGCTGCGGCAAGTCGACCATGGGCCGACTGGTCACCCGGCTCGACGAACCGACCGGTGGGACCATCGAGTTCGAGGGCACCGACATCACCCACCTGGGTGTCGGGGCGATGCGGCCGCTGCGCCGCGACATCCAGATGATCTTCCAGGACCCGTACTCCTCGCTGAACCCCCGGCACACCGTCGGCACCATCGTCGGCGCGCCGTTCAGGCTCCAGGACGCGGTGCCGGAGGGCGGGCTCAAGAAGACCGTCCAGGAACTGCTGGAACTGTGCGGGCTCAGCCCCGAGCACTACAACCGCTACCCGCACGAGTTCTCCGGCGGGCAGCGCCAGCGCATCGGCATCGCCCGGGCGCTCGCGCTGAAGCCGAAGATGATCGTCGCGGACGAGCCGGTCTCCGCGCTGGACGTCTCGATCCAGGCACAGGTGGTCAACCTGCTGGACGACCTCCAGCAGGAGCTCGGACTGACCTACCTGATCATCGCGCACGACCTCTCGGTGGTCCGGCACGTCTCGGACCGGGTCGCGGTGATGTACCTCGGCAAGATCGTGGAGATCGCCGACCGGGACTCGCTCTACAGCAGCCCGATGCACCCGTACACCAACGCGCTGATGTCCGCGGTGCCCGTCCCCGACCCGCGCCGCCGCCAGCGCGCGGGCCGCGAGCGCATCCTGCTCAAGGGCGACGTCCCCTCGCCGATCAACCCGCCCAGCGGCTGCCGCTTCCGCACCCGGTGCTGGAAGGCGCAGGACGTGTGCGCGAGCCAGGAGCCGCCGCTGGTGGCGCTCAAGACCGGGCACCAGGTGGCTTGTCACTTCCCGGAGAACGCCACGGCCTGAGGTCTGTGTTCGGAAGAGGCCGTCCACCCGGGTTCCCGGGGCGGGCGGCCTTTTCGTCCCTCGCGCCTCGGGCGCCGCCGCAGGAAGGGTTCGCCCGGGCTCCGGCGGGGCGTTCGCATCCGGACCATGATCGTTCACCGGGGCACTCCGGGACATCAGGTACACATGGACGGTGACATCCCAGCTCTTCCCGTCCGACGTGCAGCAGTCGCTGGACCTCGTCGGCATATTCGTCTTCGCCCTCTCCGGGGGTCTGCTCGCCGTCCGCAAGAACATGGACATCTTCGGAATCTGTGTGCTGGCGGAGGTCACCGCCCTGGGCGGCGGGGTGATGCGCGACCTGGTGATCGGCGCGACCCCGGTCGCCGCGTTCACCAACCTCGGCTACTTTATGACCCCGCTGGCCGCCGCGCTGGTGGTGTTCTTCCTGCACCCGGAGGTCGAGCGGATCAACCGGGCGGTGCAGACCCTGGACGCGCTCGGGCTCGGGCTGTTCTGCGTCACCGGCACCGCCAAGGCGCACGACTTCGGGCTCGGCTCGGTCGCGGCGATCGCGCTCGGCATGGTGACCGCGGCCGGCGGCGGCGTGATCCGCGACGTGCTGGCCGGGGAGATCCCCTCGCTGCTGCGCTGGGACCGGGAGATCTACGCCGTCCCGGCCCTGGTCGGCGCCACCGTGGTCGCGCTGCTGATCGCCGCCGACCGGCTCACCGGCGTGACCGGCACCGCCGCCGCACTCACCGCCTTCGGGCTGCGGATGCTCGCGCTGAAGTACGGCTGGCGTGCCCCACGGGCCTGGCACCGCAACGGTTCTCGCACCAGCGAGGAGTAGGCGAGCCGCCGTACGCGAGCGAGATCGCCTCGGCGGTGCAGAGCAGTTCCGGCACCATCCGGGCCAGTTCGGCCGGCGGCACCTCGCTCGCCGGGGCGCTCAGCGCGCAGGCCGCGACCGTCCGCCCGCCGCTGCCCGCGACCGGCGCGGCCACGCAGGTCACCGCCTCCCGGTGCTCGCAGGACTCGGCCGCCCAGCCCCGGCGGCGCACCGCAGCCAGCTCGGGCTCCTCGCGGGTGCCGTCCGCGGACAGTCCGGCGAGCAGCACCCGGCCGACCGCCGTCCCGTCGACCGGGGCCCGGCGCCCGATCCGGGACGGCTCGGCACCCGGCAGCCCGGCCACCTCGTCCAGGTAGAGCACCTCGCCGCCGTCCAGCACGGCGAGCCGGACGGTGTAGCCGCAGCGGGCGTTGAGCGCGGCCAGGTACGGCGCGGCGACCTGCCGGACGTCGAAGTCCTCCAGCGCGCGGTGGGCCAGCGAGAGCACCCGGCCGCCGATCCGGTAGCGCAGGTCCGGCTGGCGGCGGGCGAAGCCGTGCTCCTCCAGCGTGCGCAGCAGCCGCAGGGCGGTGGACTTGTGCACCCCGAGGCTGCTGGCGGCCTGCTCCAGCGAGAGCGGCGCGTCGCCGAGTGCGTCGAGCAGGGTCAGCGCGCGGTCGACCGACTGCGACATGGCGTTTCCCGTTGATCCGGCTGACTGGTGGCGTCAGGCTAACCGCTGGGTGGCTCAGTGGTACAAACCAGTGCCGGACGTAGCCGTCCGGCTGTGGTGCGTCCGCCGTGCGTCCGGGCCGGTGCGGGCGGTGCGTGGCTGGATCGATGCCCCGGCCCGGAACCCGGTACGGTGCCGCGCTCTACAATCGGATGGTTATGCCATACCTGGACCATGCGGCGACCACGCCGATGCTGCCCGAGGCGATCGCCGCGATGACGGCGCACCTGGGGGTGGTCGGCAACGCCTCGGCCCTGCACGCGGCCGGCCGCCGGGCCCGCCGGGTGGTCGAGGAGTCCCGGGAGTCGCTGGCCGAGTCCCTGGGCGCCCGCCCCAGCGAGATCGTGTTCACCGGCGGCGGCACCGAGTCCGACAACCTGGCGGTCAAGGGCCTGTACTGGGCCCGCCGGAACGCCGACCCGGTCCGGACCCGGGTGCTGTGCAGCCCGGTCGAGCACCACGCGGTGCTGGACGCGGTGCACTGGCTCTCCGAGCACGAGGGCGCCGACGTCGAGTACCTGCCGGTGGACCCGCTGGGCCGGGTGCACCCGGAGGCGCTGCGCGAGGCGATCGAACGCGATCCGGCCACCGTGGCGCTGGTCACCGTGATGTGGGCCAACAACGAGGTCGGCACCGTCCAGCCGGTGCGCGAACTGACCACCGTGGCGGCCGAGTACGGCATCCCGGTGCACGCCGACGCGGTGCAGGCGCTCGGTCAGGTCCCGGTCTCCTTCGCCGAGTCGGGGCTCACCGCGCTCACCGTCACCGGGCACAAGATCGGCGGCCCGTTCGGCATCGGCGCGCTGCTGCTCTCCCGGGGCGCCTCGCCGGTACCGCTGCTGCACGGCGGCGGCCAGGAGCGCGACGTGCGCTCCGGCACCCTGGACGCCCCCGGTGCGGCCGGCTTCGCCGCCGCCGCGGCCTGGGCGGTGGAACACCGGGCCGAGCACGCCGTCACGCTGGGCGCGCTGCGGGACGAGCTGGTGGCCGCCGTCCTGGCCGCCGTGCCGGACGCGGTGTACAACGGCGACCCCTCGCCGGAGGGCCGGCTTCCCGCCAACGCGCACTTCTCCTTCCCCGGCTGCGAGGGCGACGCGCTGCTGATGCTGCTGGACGCCCAGGGCATCGAGTGCTCGACGGGCTCCGCCTGCTCGGCCGGGGTGCCGCAGCCCAGCCACGTGCTGCTCGCGATGGGCGTCGACCCGCTGCTGGCCCGCGCCTCGCTGCGGTTCTCGCTCGGGCACACCTCGGTGCGCGAGGACGTCACGGCGCTGGCGGAGGCCATCGGGCCGGCGGTGCAGCGGGCGCGCAACGCCGGGCTGGCGTCGGTACGGCGCTGATCTCGGCTTCCGGGAACAGGCGGGCCACCCCGTACCCTTGTTGCCATCATGACTGACTTCCCGGGTGCCCCGACCACTCCGTCCACCGGCCGTCTGCGCGTGCTCGCGGCGATGTCCGGCGGAGTCGACTCCGCCGTCGCCGCCGCCCGTGCCGTCGAAGCGGGGCACGAGGTGACCGGCGTCCACCTGGCGCTCTCCGCCAACCCGCAGTCCTTCCGGACCGGCGCGCGCGGCTGCTGCACCATCGAGGACTCCCGGGACGCCTGGCGGGCGGCCGACGTGATCGGCATCCCCTTCTACGTCTGGGACCTCGCCGAGCGCTTCCGCGAGGACGTGATCGACGACTTCGTCGCCGAGTACGCGGCTGGGCGCACGCCCAACCCGTGCCTGCGCTGCAACGAGAAGATCAAGTTCGCGGCGCTGCTGGACAAGGCGATCGCGCTGGGCTTCGACGCCGTCTGCACCGGCCACTACGCCCGCATCGTCGACCTGCCCGACGGCTCGCGCGAGCTGCACCGCGCCGTCGACGCCGCCAAGGACCAGTCGTACGTGCTGGGCGTCCTCGACGCCGACCAGCTCGCCCACTCGCTCTTCCCGCTCGGTGACACCACCAAGGAGGAGATCCGGGCGGAGGCCGAGCGCCGGGGCCTGGCCGTCGCCAAGAAGCCCGACAGCCACGACATCTGCTTCATCGCCGACGGCGACACCCAGGGCTTCCTGGCCAAGCACCTCGGCACCGCGACCGGCGACATCCTCGACGTCGACGGCACCAAGCTCGGCGAGCACGACGGCGCGTACGGCTTCACCATCGGCCAGCGCAAGGGCCTGCGGATCGGCCGCCCGGCGACCGACGGCAAGCCGCGCTACGTGCTGGACATCTCCCCGGTGAACAACACCGTGACGGTCGGCCCGGTCGAGGGCCTCGACGTCACCGGGCTCACCGCCATCCGCCCCCGCTGGTGCGGCACCGAGCCGCTGGCCGACGGCCGCTACACCGCCCAGCTGCGGGCCCACGGCGAGGAGGTGCCGGTGAGCGCCTCGGTGGCCGACGGCGAGCTGCGGGTGCAACTGGACACCCCGGTGCGGGGGATCGCCCCCGGCCAGGCCGTGGTCCTCTACGACGGCACCCGCGTCGTCGGTTCGGCCACCATCGCGACGACGGAGCGCCCGGCCGTCACCGCCTGAGCGGCAGCACCCGGGAGGGCCGGCGGCGGGGCGTGATAGACCAGTCGGACTATGAATATCTGTGTCTTCTGCTCCGCGTACTCGCTCGACGACCGCTACTCCGTCCCCGCCGCGGAGTTCGCCCGGCTCCTGGGGGAGGGCGGGCACACCCTGGTGTGGGGTGGCTCGAACGCCGGACTGATGGGGCTGCTCGCCGATGAGGTGAAGGCGGCGGGTGGCCGACTGGTCGGCGTGATGGTCGAGATGCTGAGGCACAAGGCGTACGCCGGCGCCGACGAGCTGGTGTGGACCGCCGACCTCCCGGAGCGCAAGGCGGAGCTGGCCTCGCGGGCCGACGCGATCGTCGTCCTGGTCGGCGGGCTGGGCACCCTGGACGAGGTCACCGAGGTGCTGGAGCTCAAGAAGCACGGGATGTTCGACAAGCCGGTGGTCGTCCTGGACACCGAGGGCTTCTACTCGGGCCTGCGCACCCAGATGGAGCGGATGGACGCCGAGGGCTTCCTGCCCCGCCCCCTCGCCGAGCTGATCACCTTCGCGGACACGCCTGCCGAGGTGTTTGCGCAGCTCAAGGCCTGAGAGGATCGGGACCATGGCTGCACATCTGATCACCGGCGCCGGCTCCGGCATCGGCGCCGTCCTCACCGAGAAGCTCGCCGAGCGCGGGGACGAGCTCTGGCTGCTGGCCCGCGACGCCCGGCGGGCCGCCGAACTGCGCGAGCGCTTCCCCGGGGCGAAGACCCTCGTCGGGGACCTCGGCGACCCGGGCAAGCTCTCCTGGGCCTTCGGGCACCAGCAGCTGCCCGTCGAGCTGGACTCGCTGCTGCACGTCGCGGGCATGGTCGAGCTCGGCCCGGTCGGCGACCTGCCCGTCAAGGCCTGGCAGGAGACGCTCAACGTCAACCTCGTCGCCCCCGCCGAGCTGACCCGACTCCTGCTGCCGTCGATCCGGCTCGTCAAGGGCCACGTGGTCTTCGTCAACTCCGGTGCCGGCCTCAACGCCCACGCCGACTGGTCCGCGTACGCGGCCAGCAAGCACGGCCTCAAGGCGCTCGCCGACTCGCTGCGCCAGGAGGAGCACGCCAACGGCGTGCGGGTCACCTCCGTCTACCCCGGCCGCACCGCCACCGCGATGCAGGTCAAGGTGCACCAGCAGGAGGGCAAGGAGTACGACGCGGGCCGCTGGATCGAGCCCGAGTCCGTCGCCAGGGCGATCCTCGGCGCCCTCGACGCCTCCCGCGACGCGGAGATCACCGACATCACCGTCCGCCCGGGGCGGTAGGCCGCCGCGTGGGGAGTCGGCCCGGCCGACTCCCCACGCGCACACCGGAGTTCGGACAGGCCTTCCGGTACCGACCCCGCTTCCCGCGCGGACGGCCCCGGTGCCGAGCCACCGCGCTCGGCACCGGGGCCGTCCGGCTGAGTAGGCTCGGACGGGTGAGCACCCCACACCCCTTCCCCGACCTGCGCGGCGCCGCCACCGGCGTCGGCTCGCTGCCCGGCACCGACGCCCGGGAGGCGGCCAAGACCTCCACCGGCGCACTGGAGCACCTGCCGTTCCTGCCCGAGCTGCCCGCGCGCGGGCCGGGCGCCGACATGATCGGGCGCGGCGCCGGCCTGCTGGTCGAGCTGTTCGCGCAGACCGAGCCGAGCGGCTGGCGGTTCACCGACCGCCCCGGCCGGGACACCCGGCGGGCCCACTCCTGGCTCGGCGAGGACCTGGACGCGCTGGAGGAGTTCACCCAGGGCTACCAGGGCGCGCTCAAGGTCCAGGCCGTCGGCCCCTGGACGCTGGCGGCGAGCATCGAGCTCAAGCACGGCGAGAAGGCGCTCTCCGACCCCGGCGCCTGCCGGGACATCGCCGGCTCGCTCACCGAGGGCCTGCGCCGCCACCTCGCGGACGTCCGCAAGCGGGTGCCCGGCGCCGAGGTCGTGCTGCAGCTGGACGAGCCCTCGCTGCCCGCCGTCCTGGCCGGGTCGGTGAAGACCGCCAGCGGCTTCCAGCGGCTGCGCGCCGTCGACCGGCAGGTCGCCGAGGAGGTGCTGCGCGAGGTGGTCGGGAGCCTCGACGCACCCGTGGTGGTGCACTCCTGCGCGCCGGACGTCCCGGTTCCGCTGCTGCGCCGGGCCGGGGTCGCCGGGATCTCCCTGGACTTCTCCCTCCTCACCGAGCGCCAGGACGACGACCTCGGCGAGGCCGTGGAGGGCGGCACGATGATCCTCGCTGGTGTCGTCCCCGCCACTGACCAGGCGGTGTCCGACCCTGCCGGTAGTGTCCAGGGTGTCAGGACCCTGTGGCGCAGGCTCGGGTTCGCCCCGGAGCTGCTGGGCCGCCGCGTGCTGGTGACGCCGACCTGCGGGCTGGCCGGGGCGTCCCCGGCGTACGCGCGCAGGGCGCTGTCGTCTGCGGCGCGGGCGGCACAGAGCCTGGTGGACAACCCGGAATGAGAACGTAGGAGGGCTTGCGGTGACGGCTGTCGAGGGCTGGGAGGACGTCCCGGCGGAGGTGCGCAGGCGGCACGCCGAGCTGGCGCAGGAGATCAGCGACCACCGGGCCCGGTACTACGAGCAGGACGCGCCGGTCGTCAGCGACGCCGAGTTCGACGCGCTGATGCGGGAGCTGGAGGCGCTGGAGGCCGAGCACCCGGCCCTGGTGACGCCGGACTCGCCGACGCAGCGGGTCGGCGGCGCCCCCACCGAGCTGTTCGCCGAGGTCGAGCACCGCGAGCGGCTGCTCAGCCTGGACAACGCGATGGACGACGACGAGCTGGCGGCCTGGGCCGAGCGGGTCGCCACCGAGCTGCACGGCATCGACTACCACTACCTGTGCGAGCTCAAGGTGGACGGCCTGGCCGTCAACCTCACCTACGAGAACGGCCAGTTGGTGCAGGCGGCGACGCGCGGCGACGGCCGGGTCGGCGAGGACATCACCGCCAACGTCCGCACCATCAAGGAGATCCCGCACCAGCTCAAGGGCGACGACATCCCGGAGCTGGTCGAGATCCGCGGCGAGGTCTACTTCCCGACCGAGGCCTTCGACGCGCTCAACGCCTCCTTCGCGGAGGAGAACGAGCGCCGCCGGCAGGAGAACGAGGAGCGCGCCAAGGAGGGCAAGCGGCCCCGGGCGATGATCCGGCTGTTCATGAACCCCCGCAACGCCGCCGCCGGTTCGCTGCGCCAGAAGGATCCGCACGTCACCGCCTCCCGCCCGCTGCACATGGTGGTGCACGGCATCGGTGCCCGGGTCGGCTTCGACATCGACAACCAGTCGCACGCCTACCAGCTGCTGCACGACTGGGGCCTGCCGACCGCCCGGCACAACAAGGTGGTGGGGACGCTCGCCGAGGTGCGGGCCTTCATCAAGCACTTCGGCGAGCAGCGGCACTCGGTCGAGCACGAGATCGACGGTGTCGTGGTGAAGGTGGACGAGATCGCCCTCCAGGGCCGGCTCGGCGCCACCTCGAAGTCCCCGCGCTGGGCGATCGCCTGGAAGTACCCGCCGGAGGAGGTCACCGGCAAGCTGGCCGAGATCAAGGTCGGCATCGGCCGCACCGGCCGGGCCACCCCGTACGCGGTGCTGGCCGAGCCGGTGAAGGTGGCCGGCTCGATGGTGCAGTACGCGACGCTGCACAACCAGGAGGTCGTCAAGGCCAAGGACGTGCTGCTCGGCGACACCGTGGTGCTGCGAAAGGCGGGCGACGTCATCCCGGAGATCCTCGGCCCGGTCTACGACCTGCGGGACGGCACCGAGCAGGCCTTCGTGATGCCCTCGCACTGTCCGGAGTGCGGCAGCGAGCTGCGCCCGATGGCCGAGGGGGACATCGATCTGCGCTGCCCGAACGCGGAGCGCTGCCCGGCGCAGATCCGGGAGCGGATCGCCTTCCTCGGCGGGCGGCAGTGCCTGGACGTGGAGGGTCTCGGCTACGTCGCGGCCACCGCGCTGACCCAGCCGCTGGAGCCGGCCGAGGCGCCGGTGAGGAACGAGGCCGACATCTTCCGGCTGACGCAGGAGAAGCTGCTGCCGATCAAGGTGCTGGTCCGGGATCCGAAGACCGGCATGCCGAAGCTGGACGACCGGACGGGCAAGGAGAAGGAGGTCTTCTTCTTCGCCACCACCAAGGGTGAGCCGAAGAAGTCGCTCCAGGCCCTGATCGACAACCTCGCGGCGGCGAAGGACCGGCCGCTCTGGCGGTTCGTCAACGGTCTGTCGATCCGGCACGTCGGTCCGGTCGCCGCGCAGGCGCTGGCCCGGGAGTTCCGCGATCTGAGGAAGATCTTCGAGGCGAGCGAGGAGCAGCTGGCGGCCGTCGAGGGCGTCGGTCCGACCATCGCCCGCTCGATCCAGGAGTGGTACGCGGAGGGGTGGCACCAGGAGATCCTCGGGAACTGGGAGGCGGACGGTGTCCGCTTCACCGAGGAGTTCGCGGACGAGGAGGAGGCGGAGCGCCCGCTGGAGGGTCTGACCGTCGTGGTGACGGGCACCCTGGCCGGCCACACCCGGGACGGCGCCAAGGAGGCGCTGACCTCGCGCGGAGCGAAGGTGACCGGTTCGGTTTCGAAGAAGACCGATTTCGTGGTCGCTGGTGACAATCCCGGGTCCAAGTACGACAAGGCCGTTCAGCTCGGCCTGCCGGTCCTGGACGACGCGGGGTTCGCCGTCCTGCTCGCGGACGGACCGTCCGCCGCCCGCGCCCACCTGGGACTTCCGGAGCCGGAGGAGGCCGCGGCGGTGAAGGAGGAGCCCGCCGAGGGCTGATCCGGGGCCGACCCGAGCGGCCGGTGGCCGGACCGGTGTTGTTATCGTCCTGATGCAGCGTCACCGGGTGCCGTGCAGTGAAAGCGGGCATTGTGTCACTGTGCGACACCCGTGCGCGGCGGCGCGTTTCCGGTTGTCCGAAAGTCTGCCCACCGGGTGGACCCCGGCTTACCCTGGAGCGCAACAGAGTGTCAGCAGGGGTGGGGGCACCGGCTGGGCCGGTGCTCCTCGGGGTCGCTCCATGCCCGGCAGCTGTCGGTACCGGCACGGTGCCTCACCGTAAGGCGGCCTGACGGGGCGGGCCCGACGGAGGACAGGGCTTATGGATCGTACGACCGGCGGTGCGCCCACACGCCCGCCGCAGGGGGTGGCGGGTGCGGTCCTGCTGCTCGGCGTGCTGCTGGCCGGAGCCGCGCCGCTCATCCCGCTGGCCGTCCTGGTCTACCGGTACGAACCCGAGTTGCTGCCGCTGTTCGCCGTGCCCCTGGCGGTGCTGATGGCGGCCTGGCGGATCGCCCGGGACCGCGCCCGCGATCAGCTGACCGACCCGCTGACGGATCTGCCCAACCGTCAGGCCCTGCTGCTGGCCGCCCAGGAGGCGATCGCGGGGTGCGAGCAGGGCTACAGCGTCGGTCTCATCCTGCTCGATCTCGATCGCTTCCGATCACTCAACGACACACTTGGTCATACGGCGGGTGACCGGCTGCTGGTTCACATCGCCCGCCGGCTGCACCGGGCGCTGCGCTCCGGCGGCCCGGCCGGCAGCGCCACCCGGGAGTCCATCGACGACGTCTTCGCCGGCCTGCCCCGGCACTACCGCCGCGGCCGCCCGATGGTGGCCCGGATGGGCGGCGACGAGTTCGCCGTCCTGCTGCCCGGCATCAACTGCCCGGACAGTCTGGAACGGGTCGCCAAGGCGCTGATCGCCGAACTCGCCGCCCCGATCCGGCTGGACGGGCTGCTGCTCGTCCTGGAGGCCAGCGGCGGCGTCTGCGTCTACCCGCAGCACGCCCAGGACGCCGAGTCGCTGCTGCGCCGGGCCGACGTCGCGATGGGCCACGCCCAGCGCGGATGCTGCGGCGTCGCCCAGTACGACGAGACCCAGGACGCCGACACCCCGTACCGGATCGGGCTGCTGGGGGACCTGCGCCGGGCGCTGGAGACCGGCGAGGTGCAGCTGCACTACCAGCCGAAGGTGGCCTTCGACGGCCGGGTGGTCGGACTGGAGGCACTGCTGCGCTGGGAGCGGCCCGGCCAGGGGAAGGTCTCGCCGGACGAGTTCGTCGGGCTCGCCGAATCCAGCGGCCTGATGCCCCGGCTCACCGACTACGTGCTGGAGGCGGCCGTCGGCCAGCTCGCGTACTGGCGCGACCAGGGCCTCCAGGTGCAGGTCGCGGTCAACGTCTCGCCGCGCGACGTGCTCAACCCCGGCTTCGCCCAGCGGGTGGCCGGCCACCTCGTGCGCCACCAGGTGCCCGCCCACGCGCTCCAGCTGGAGATCACCGAGCGGCTGCTGCTGGACGACTCCCGGAGGGCCGCCGACACCCTGGCCGAGCTGCGCGGCTACGGCGTCGGGATGTCCCTGGACGACTTCGGCACCGGTCACTCCTCGCTGGTGCGGCTGCGGAGCCTGCCGGTCGGCGAGCTGAAGATCGACCGCTCCTTCGTCTCCCGGATGGTCGCCGACGACCACGACGCGGCGGTGGTCCGCTGCTCGGTGGAGCTCGCCCACTCGCTGGGCCTGACCGTGGTCGCCGAGGGCGTCGAGGACGACGAGACCTGGGAGCGGCTGCACTGCATGGGCGTGGACGCCGTCCAGGGCTGGCTGGTGTCGGCCGCGCTGCCGGCCGAGCAGGCCACCGCCTGGCTGCGGGTGCACCGCACCGGCGCCCCGCCGGTGGAGCGGCTCGGCGTGCCGCCCCAGCTGCACGCCGGCTTCCAGCCGGTCCAGAACGCCAAGCCGATCGCCCAGCCGGCCAGGCCGCCGGTGCTGCCGCCGACCCTCCCGCCCACGCTGCCGCCGGTGGCCCAGGTGGCGCAGGCCGCGCACAGGGAGATCAAGCCGCAGGGCTGGGCCCGCAGCAGGCCGCAGTAGCGCCCGCCGGACGTCGCGGCCGAGCCGGTGACGGGCGCCGCGGCTCACTCGTTGGCCGGGGTGGGGGACGGGCCCCATAGGATGGGGTCCAAAGACCATGAGGACGGAGCGCCGAACCCGGCTGCTCCTGCCCGGGCCCGGCACCGCCCGCAAGGCACCGCCGGGTCTCACCAGAACTCACCCTGAGGATCGCTGCATGCCTGGCATCACGCGCGAGGAGGTCGCCCACCTCGCCCGGCTGTCGCGTCTTGAGCTGAAGCCCGAAGAGCTGGACCACTTCGCCGAGCAGCTCGACGTGATCATCGGCGCGGTCGCCCGCGTTTCCGAGGTCGCCGGACAGGACGTCCCGCCGACCTCCCACCCGCTGCCGCTGACCAACGTCATGCGTGCGGACGAGGTGCGGCCGTCGCTCACCCCGGAGCAGGCGCTGTCCGGCGCCCCCGCCGCCGAGGAGCAGCGTTTCCGTGTGCCGCAGATCCTCGGGGAGGACTGACCGATATGACCGAGCTGATCCCCACCTCGATCGTCAGGTGGACCGCCGCCGAGACCGCGAGCGCCATCGCCAAGGGCGAGGTGTCCGCCGTCGAGGTCGCGCAGGCCCACCTGGACCGCATCGACGCGGTCGACAAGAAGGTCAACGCCTTCCTGCACGTCGACACCGAGGGCGCGCTGGCCGCGGCCAAGGCCGTCGACGCGAAGCGCGCCAAGGGCGAGGAGCTGGGCCCGCTGGCCGGCGTCCCGCTCGCGCTCAAGGACGTCTTCACCACCAAGGGCATCCCGACCACCTGCGGCTCGAAGATGCTCGAAGGCTGGATCCCGCCGTACGACGCCACGCTGACCAGCCGTCTCAAGGACGCTGACGTGGTCATCCTCGGCAAGACCAACATGGACGAGTTCGCGATGGGCTCCTCCACCGAGAACTCCGCGTACGGCGTGACCGGCAACCCGTGGGACCTCTCCCGCATCCCCGGCGGCTCCGGCGGCGGTTCGGCCGCCGCGCTGGCCGCCTTCGAGGCCCCGCTGGCGATCGGCACCGACACCGGCGGCTCGATCCGCCAGCCCGGCGCCGTCACCGGCACCGTCGGCGTCAAGCCGACCTACGGCTCGGTGTCCCGCTACGGCCTGGTGGCGTTCTCCAGCAGCCTGGACCAGGGCGGCCCGTGCGCCCGCACCGTGCTGGACGCGGCGCTGCTGCACGAGGCCATCGCCGGGCACGACCCGCTGGACTCCACCTCGATCGACGCGCCGGTCCCGGCCGTGGTCGAGGCCGCCAGGATGCGCGACATCCGCGGCATGCGGATCGGCGTCGTCAAGGAGTTCGCCGGCGAGGGTTACCAGGCCGGCGTGATGCAGCGCTTCAACGAGTCGGTGGAGCTGCTGCGCGAGCTGGGCGCCGAGGTCGTCGAGGTCTCCTGCCCGTCCTTCACCCTGGCGCTGCCGGCGTACTACCTGATCGCGCCCAGCGAGTGCTCCTCCAACCTGGCCCGCTTCGACGCGATGCGCTACGGCCTGCGGGTCGGCGACGACGGCAGCCGCTCGGCCGAGGACGTCACCGCCCTGACCCGCGAGGCCGGCTTCGGCCCCGAGGTCAAGCGCCGCATCATCCTGGGCACCTACGCGCTGTCCTCGGGCTACTACGACGCCTACTACGGCTCGGCCCAGAAGGTCCGCACGCTCATCTCGCGCGACTTCGACGCCGCCTTCGCGGGCGTGGACGTCCTGGTCTCGCCGACCACGCCGACCACCGCCTTCCCGATCGGCGAGCGCGCAGACGACCCGATGGCGATGTACCTGGCGGACCTGTGCACGATTCCGTCGAACCTGGCGGGCAACGCGGCCATGTCGCTGCCGGTCGGCCTGGCGCCGGAGGACAATCTCCCGGTCGGCCTGCAGATCATCGCACCCGCGATGGCGGACGACCGCCTGTACCGCGTGGGCGGAGCCGTCGAGGCCGCACTCAACGACAAGTGGGGGCACACCCTGCTGGAGGAGGCACCGGCACTGTGAGCAAGATCGAGAAGGCCAAGGCCCAGTCCGCTTCGCTCAAGGGGTGGAAGCACAGCAAGCCCGGCCTCTGGCTGTCCATCGGCACCAGCGCGTTCGGCGCGATCTCCATTGCCAAGGACGTCCGCAAGGCCCGCGAGGAGAGCGACACCCTCAAGCTGGTCAACGCCCTGATCGGCGCGGCCGCGCTGGTCACCGGCACCGCCCTGCTGGTGCGCGAGCTGCGTCAGCTGGGCTCCGACGACGTGCTGCTGGGCTGAGCGCCCCGGCCCGGCCCCGCGCCACGCGGCGGCCGGGCCCGTACCTCCCAAGCTTCAAGTGAGAAGGGACGCTGTGAGCGTCATGAACCTGGTCTCCTACGAGGACGCTCTCGCGTCGTACGACCCGGTGATGGGCCTTGAGGTCCACGTCGAGCTCGGTACCAAGACCAAGATGTTCTGCGGTTGCTCGACCGAGCTGGGCGCCGAGCCGAACAGCCAGACCTGCCCCACCTGCCTGGGCCTGCCGGGTTCGCTGCCGGTGGTCAACGCGATCGGCGTCGAGTCGGCCGTCAAGATCGGCCTGGCGCTGAACTGCGAGATCGCCGAGTGGTGCCGGTTCGCGCGGAAGAACTACTTCTACCCGGACATGCCCAAGAACTTCCAGACCTCGCAGTACGACGAGCCGATCGCCTTCAACGGCTACCTCGACGTGCAGCTGGAGGACGGCTCGACCTTCCGCGTGGAGATCGAGCGCGCCCACATGGAGGAGGACACCGGCAAGTCCAGCCACGTCGGCGGGGCCACCGGCCGCATCCACGGCGCCACCCACTCGCTGCTCGACTACAACCGGGCCGGCATCCCGCTGATCGAGATCGTCACCAAGCCGATCGTCGGCGCCGGCGAGCGCGCCCCCGAGGTCGCCAAGGCGTACGTCGCCGAGCTGCGCGAGGTGATCCGCTCGCTCGACGTCTCCGAGGCCCGGATGGACAAGGGCCAGATGCGCTGCGACGTCAACCTGTCGCTGCGCCCGAACGGCACCGAGACCTTCGGCACCCGCTCGGAGACCAAGAACGTCAACTCGCTGCGCAGCGTGGAGCGGGCCGCCCGGTTCGAGATCCAGCGGCACGCCACCGTGCTGACCGACGGCGGCACCATCATCCAGGAGACCCGCCACTTCCACGAGGACAACGGCACCACCACCTCGGGCCGGATCAAGGACAACGCCGAGGACTACCGCTACTTCCCCGAGCCGGACCTGGTGCCGGTGGCCCCCTCCCGCGAGTGGGTCGAGGAGCTGCGCGCCGCCCTGCCCGAGCTGCCGCGGGTGCGCCGCGCCCGGCTCCAGGCCGAGTGGGGCCTGTCCGACAAGGACATGCAGTCCGTCCTCAACGCCGGTGCGGTGGAGCTGATCCAGGAGACCATCGCGGCCGGTGCCCCGGCCGACCAGGCCCGCAAGTGGTGGCTGGGCGAGCTGGCCCGCCGCGCCAACGAGACCGGCACCGAGCTGAGCGAGCAGCCGATCACCCCGGCGCAGGTCGCCCGGGTCGCCGCGCTGGTCGCCGAGGGCAAGCTGAACGACAAGCTGGCCCGCCAGGTCATCGAGGGCGTGCTGGCCGGTGAGGGCGAGCCGGACGAGATCGTCGAGAAGCGCGGCCTGGCCGTGGTCTCGGACGACTCCGCGCTGGGCGCCGCCGTCGACCAGGCCATCGCCGAGAACGAGGCGATCGCCGCCAAGATCCGCGACGGCAAGGTCCAGGCCGTGGGCGCGCTGGTCGGTGCGGTCATGAAGGCCACCCGCGGCCAGGCCGACGCGGCCCGCGTCAAGGACCTGATCCTGGAGCGGCTCGCCGCGGAAGGACAGTGAGCGCAGCCCGGAGAAGCTGGGGGTGTCCGCCTGAGGCACCGCTGAGGCGCTGCCTAGGCTGTCAACCCTGTCTTCCTAAGGCATCTAAGGCATCTAAGGCCCTCTAAGTAAGGCCTAAGGCCCGGTCTCACCTCTGTAATGAGGTGCGGCCGGGCCTTAAACCTTTTCCGGCGCCCGATCTGCGCCCGATCTAAGGCATCCGGGCCCCGGAAGATGCGGCAGGCTCCCGATGCGGCACCCCCCACTGGCAGAGGAAGCTCTTACTCGTCAGCGAAACGCAGCGAGACCCGCAGGGGGAACCGAAATGATCGAGTACCAGACCTTCCAGCAAGAGGCCCACGAGCTCGTGGCCCGCGCCGAGCACGAGCGCCTGGTGCGCGAGGCCAAGCAGGCGCGCCGCCTGCGGCAGCGCCCGGTGGCCGCCCGCTTCCAGCGGCGCCCCGTGCGTCGGCCCGAATGCTGACGGTGCGGCACCAGGACGGTGCCGAAGGAGCTCCGGAGGGGGAGACGCTGCGAGTGAGCGTCTCCCCCTCCGGGCGTTCGGGCACGGAACCCCGTTCGCGCTGGGAGATAACCCCTCGGCCGGTCCCCACCGGCTATGGCATGCTCGCCTCCATGCAGCAGACATCGGTCAGCCCCGTCTTCGTCGGCCGCGGCAGCGAGATCACCGAGCTGACCGACGCGCTGCGCCGCGCGGGCACCGGCAGCCCGCAGGCCGTCCTGATCGGCGGCGAGGCGGGGGTCGGCAAGACCCGGCTGCTGGAGGAGTTCCTGGAGCGCGCCGCCGCCCAGGGGGCGGTCACCTCGCTCGGCAGCTGTCTGGAGGTCGGCGCCGAGGGCCTGCCGTACGCGCCGCTGGCCGCCGCGCTGCGACGACTGCACCGCTCGCTGGGCGCCGAACTGGAGGCCGCCGCGGCCGGCAGCGAAGGCCATCTCGCCCGGTTGCTCTCCGAGTTCGGCGAGGTGGACGGCGAACCCAACGACGAGTACAGCCGGGCCCGGCTGTTCGAGCACACCGCGAGGCTGTTCGAACGGCTCGGCGCGGAGCGTACCCTCGTCCTCGCCATCGAGGACCTGCACTGGTCCGACCGCTCCACCCGCGAGCTGCTCGCCTTCCTGGTGCGCACCCTGCACCGCTCCCGGGTGCTGCTGGTCGCCACCTACCGCACCGACGACCTGCACCGCCGGCACCCGCTGCGCCCCTTCCTGGCCGAACTCGAACGGCTGCGCACCGTGCAGCGCCTGGAGCTGGCGCGGTTCGACCGCCGCGAGGTGGCCGCCCAGCTGGCCGGCATCCTCGGCACCACCGCCCCCGACCGCCAGCTGGTGGACCGCATCCACCGCCGCTCGGAGGGGAACCCGTTCTTCGTCGAGGAGCTGGCCACCGCCTTCGAGGACGGCTTCGGCGCCGGGCTGACCGACTCGCTGCGGGACATCCTGCTGGTGCGGGTCGAGGGCCTGGACGAGGAGGCCCAGCGGGTGGTGCGGATCGCCGCCGAGGGCGGCTCGCACGTCGAACACGCCCTGCTGGCCGCCGTCCTGGACGACGACGAGGAGGCGCTGATCGAGGCGCTGCGGGCGGCCGTCGGCGCCAACATCCTGCGCCCGGACAGCGAGGGCGAGGGCTACCGGTTCCGCCACGCGCTGGTCCGCGAGGCGGTCTCGGACGACCTGCTGCCGGGCGAACGGCACCGGATCAACCGCAGGTTCGCGCTCGCCGTGGAGGCCCAGCCGCAGCTGGTCCCCGGCGACGCACTGCCCGCCCGGCTGGCCAACTACTGGTACCACGCGCACGATCCGGCCCGCGCCCTGCCGACCGCCCTGGACGCCGCCCGCGCGGCCCGCCGCCGCAACGCCTTCGCCGAGCAACTCGGCATGCTGGAACGGGCCCTGGAGCTGTGGGACCTGGTCTCCGAGGAGGTGCTGGCCCACACCCTGCGCCCGTACGACTGGGCCGAGACCTACCCGCCCGGCTCCTGTGACCACAGTGCCGCGGACGAGGACTGCGACCGGATCCAGCTGATCGACGTGCTGGCCGAGGCGGTGGTCGCGGCCCGGCGCTGCGGCGACCGCGAGCGTGGCCTGAGCCTGGCCAAGCGCGGGCTGCGGCTGGTCGACGAGACGGAGCACCCGGTGCGCGCGGCCTGGTTCCGGATCAACCGGGCCCGGATGCTGGGCAGCCTGCGCCGCTCCGGCGACGAGGAGGAGATCGCGCACGCGCTGCGGCTGGTGGAGCACCTGCCGCCGTCCGCCGTCCAGGCCGAGGTGCTGGCGCTCGGCGCCGGGACGGCGATGCTCAAGAAGCCCACCGCCGAGGCGATCGACCTGGCCGAGCGGGCGATCCGGATCGCCCAGGAGGTGGGCGCGCACTCGGTCGAGGTGCACGCCCGGATGACCCTCGGCGGCCTGCGCTACGACGTACAGGGCGACGCCGAGGGCGGGCTGGCCGAGCTCGCCGGGGCGGTCGAGCGGGCCCGCCGGCTGGGCGTGCCCGACCTGCTGCTGCGCGGCATCAACAACCTGGCCAGCATGCAGCGCGGGCTGGGGCGGCCCGAGGACGCGGTCCGGCTGGCCCGGGAGGGCCTGGAGTTCGCGGACGGCAACGGCCTGCTGCGCAACATCGGCACCATCCTGACCGGCAACCTGGTCGAGGCGCTGACCGACCTCGGGCGGGTCCGGGAGGCCGCCGAGGTGCTCGCCGCCTGCGAGCTGACCAGTCTGAGCGGCACCCACGCCGAGTTCCTGGACCGGATGCGCGGCGAACTCGCCCTGCTCAAGGGGGACCTGCCCGCCGCGGCGACCATGCTGGCGCAGGCCCGCTCGGCCAACCGGGTCGGCCAGGTCCAGCACAGCGTGCCGATCAGCCGCCTGGCGGTGCGGCTCGCGGCACTCGGCGGCCGGCCGCTGGAGGCCCGGGCCGAACTGCTCGCGGCGCTGGCGGACGACGGCCGGCTCGGCCACGAGTCCGACGTCTACCCGCTGCTGGCCGAGGGCGCCGCGGTGGAGGCGGACAGCCGGGGCCTGCCGCAGGCCGAGGCGGGCCGGCCCGGGGCGCTGGCCGCGATCGCCGCGGCCGCCGCCGAGCTGCGGCCCCGGGCGCCGCTGCACCACGGCTGGGCCCGGCTGCTGGAGGCCGAACTGGCCCGCGCCGAGGGCGCCGACACCCCGGACCGGTGGGCTGCCGCGGTCGAGGCGCTGCGGCCCACCGGGCTGCCGTACCCGCTGGCGCTCGCCCTGTTGCGGGCCGGCGAGGCCGAGGTGCAGGCCGGGCGGCGCGAGGCCGGCGCCGAACTGCTGCGCGAGGCGGCCGAACTGGCGGCCGTCCGGGACGACAGGGTGCTCGGCGGGCAGATCGCCGCGCTGGCCGAGCGGGCCGGGCTGAGCCTCGCCCGGGCCGAGCGGACGGCCGCCGCGACGGTGCCGGCCCCGGCCGCCGGGGACTCCTTCAACCTCACCCCCCGTGAGCGGGACGTGCTCCGACTGCTCGCGCGCGGCTGGACCAACCGGCAGATCGCCGAGGAGCTGTACATCTCCCCGAAGACCGCGAGCGTGCACGTCTCCAACATCCTCGGCAAGCTCGCGGTCGGCGGCCGGGGCGAGGCGGCCGCGCTGGCGCACCGGCTGCGGCTGTTCCCGGACGACCTGGCCGCCTCGGGCCACTGAACAGGGCTCCACCACGGCCCCGGACCGGCTTCGGCCGGCCCGGGGCCGCTGTTCGTCCGTCCTGGCACCGGTGTTCGGGCGCCGCCGCGTGCTCCCGTGCGCGCCGCGTGAGCCCCCGCCCGCGCGCCGCCACCAACCGGGCCGATCCATAGGAATCAGGGGCATTTCCCCACCCTTCCGCCATTACTCTAAGTTGAGTGTGCGTGTCATTGAGTGACGGAATTGGTGTAGGGTCCATTTTGGGAGCATCGGTACGGTGCGGCGGCCGGCAGGCCGCCCACCCCCTGGGCCGCCGCCCTGACGGGGCGCCAGGCCACCGCGTACGTCCGAGAGGTGCGCGGCCGGTGGTCCGTGGCCGGGGCGCGAGGCCCCGGGCCGGAGGGGGAGAGGCCGAGTGAGCTCCACCGAAACGGTGCTGCCCGGAACCGGACGGCCGGGCACGCCGCACACCGACACGTCCGCCGCCGACGTGCCCGCACCCGCCCGTCGCAGCCCGCTGCGCCGGCTCCGGGACAGCCGCGCGCTGCCCGGGTTCGTCCTGGGCGGGCTCTGCCTGGCCTACGCCATGGGCGCTGCCGCCGGCTGGGGATCGCGCCAACTGTCAGCCTTCATGGGCGACTTCGGGCTGGCCGCGGCGGCCCTGGCGGCCGCGCTGTCCTGCCTGGTGTACGGCTGTACGGTCGGCGGGCACGCCCGTCCGGCCTGGCTGCTGTTCGGCCTCTCCTCGCTCATGGTCGCCTTCGGCAACGGCACCTGGGGCTGGTACGAGCTGGTCGTGCGCACCCCGCTGCCCCGGGACTCGCTCGCCGAGTACGCCTTCCTGCTGTTCGCCCCGCTCGCCATCACCGGCGTCCTGGTGCTGGCCCAGCACCCGCGCACGGCGGCCGGCTGGCTCTGCCTGATGCTCGACGGCTGGCTGATCGCCGGCTCGCTGTTCACCCTCAGCTGGAGCCTGGCACTCGGCCGGATCGCGGCCGGCGAGGACGGCTCACCCCTGCGCCTGGCCCTCAACCTGGCCTACCCGGTGCTGGACATCCTGCTGGTCAGCCTGGTGGTCGGGCTGCGCTTCGGCGGTCGCGACGGCAACCGGGCGGCGGTGCACACCGCGATGCTGGCGCTCGCCGTCACCGTCACCTGCGACGCCCTGTTCACCTCCCCGGAGCTGCACAACACCTACCACTCGGGCGAACTGCTGGACGCCGGCTGGTTCTCCGGCAGTCTGCTGCTGGCCTGGGCGCCGTGGTCGCCGCGCTGGCGCCGTCCGCTGCGCGAGCACCCCTCGGCCGGCGGCCTGCCGCACCGCCGGGTGGCCACCACCTTCAGCGCGCTGACCCCGTACGCGGCCGCCGCGGTCTGCACCGCCGGAATCCTCTACAACGCCCTCGGCGGGCGGGAGTTGGACCGCGTGGTGGCCGCGGCGGCCTGCACCGTCGGGCTGGCGCTGATCCTCAGGCAGGGCGTGATGCTCCTCGACAACCTGTCGCTGGCCCAGGAACTCGCCCACAAGGAGGCGCACTTCCGCTCCCTGGTGCAGGGCTCCAGCGACGTCATCATGATCGCCGGCGCCAACGGTGTGCTCTCCTACGTCTCCCCGGCCGCGCTCGGCGTCTACGGGCGGGACCCGGAGGAACTGGTCGGCGGCAACCTGCTGGACCTGGTCCACCCCGAGGACGTCGGCCGGGTGCTCTCCGAGGTCCGCCGCTACCTCGCCCGGGCCCGGCTCGCCACCCACCGCAGCCCCGGCACCGCCGAGCCCTCCGCCCGGGTCGAGTGCCGGATCAGCTCCGGCGCCGGCGAGTGGCTGCACGTCGAGTCCACCGTCAGCAGACACCGCGACGGCCTGCTGCTCAACAGCCGGGACGTCACCGAACGCGTCATGCTCCAGGCCCAGTTGCAGCACAACGCCTTCCACGACCCGCTCACCGACCTGCCCAACCGGGCGTTGTTCACCCAGCGACTGCGGGCCGCCCTCGGCTCCCGTGGCCAACAGGGCGAGACGGGCGCCGGGATCGCGGTGCTCTTCCTCGACCTGGACGGCTTCAAAGCGGTCAACGACACCGCCGGGCACCAGGTCGGCGACGAACTGCTGGTGCAGGCCGCCCGCCGGCTCCAGAGCGCCGTCCGCTGCGGGGACACCGTCGCCCGGTTCGGCGGCGACGAGTTCGCCGCGCTGGTCTGCGGCCCGCTCGGCCGCCTCCAGGTCCAGGAGCTGGCCGAGCGGCTGCGCCTCGCGCTCTCCGAGCCGTACTGGATCGGCGGCGCCGAACTCGGCGTCGCCGCCAGCATCGGCATCGCCTTCGGCAGCCCCGAACGAGGCCCGGCGGCCGACCCCAGGTTCGCCGCCGACGAGCTGATGCGCAACGCCGACCTCGCGATGTACCGGGCCAAGTCCGAGGGCAAGGGCCGGGTGGTGCTCTACACCCCCGCGATGCGGGCCGACCTGGAGCGCCGCACCGAGCTGGAGGAACGGCTGCGGCTGGCCGTCCGGGAAGGCGGCTTCACGCTGCTCCACCAGCCCGTGGTGGACCTCGGCAGCGGTGCGGTGACCAGTGTCGAGGCGCAGGCCCGCTGGCGCTCGGTGGGCGGCCTGCTGCTCACCCCGGCCGAGTTCCTGCGCTCGACCGAGCACGGCGACGCGGCCACCCGGTTCTCCCGCTGGCTGGTCCTGGAGGCGGTCAGCGCGGCCGTCGAGCGGCGCGGCCTGCCGGGCGGCCGCGGCGCGCCGGAGCCCGTCCCGGTGGCCGTCCGGCTCTCCGTGGAGCGGCTCTGCTCGCCCGGCCTGTACGAGACGGTGGCCGCGGCGCTGCGTGACAGCGGACTGCCGGCCGACGAGCTGGTGATCGAGGTGGCCCGGATGGGCCCGGACTCGCTCGCCGACGAACTCGGCCGCAGGCTCTCCGCGCTGCGCGGGCTCGGCGTCTCCACCTGGCTGGCCGGGTACGGCGCCGGCGGCGGCTCGCTCGGCGCCCTCGCCCGGCTGCCGCTGGACGGGCTCAAGCTGGACCGCACGCTCGTCCAGGAGCTCGGCGAGTCCCCGCTCAGCCGCACCCTCGCCGGGCACGCGCTGCGGCTCGGCCGCGACCTCGGGATGGCCACCGCCGCCGAGGGGGTGGACCTGCCCCGGCAGGTCTCCGCGCTGCAGGAGCTGGGCTGCGGGCAGGCCCAGGGCTCGGCCTTCGCCCCGCCGCTGGACGAGCCCCGGCTGCGCCGGGCGCTGGCCCACCGGGGCTACCCGCTGCCCATGCAGGCGGGCCCGCTCCCGGCCCGCCGCCCGTACCCTCCCGCCACTGGCGACACCCGGACGAGTGGCCGGACGAGTGGCCGGACGGACGCCACGCCGGGACGTGGCGCACATCACGAAGGCGGCTCTGACCTGCCCGAACGCCGTGCCGTTACTGGTCCGTCGGGTGGTCCGCATGGCGAGACGGTCGTCCCACCTGCTTGACATGCCGCCCCGCACGGGAGGAAGGTCGTTGCCATGCGCACCCGAATTCTCGTACTTGGCGGGCGCGTCGGCTGAGTGGGCTCGTACGCCCTGCTCATGACAGACCGACGCGCCACCCCTCGCATGCCCTTGGGCACGAGGGGTTTTTTGTTGCACTGACGCTGTTCCACCTCTGCAAGACCCCTGGCCCCGACCGCCCGAGCAAGTCCGACTTGTCGGATCAAGCAGGACGATTGAGGCAGAGCCGGCGCTCGGCCCGGACCGGGACCCCACCCTCGCAGCACCGGGGCCCGCATCACCGGGTCGGCAAAACCCGAGAAGAGACAGGCAGATGACTGAGCACGCCGCATCCCCCCGCCGCGGGGACAACCCGGCCGCCAACGCTCCCGCTCCCCAGCACGTCGTCGAGACCATGACCGGCGCCCAGTCGCTCATCCGCTCGCTGGAGGCCGTGGGCGCGGACACCGTCTTCGGCATTCCGGGCGGGGCCATCCTTCCCGCGTACGACCCGCTGATGGACTCCGTCAAGGTGCGCCACATCCTGGTCCGGCACGAGCAGGGCGCCGGTCACGCCGCCACCGGCTACGCCCAGGCCACCGGCCGGGTCGGGGTCTGCATGGCGACCTCCGGTCCGGGCGCGACCAACCTGGTCACCCCGATCGCCGACGCCTACATGGACTCGGTGCCGGTCGTCGCGATCACCGGTCAGGTCTCCTCGAAGGCGATCGGCACCGACGCCTTCCAGGAGGCGGACATCTGCGGCATCACGATGCCGATCACCAAGCACAACTACCTGGTCACCGACCCGGCCGAGATCCCGCGGGTGATCGCCGAGGCCTTCCACATCGCCGCCACCGGCCGCCCCGGCCCGGTCCTGGTCGACATCGCCAAGGACGCGCTCCAGGCGACCACCACCTTCCGCTGGCCGGTCGAGACCGCGCTGCCCGGCTACCGGCCGGTGACCAAGCCGCACGCCAAGCAGATCCGCGAGGCCGCGAAGATGCTGGTCGGCGCCAAGCGCCCGGTGCTGTACGTCGGCGGCGGCGTGCTCAAGGCGCAGGCCACCGCCGAGCTGCGGATCCTCGCCGAGCTGACCGGCGCGCCGGTGGTCACCACCCTGATGGCGCTCGGCGCCTTCCCGGACAGCCACCCGCAGCACCTGGGCATGCCCGGCATGCACGGTTCCGTCCCGGCCGTCACCGCGCTCCAGAAGTCCGACCTGCTGTTCACCATCGGCGCTCGCTTCGACGACCGCGTCACCGGCAAGCTGGACGGCTTCGCCCCCAACGCCAAGGTCGTCCACGCCGACATCGACCCGGCCGAGATCGGCAAGAACCGCCCGGCGGACGTGCCGATCGTCGGCGACGCCCGCGAGGTGCTCGCCGACCTGATCGTCGCCGTCCAGGCCGAGTTCGACGCCGGCCACAAGGGCGACTACACCGAGTGGTGGGAGCGGCTCGACGAGTGGAAGAAGACCTACCCGCTCGGCTACGAGCCGGCCCCGAACGGGCAGCTCTCGCCGCAGCAGGTCATCGAGCGGATCGGCCGGCTGGTCGGCCCCGAGGCGATCTACGCCGCGGGCGTGGGCCAGCACCAGATGTGGAGCTCGCAGTTCATCCGGTTCGAGAAGCCGGGCACCTGGCTCAACTCGGGCGGCGCCGGGACGATGGGCTACGCCGTCCCCGCGGCGATGGGCGCCAAGGCCGGCCGCCCGGAGAGCGCGGTCTGGGCCATCGACGGCGACGGCTGCTTCCAGATGACCAACCAGGAGCTGGTCACCTGCGCCCTGAACGACATCCCGATCAAGGTCGCGGTCATCAACAACGGCTCGCTGGGCATGGTCCGGCAGTGGCAGACGCTGTTCTACAACCAGCGCTACTCCAACACGGTGCTGCACTCCGGCCCCGGCCACGACGGCGTCGAGCCGCCGGCCCAGGGCACCCGGATCCCCGACTTCGTCCTGCTGGCCGAGGCGATGGGCTGCGTGGGCCTGCGCTGCGAGCGCCCCGAGGACCTCGACGCGGTCATCAAGCAGGCGATGGAGATCAACGACCGCCCGGTGGTCATCGACTTCATCGTCCACCAGGACGCCATGGTCTGGCCGATGGTCGCGGCCGGCACCAGCAACGACGAGATCCAGTTCGCCAGGGGCGTGCGCCCCGACTTCGGCGACGATCTCGACTGACCGCCCCCGCCCACCCGTCGCCCACCACCACCCTTCTTGGGACCGGCTACGCCGGGCCCCTCTTGTGCGACTGAGGAACTCCATGTCCAAGCACACCCTCTCCGTCCTGGTCGAGAACAAGCCCGGCGTGCTCGCCCGCATCGCCGCGCTGTTCTCCCGTCGGGGCTTCAACATCGACTCCCTCGCCGTCGGCTCGACCGAGCATCCGGACGTGTCCCGGATGACGATCGTGGTCAACGTCGAGGACCTCCCGCTGGAACAGGTCACCAAGCAGCTCAACAAGCTCGTGAACGTGATAAAGATCGTCGAACTCGACCAGTCCGCTGCGATCCAGCGGGAACTGGTCCTGGTGAAGGTCCGCGCCGACAACGAGACCCGGTCGCAGATCGTCGAGATCGTCCAGCTGTTCCGTGCCAAGACCGTCGACGTGTCGCCCGAAGCGGTGACCATCGAGGCCACTGGCAGTTCGGACAAGCTGGAGGCCATGCTCCGGATGCTGGAGCCTTACGGCATCAAGGAGTTGGTCCAGTCCGGCCTGGTCGCCATCGGCCGCGGCGCGCGCTCCATCACGGACCGCTCGCTGCGCGCCCTGGACCGCAGCGCGTAAACAGCGCGAGACCGCGACCGTCTCAAACCTCGAAGCAACGACCCACACCCAAGCCGGTACGAATTACGGTAAGTGCCGCGTACCCGGCAACCATCACGCAAGGAGATGTGCCCCCGTGGCCGAGCTGTTCTACGAAGACGACGCCGACCTGTCCATCATCCAGGGCCGCAAGGTCGCGGTCATCGGCTACGGCAGCCAGGGCCACGCCCACGCGCTGTCGCTGCGCGACTCCGGCGCCGACGTCCGGGTCGGCCTGAAGCCGGAGTCCGCGTCCCGCGCCAAGGCGGAGGAGGCCGGCCTGCGCGTCGTCACCCCGGCCGAGGCCGCGGCCGAGGCCGACGTCATCATGATCCTGGTCCCGGACCCGATCCAGGCCGACGTCTACGCGGCCGACATCGCCCCGCACCTGAAGGCCGGCGACGCCCTGTTCTTCGGCCACGGCCTGAACATCCGCTACGGCTTCATCAAGCCCCCGGCGGACGTCGACGTCTGCATGGTCGCCCCGAAGGGCCCGGGCCACCTGGTCCGCCGCCAGTACGAGGAGGGCCGCGGCGTCCCCGCGATCGTCGCGGTCGAGCAGGACGCCTCGGGCAACGCCTTCGCGCTGGCGCTGTCGTACGCCAAGGGCCTGGGCGCCACCAAGGCCGGCGTCATCAAGACCACCTTCACCGAGGAGACCGAGACCGACCTGTTCGGCGAGCAGGCCGTCCTGTGCGGTGGCACCGCCGCCCTGGTGAAGGCCGGTTTCGAGACCCTGGTCGAGGCCGGCTACCAGCCGGAGATCGCCTACTTCGAGTGCCTGCACGAGCTGAAGCTCATCGTCGACCTGATGTACGAGGGCGGCCTGGAGAAGATGCGCTGGTCGGTCTCCGAGACCGCCGAGTGGGGCGACTACGTCACCGGCCCGCGGATCATCACCGACGCCACCAAGGCCGAGATGAAGAAGGTCCTCGCCGAGATCCAGGACGGCACCTTCGCCAACACCTGGATCGCCGAGTACAAGGCCGGTCTGCCCAAGTACAACGAGTACAAGAAGGCCGACGAGAACCACCTGCTGGAGACCACCGGCAAGAAGCTGCGCTCGCTGATGAGCTGGGTCAACGAGAAGGCCTGACCTCCCCCCGGGCCGTTTCCGGCTCCGAAACCGCCAGCGTCCGATTTTGTACGGCGCTTGTACAAGTAGGCTGCTCCCGTCCGAGTGATTTCGCCGGACGGGAGCAGCCCGCAACCCGGCCCGTCGATACACTCCGAGTGCGCGTCAGGCCCACAGCGTCGTGCGTCTACCTACGCGGCATGCCACCTTCCCCGCCCTCCACGCCACTCACGTGCCCGGGGAACCGGACAGTTAAGGACCCACTGTCGTGAGCAAATCCGTAGTTCTGATCGCCGAAGAGCTTTCGCCCGCCACCGTCGACGCCCTCGGCCCCGACTTCGAGATCCGCCACTGCAACGGCGCCGACCGCACCGAGCTGCTCACCGCGATCGCCGACGTCGACGCGATCCTGATCCGCTCCGCCACCAAGGTCGACGCCGAGGCGCTGGCCGCCGCCCGTCGGCTCAAGGTGGTCGCCCGGGCCGGCGTCGGCCTGGACAACGTGGACGTCTCCGCCGCCACCAAGGCCGGCGTGATGGTCGTCAACGCGCCGACCTCCAACATCGTCACCGCCGCCGAGCTCGCCTGCGGTCTGCTGATCTCCGTCGCCCGCAACATCGCCCCGGCCAACGCCGCGCTCAAGCAGGGCGAGTGGAAGCGCAACAAGTACACCGGCGTCGAGCTGAGCGAGAAGATCCTCGGCGTGGTCGGCCTCGGCCGGATCGGCGTCCTGGTCGCCCAGCGGATGTCCGCGTTCGGGATGAAGATCGTCGCGTACGACCCCTACATCCAGGCCGCCCGCGCCGCGCAGATGGGCGTCAAGCTGGTCACCCTGGAGGAGCTGCTGGAGGTCTCGGACTTCATCACCGTCCACCTCCCCAAGACCCCGGAGACCATCGGCCTGATCGGCGACGAGGCGCTGCACAAGGTCAAGCCGACCGTGCGCATCGTGAACGCCGCCCGCGGCGGCATCGTGGACGAGGAGGCGCTCGCCGGCGCCCTGCGCGAGGGCCGGGTGGCCGGCGCCGGCCTCGACGTCTACGCCAAGGAGCCGTGCACCGACTCCCCGCTGTTCGCCTTCGACAACGTGGTCGCCACCCCGCACCTGGGCGCCTCCACCGACGAGGCGCAGGAGAAGGCCGGCATCGCGGTCGCCAGGTCGGTGCGCCTCGCGCTGGCCGGCGAGCTGGTGCCGGACGCGGTGAACGTCCAGGGCGGCGTGATCGCCGAGGACGTCCGCCCGGGCCTGCCGCTGGCCGAGAAGCTCGGCCGGATCTTCACTGCGCTGGCCGGCGAGGTGGCCGTTCGCCTCGACGTCGAGGTCCGCGGCGAGATCACCCAGCACGACGTGAAGGTGCTCGAACTGTCCGCGCTGAAGGGCGTGTTCGAGGACGTGGTGGCGGAGACGGTGTCCTACGTCAACGCCCCGCTGTTCGCCCAGGAGCGCGGCGTCGAGGTCCGCCTGACCACCTCCAGCGAGAGCCCCGAGCACCGCAACGTGATCACCGTCCGCGGCACGCTCGGGAACGGCGAGGAGATCGCCATCTCCGGCACGCTGGCCGGCCCCAAGCAGACCCAGAAGATCGTCGGCGTGGACGCCTTCGACGTGGACGTGGCGCTCACCGACCACATGGCCTTCTTCAAGTACGAGGACCGCCCCGGCGTGGTCGGCGTGCTCGGCCGCCACCTCGGCGACGCGGGCATCAACATCGCCGGCATGCAGGTCGCCCGCGACGGCGGCAGCGCGCTGGCCTCCATCACGGTGGACACCGAGATCCCGCAGGAGGTGCTGTCGGCCATCGCCGCCGAGATCGGCGCCCGCTTCGCGCGCTCGGTCGACCTGGGCTGATCCTCCCGGCTCGTACAGGGCCCGGACCGCCGTTCGAACGGTGGTCCGGGCCCTGCTGCGTTCTGCCGGGTGACACCCGTCTCAGATACTAGGAAATCCAAGTATTCGTGCAGACACGGCCGGGGCGTGGCCGTACGGTGGAAGCGCCGTACGGTGTGCCGCCCCTGTAGCCAGGGCGCGCGGCCCGTGTACGCGTGCGCCTTCACGAGCAGGCGATCCCTGCTCCGCGCATACCCTCCCGCCCGTCGTGCCGCCGCCCTTCCCGGGGCGTGCTGCGCGCGGCACCTCCTCCCTCCCGCGCTGTTCGCGCAGCGCCGCTTCCAAGGAGCCCGGTATGTCGCCGACCGCCGACCGCCACGCCACTTCCGCCCCCGCCGCCACCCCCGTGCGCGCCCCGCGCCGCCGCCGGGCCGCCGAGCGGAACCCCTTCGCCTCCGCCGCCCTGCAGCGCTCGCTGGACCGCCGGGACAACGGCGGCGTGACCGGCCATCACTGAGAGGCCGGCGCTGAGCGGGCATCGCCGGACAGCGGGCCTCCGGGCCGGGCTGCCGGTGGCGTTCATCCGCCGAATGGGCCGTACGGGTTGGCGGGACGTCACCCAGTAGAGTGCAACCTCGTTCCGTCCGAGGGAAGTTGCTCGTCCCCGTCGGCGCGATCATCCTAATTTGGGGCCCTCGGAGGGGTGATCGACGTTCGCGTGGGCGGACGTCAGCGACACGGAGTGCGGATCAGTCCCCCTGCCGGGGGAGAGGGCCCAGTGCGTCTGCCACCCGTCCGCCGACCCGCCGCCCGGATCGGCCTCACCCTGGTCCTGCTGGCCGCAAGCGCCGTCCTCGCCGCCACCCCGGCGGCGGGCGGCCCGCCGACCGCGGGACCTCCACCGGCGGGGCCACCCGCCGCCGGACCGCCGGGGCCGGGCCGAACGGCCTCCGTCCTGCTCGAACTCACCACCGAGGCGGCCGGCTCCGCCTGGTGGCGCGCCGCCGACGGGGCCCGGCGGGCCCGGCGCTCCCCGGAGGCCGTCCGCCGGGAGGCCGCGCAGGCCGGGGCGGCCCAGCGGGCCCGGGCCGGGGACGCGCTCGACCGGCTCGCGGGTGCCGTCCACCGGACGGCACCCGCCGCCCGCGAGCTCTACCGCACCCGCACCGTGCTCGCCGGCCTCGCGGTCAGCGCGCCCGCCGACCGGCTGCCCGCGCTGCGGGCGCTGCCGGGCGTCCGGGCCGTCCACCCGATCGTCGCCAAGCGGCGCGACAACACCCACTCCGTCCCGCTGACCGGCGCCCCGCAGGTCTGGGCCGGCGACCCGGCGGCCGGCACCGGCCGGGGCATGCGGATCGGGATCATCGACAGCGGCATCGACTACACCCACGCCGACTTCGGCGGCCCCGGCACCGAGGAGGCGTTCCGCTCGGTCGAGCGCGGCAAGCCGGCGCCGCCCGCGCTGTTCCCGAACGCCAAGGTGGTCGGCGGCAAGGACCTGGTCGGCGACGACTACGACCCCGACCCTGCCTCCCCGCACCACCAGCCGGTGCCGCACCCCGGCGACAACCCGATCGACTGCGTGCGCAACGGGCACGGCACCCACGTGGCCGGCACCGCGGCCGGGTACGGCGTCACCGCCGACGGCCGCCCGTACACCGGTCCGTACGGGCCCGGGCTCGACCCGGCCGGCTTCCGGATCGGCCCCGGAACCGCCCTGGACGCGCAGCTGTACGCGATCCGGGTGTTCGGCTGCGACGGTTCCACCGACCGGGTCACCGAGGCGCTCGACCTGGCCGCCGACCCGAACGGGGACGGCGACCTGAGCGACCGGCTGGACGTCGTCAACCTCTCGCTCGGCAGCCACTTCGGCAGCACCGACGACACCGACGCCCTGGCCGTCGACCGGCTCGCCGCGCTGGGCACCGTCGTCGTCGCGGCGGCGGGCAACGACGGCGACGTGTACGGCATCGGCGGCAGCCCCGGCACCGCCGCCCGGGCGATCACCGTCGCCGCCTCAGTGCACGGGCACGCCGACGTGGACGGCATCACCGTGCTCGCCCCCGCCGCGCAGGCCGGGGTCGTCCCGGCGCACTGGAGCGAGCGCTACCAGGGCTGGTCGACGGCCGACGTCAGCGGCGAACTCGCCCTGCCCGCCGACCAGTCGGACGGCTGCACCGACTTCAGCGAGGCCGACAGGCAGCGGCTGAAGGGGCGGATCGTGCTGCTCGCCTGGCGCACCCGGGACGCCGACCGGGCCTGCAACTCCGGGCCGCGCGCCGACCACGCCGCCGACGCGGGCGCGATCGGGGCGCTGTACGCCGCCGACTCCGACCACCTCGCCGAGATCTCCGGCGACGACCGCATCCCGGCCGCGCTGCTGGCGCACGCCGACGGCGAGCGGCTGCGTCAGGCCGCGGCGGCCGGGCCGGTGCAGGTCCGGCTCGCCGCGCCCGGCAACACGCTGCACGGCTCCGTTGCGCAGGACCAGCCGGCCCGGGTCGACACCCTGACCGACTTCACCTCGCGCGGCATCGGCGTGCCGGGCGTGGTCAAGCCCGACCTGGCGGCCCCCGGCGAGAGCATCTGGTCCTCGCTGGTCGGCAGCGGCACCGGCGGTCAACGCGAGAGCGGCACCTCGATGGCCACCCCGCACGTGGCCGGGCTCGCCGCGCTGGTCCGCGCCGCACACCCGGACTGGCCGGTCGAGCAGGTCAAGGCCGCGCTGATGAACACCACCGTGGACACCTTCCTCGGCGACGACCGCAGCGGGCCGGTCTACGGGCCCGAGCGCACCGGGGCCGGGCGGGTCCGGGTGGACCGGGCGGTCCGCACCCCCGCCGTCGCCTACGCGGCGGGGGAGGGCGCCGTGGAGGGCGGCGTCGGGGTCTCCTTCGGGCCGGTCGAGGTCGCCGGGCCGACGGAGGCGACCCGCGAGATCGAGGTGCGCAACACCTCGGACGCACCGCTGGCCTACCGCACCTCGTACGCGGCGGCCACCGAAGTCCCGGGCGCCTCGTACCAGGTGACGCCGGCCCGGGTGGACGTCCCGGCGGGCGGTACCGCGCGGGTGCGGGTGACGCTGTCCGTGCCCGGGGAGCTGGGGCGTGCGCCCGACCCGACCATCGCCACCGTGCAGGGCGACCGGGCCCGCAGCTACCGGGGCGAGCTCTCCGGCCGGGTGCTGCTCACACCGGTCGGGGACGCTCGGCTGCCGCAGCTGCGGGTCCCGGTGCTGGCCGCCCCGCAGCCGACCGGCGACCTCACGGCGACGGCCGCGATCCGCACCGCCCGGGACGGCACCCTGGTCACCCTCGGCGGCCGGGCCGCGCCCGGCGAACAACCCGGGCTGGTCAGTGCCTTCGCACTCGGCGGCGTGGGGGTCCGCTGGCCCGACTGCCCGCCCGGCGGCAGCGGTGCGACGGTCGCGCCGGGTGCGGGCATCCGGCCCGAGGGCGCACGGGAGGAGGCCGACCCGGCGCAGGAGGTCTGCGTCGAGCATCCCGGCGAGCGGTCCGCCGGCCTGCGCGCGGCCGGTGCCGCCGTCGACTCCGAACTGCTGTACGTGGGGGCGCAGTTGTGGGCGCCCGCGGCCACCCCGGTGGGGCTGTACGGGGTGCGGGTGGCGCTGGACACCGACGGCGACGGCAGCACCGACGTCATCCTCAAGGCCGACCGGCTGCGCGGCGGCGACGTCCTGGTCTCCCGCGCCCTGGACGCCCGCACCGGCGCCGAACTGGACGTCCAGCCGCTCAACGCCCACTGGGGCGACACCGACACCGGGCTGCTGGACAGCGACGTCCTGGTGCTGCCCGTGCGGCTGAGCGCCCTGCCCGGCGTCGCGCCCGGGCACAGCACCGTCCGCTACGGCGTCTGGACCGGCTACGCCGGGGGCGGTACGCCGGACGCGGCCGAGGCCCTCTCCGCCATCGGGCTGAGCGGCACCAGCCCGTCCGTCCCGCTGGACGTCCTGCACCCGGCGCTCACCGTACGGGCCGGCCTCACCGGGCCCGCCGCGGTGTCGGCCCCGGCGGGCCCGGGCACCGTCCTGGACGTGCACCGGGCGCAGGGCGACACCTCGCGGCTCCTGCTGCTGTACCACCGCAACCGGGCCGACCGGCGGGCCCAGGTGCTCGACCTGCCGTGACCACCGGGCAGCGGGGCGGCCCACCGGGAGACCGGTGGGCCGCCCCCGTCACGTTCCGGCGGTCTGCGCCACGCGGCGGCGGTCGAGGCGCGGGACGGGGGCGGGGCGGCGGGAGAGCCGGGCGAAGACGGCCACCAGGACGAGGACGGCGGCGGTGGCGGAGGTGACGGCGAGGCCCTCGGTGAGGCCGGGCGGGCGGAAGGCACAGTCGATGCGGGACGCGCCGTCGCCCAGGGGGACGCCGATCATGCCGAGCACGGAGGTGGGGGCGGTGCGGCGGCCGCCGTCCACCGCGCAGGTCCAGCCCTCGGTGGCGGGGACGGAGAGCAGCGCGGTGCCGGTGGAACCCGCCGGGAGGGCCGCGGTGAGGGTGTGCCCGCCGGCCTCCACCCGGGTGGCGCCGGTCGCGGTGAGACGGGCGACGGCGGCCTCCAGGGCGCCGGCCCGCAGACAGCCGATCGGGCGGGCGGGGACCTGGCTCACCACGTCCGACCGCAGTGTCACCCGCACCACCCCGTCCGCCGGGACGGTCCCCAGCCGGTGGATCGGCACGGCGGTGGTGGGCTGCTCGCCGTCGCTGCGGTACCGGGTGCCGAGGCCGCTGACCGTGCCCCGGTACCAGACCCCGTGGAAGTAGGCCGTCCCGCCCGGGGTGCAGGCGGCGGTGAACACGGTGCCCTCCTCTCCGCTCGGCACCGACCAGCCGCTGGTGCCGTGCAGGGTGGGCGTCGGCCCGCCCGCCGGGACGGGCAGCGGGGCGTCGTACACCTGGCTGCCGAGCAGCGACTCCTGCCGGGACCAGACCGAGGAGGTCTCCGGCCGGGCGCCCGGGGGCAGCACGGTGACCAGCGGCGGTGCGGCCGCCCGGACGGGGGTGAGGGCGCGCGGCGACGCGCCGGGCTCGGCGCCGTCGGGGTGAGCGCCATCGGGGTGGGTGTCGTCGAGGTGGGTGCGGATGCCGAACAGCGCCTGTCCGACCGGGTCGGTGACGCTCGCGGTCTGCCGTCCACCGGCCGTCCAGCCCGCACCGAGGTCGTGCAGCAGCAGGGCGGTGACGGTCGGCAGGTAGCTGCTGTAGTAGCCGCCGCCCTGGCCGTTCAGCAGCAGCGGGTCGTTGGGGGTGAAGGCGTGCGGGCCGGGGTCGCTGCGGCCCTGCGGCCAGTCCGCGGCCGCGCGCAGCGCCGCGTGCCCGGCCCGGACGGCCGCCGGGGAGACGCGGTCGGAGGGGGCCGCGCCGAGCGCCGCGTACCCGGACCAGACCGCGTTGCCCAGCACCGCGCCGCCGATCACCCAGGTGGCGAGGGTGTTCGCCCGGCGGTCGGGGTGCCGGCGGTCCAGCAGCCACAGCGCGGCCGACAGGACGGCCACGCCGGCGCCCAGCAGCACCCAGGTGGCGGGGCGCACCGCGTGCCGGCCCGCCGCCAGGCCGGCGATCACCGCCACCACGGCGGCGCCGCCCAGCATGGTGAGCCGGTCCGGGCGGTGCGCCAGCGAGACCCAGCCGGCCAGCACCAGCAGCCCGCTGAGCACGAAGGCCACCCGGTACGGCCCGCCGACCGGGATCGCCAGGCCGTGCCAGACCAGCACGGTCGGGGTCCACACGAAGCCGACCGCCACCACCGCCAGCGCCGCGCACCAGAAGGCGCGCTCCCGCAGCCGCACCCGCCGGTTGAACGGCAGCCCGCACACCACCAGCAGCCCGAAGACGCCGATCGCCACGTCCGGCAGCTGCTGCCCGCCGGGAGTGGCGGGCAGCAGCCGGGCGAGGTGGGCGCCGACCCCGGACGGGCCGAGCGGCTCGACCGGGGACTCCGGCTGGGCCCGGCGGGCGGCCAGGACCGCGACGAACAGCACGGGGGAGGCGAGCAGCACCCCGGCGGTGGCCGTGGTGACGGCCCGGCCGATGGCCCGGACCCGGCGGCGGAACGGGCGCGGGGCGGCGAACAGCCGGACGGCGAACAGGAGTCCGGCCGCCAGGGTGGCCGGCGCGGCGGTGTACAGGTTGCCCGCCCAGGCGAGCGCGACGCACAGCGCGCCGGCCACCCAGTGCCGCTCGCGCAGGCACCAGTCGGCGGCCAGGCCGAGCAGGGGCAGCGAGACCAGGCCCCAGAGCCACATCGGGGCGGCCCCGCCGACGTCCAGCACCCAGGCGCACAGCCCGTACCCGACGGCGGCGAGCGCCCGCAGCCGGCGCGGGCCGGGGTGCAGACGGCCGAGCAGCCGGGTCATCAGGGCGGTGCCGAGGCCGATGGTGGCCAGGGTGACCAGCAGGACGGCGAGCCGGCCCTGGTCGCGGGGGAGGAGCGCGGTGGGCCAGGAGAACGGATTCATCAGGTAGGCGAAGAAGTCCGCCAGGAACGGGGCGCCGTAGCCGCTGTTCCAGTTGACCAGCAGGTCTCCGGCGGCCTGCCCGTGCAGCAGGTCCCACAGGTGCGCGTGGTACGGGACGGCGACCGCCTCCGCACCGGCCGGCCACTGCCCGCGCGCCGCCGTCGCCAGCCCGTACCCGCCCATCGCCAGCCCCGCCGCACCCCCGCAGACCAGCACCTCCCGCCGCCGCTCGCCCATCCGCACCCCGTTCCACCAGACCACTGCCGAACCCCGCCACCCTAAGCACGCCCCCGGCGCACCTCGCGCCACCCGCGCTCCCTCGAAGGAGTGGCGCCCCAGGAAGCTTTGCCGAGTAGCCTGAGAGGGCCGTCAGGATGCCCGTATGGGAGGAACCATGAGCATCGCGCCGTACCCCGACTGGATTCGGCCTCCTGCTGGTGGCTACACCGCAGAGGATCTTGACCGGCTGCCTGATCTCCCGCCGCACACCGAGCTGCTCGACGGGAGCCTGATCTTCGTGAGTCCGCAGACCGCGTTTCACATGCGCACCCTCCGTAGGCTGGAACGCGCCCTGGAAGGTGCCGTGCCGGAGGGGTGGGACGTCTGGCGGGAGATGACGGTGCGGTTGGATCGGCGGAACCGTCCGGAGCCGGATCTCCTCGTGGTCGACGAGCGAGGAGTCACCGGCCCGAAGCAGACCTTCTGCGATGCGGAGTATGTGCTGCTGGCGGTCGAGGTCGTCTCCGAGGAGTCCGAGGAGCGTGACCGGGACACCAAGCCTCGAAAGTACGCGGCTGCGGGGATCAGGCATTTCTGGCGGGTGGAGAGCGACGACGACGAAAAACCGGTCGTCTATGTCTATGAACTCGATCCCTCCACGCGCGGCTATGTGGTTGCGGGGATCTATCACAAGCAGCTGAAGGTCGATCAGCCGTTCGAGATCGAGATCGACCTGACCTGACCGTCCGCATGGTGGACGCCAGATGTCAGAACCTGGGACGGCGGAGTAGGGTCCGAGCATGTCTCGCACCATTCGTCTCGCAGTTGTCCCCGGTGACGGCATCGGCCAGGAAGTGGTGGCCGAAGGCCTCAAGGTCCTGGGTGCCGCGCTTCCCGCCGACGTGAAGCTGGAGACCACCGAGTACGACCTCGGGGCCCGGCGCTACCACCGGACCGGCGAGACGCTGCCGGACGACGTGCTGGCGGAGCTGAAGTCGCACGACGCGATCCTGCTGGGCGCCATCGGTGACCCGAGCGTTCCCTCGGGCGTGCTGGAGCGGGGGCTGCTGCTCAAGCTGCGGTTCGCCTTCGACCACCACATCAACCTGCGGCCGGGCCGGCTCTTCCCCGGGGTGCAGTCCCCGCTGGGCGGTCAGCCGGAGATCGACTTCGTGGTCGTCCGCGAGGGAACCGAGGGCCCGTACGTCGGCAACGGCGGCACGCTGCGCACCGGGACGCCGCAGGAGGTGGCCACCGAGGTCAGCCTGAACACCGCGTACGGCATCGAGCGCGTGGTGCGCGACGCCTACCGCCGGGCGCAGGCGCGGCCGCGCAAGAAGCTCACCCTGGTGCACAAGAACAACGTGCTGGTGCACGCCGGGCACCTGTGGACGCGGATCTTCGCCGAGGTCGGCAGGGAGTTCCCCGAGGTCACCACCGACTACCTGCACGTCGACGCGGCGACCATCTTCTTCGTCACCCAGCCCGAGCGGTTCGACGTCATCGTCACCGACAACCTGTTCGGCGACATCCTGACCGACCTGGCCGCCGCCGTCACCGGCGGGATCGGCCTGGCCGCGAGCGGCAACATCAACCCGAGCGGCGAGTTCCCGTCCATGTTCGAGCCGGTGCACGGCTCGGCGCCGGACATCGCCGGCCAGGGCAAGGCCGACCCGACCGCCACCGTGCTGTCGGTCGCGATGCTGCTGGAGCACCTCGGCTTCGCCGCCGAGGCCGCCAAGGTCGAGGCCGCCGTCGCGGCGGACCTCTCCGAGCGCTCCGACGCCCGCAGCACCTCCCAGGTCGGCGACGCGCTCGCCGCCCGAGTATCCGGCTGACGGGCCGGATCCGAGAGCGGAGTTCCGGCTGACGGGCCGGATCCGACAAGGTTTCCGGCCCGGCGGGCCGGACCGCACAACCGCAGCTTGCCGCCCTCGAAAACGGGCGGACAGCTGTTCGGCACGGCCCCCTGGATGCGAGTATCGACAGTGGGTCGTGCCGTTGTGCGTCCGTTTCGGCGACTTTCGCCGAAACGTATCTGCAGCGGTGGCGGCCCGGACCAACCCCACGGTGAAGGAAACAGCCATGAGCACGGCCACCCAGGCGCCCATCACGTTCGACCTCAAGCCCTCCGCCCAGCCCCTGCCCGCGGCGGAGCGCGAGGCCCGGCTGGCCAACCCCGGCTTCGGCCGGGTCTTCACCGACCACATGGTCACCATCCGCTGGACCGAGGGCGTGGGCTGGCACGACGCCCAGCTGGCGCCGTACGCGCCGCTGGAGATCGACCCGGCGAACATGACCCTGCACTACGGCCAGGCGATCTTCGAGGGCCTGAAGGCCTACCGCCAGGCCGACGGCTCCATCGCCACCTTCCGCCCGGAGGCCAACGCCGCCCGCTTCCAGGCCTCGGCCCGCCGCCTGGCCATGCCCGAGCTGCCGGTGGAGACCTTCGTCGAGGCCGTCGAGCTGCTGGTCCGCCAGGAGCAGGACTGGGTGCCGAACGAGCCGGAGCAGAGCCTCTACCTGCGGCCGTTCATGTTCGCCACCGAGGTCGGCCTGGGCGTCCGCCCGGCCAACTCCTACCTCTTCATGATCATCGCCTCGCCGGCCGGCGCCTACTTCCAGGGCGGCATCAAGCCGGTCTCGGTCTGGCTGTCCAAGGAGTACGTCCGGGCCGCCCCCGGCGGCACCGGCGCCGCGAAGTGCGCGGGCAACTACGCGGCCTCGCTGGTCGCCCAGGCCCAGGCCGCCGAGAAGGGCTGCGACCAGGTGGTCTGGCTCGACGCCGCCGAGCACCGGTGGGTCGAAGAGATGGGCGGCATGAACCTGTACTTCGTCTTCGGCGAGGGCAGGGACGCCAAGATCGTCACCCCGGAGCTGTCCGGCGCGCTGCTGCCCGGCATCACCCGTGACTCGCTGCTCCAGCTGGCCACCGACCTCGGCTACGCGGTCGAGGAGCGCCGGATCTCCACCGACGAGTGGCAGCAGGGCAACGCCGACGGCACCCTCACCGAGGTCTTCGCCTGCGGCACCGCCGCCGTCATCACCCCGGTCGGCTCGGTGAAGTCCGCCGCCGCCGACTGGACGGTCGGCGCCGGCGAGCCCGGCCCGGTCACCATGGAGCTGCGCAAGGCGCTGCTGTCGATCCAGGGCGGCCAGACCCCGGACACCCACCACTGGCTGCACAAGATCGCCTGATCGTCGCACCCGGTCCGGCCCCGTCCGGCCCCGTTCGGCCCGGCTCGGCCCGTCCGTCCCGCATCGCGAGACGGACGGGCCGGATGCCGGGCGGCTGTGCCAGACTGCGGGCGTGTCCTCGCTTTCGCTGATTATTGGCAGCAGGCGCGCCGGTCCGCAGTGACCGCTTCCCGCACGACCGATGCGGAGCGACCACGAGCGTCCAGACCCGCGCGCAGACCTCTCGCACCCGCGAGGGGTCTTTTTGTTTCCCCCGGACCGGCCGAGGGCCCTCACAAGGGGCCCGGGGACACCGGGACCGCGCGCGGGATCATGGACAGTGGAGCCGGGACAAGTCCGGCAGAGCAGTACCTACCTCCCCGAAACGGAGAACCAGGGGTCATGACCGAGGTCACCCGTACCGACGACAGTTTCCACGTGTTCGACACCACGCTGCGCGACGGAGCACAGCGGGAGGGCATCAACCTGACGGTGGCGGACAAGCTCGCCATCGCCCGGTACCTGGACGAGTTCGGGGTCGGCTTCATCGAGGGCGGCTGGCCCGGGGCCAACCCGCGCGACACCGAGTTCTTCGCCCGCGCCGCCACCGAGCTGGAGCTGGAGCTGGAGCACGCCCGGCTGGTCGCCTTCGGCGCCACCCGCCGGGCCGGCGGCAAGGCGGCGGAGGACCCGCAGCTGGCCGCACTGGTCGCCTCCGGCGCCCCGGTGATCACCCTGGTGGCCAAGGCGCACGACCGGCACGTGGAGCTCGCGCTGCGCACCACCCTGGACGAGAACCTGGAGATGGTCCGGGACAGCGTCGAGTTCCTGCGCTCCCAGGGCCGGCGGGTGTTCATCGACTGCGAGCACTTCTTCGACGGCTACAAGGCGAACCCCGAGTACGCCGTGTCGGTGGTCCGCACCGCGCACGAGGCCGGCGCGGACGTGGTGGTGCTCTGCGACACCAACGGCGGGATGCTGCCGGCCGGCGTCCGGGAGACCGTCGCCGACGTGCTGGCCAGGACGGGTGCCCGGCTCGGCATCCACGCCCAGGACGACACCGGCTGCGCGGTGGCCAACACCCTGGCCGCGGTGGACGCCGGCGCGACCCACGTGCAGTGCACCGCCAACGGATACGGCGAGCGGGTCGGCAACGCCAACCTGTTCCCGGTGGTCGGCGCGCTGGAGACCAAGTACGACCGCCGGGTGCTGCCCGCGGGCCGGCTGGCCGAGATGACCCGGATCTCGCACGCGATCGCCGAGCTGGTCAACCTGACCCCCTCCACCCACCAGCCGTACGTCGGCTTCTCGGCCTTCGCCCACAAGGCGGGCCTGCACGCCTCCGCGATCAAGGTCGACCCGGACCTGTACCAGCACATCGACCCGGAGCGGGTCGGCAACACCATGCGGATGCTGGTCTCCGACATGGCCGGCCGGGCCTCCGTCGAGCTCAAGGGCAGGGAGCTCGGCTACGACCTCTCCAGCGACCGGGACCTGGCCGGCCGGGTGGTGGCCAAGGTGAAGCAGCAGGAGAACCTCGGCTACACCTACGAGTCCGCCGACGCCTCCTTCGAGCTGCTGTTGCGCGACGAGGTGCGCGGCAGCCGGGACCGCTTCTACACCCTGGAGTCCTGGCGGACCATCAGCGAACAGGGCCCGAAGGGCTTCACGGGCAACGAGGCCACCGTCAAGCTGTGGGCCAAGGGCGAGCGCCGGATCGCCACCGGCGAGGGCAACGGCCCGGTCAACGCGCTGGACCAGGCGCTGCGCACGGCCCTGGAGGGCATCTACCCGCCGCTGGCCACCTTCGAGCTGGTGGACTACAAGGTCCGCATCCTGGAGGGCCAGCACGGCACCGGGTCCAAGACCCGGGTGCTGATCGAGTCCACCGACGGCGCCGCCACCTGGTCGACGGTGGGCGTGGCCGACAACGTGGTCGCCGCCTCCTGGCTGGCGCTGGAGGACGCGTACACCTACGGCCTGATCCGGGCCGGCCTGGAGCCCGCCGAGTAACCCGCCCCCGGAACGCCCGTGGCCCGTCGGACTTCGTGTGAAGTCCGACGGGCCACCTGTGCCTGGGTCACCGCAGTCGAGCCAGCAGGGCGTGTTCGACGAGGGTGATGAGGGCGCTCTTGGCGCTGTCCCGGCGGCGGGCGTCGAGGGTGATGACGGGGGTGTCGGTGCCGAGTTG
>NZ_JBIWNZ010000003.1:0-17831 GCF_044767505.1 Kitasatospora sp. NPDC101235
ACCTCCGCCGCGAACGGAGCGATCTTCGCCTCGGCCAGCGAACGCACCGCCTCACGGAGCATCCCGTGCTCCTCGGAGATACGGAAGAGATCGAAGTCAGCCGCCCCTGCGCTGCCCGCCATGATGCCTGCCTCGTCGTTCAGTGACCGACGCCCGAGCGAGGTCCGACCGACGCCCGGTCCGCGTCGAATCCGCGGTTAACTACCGTTCAGTAGAGATCCTAGGGCGCCGACCTGCGGCTGCCTAGCGTCCCGCGTGTGCAGGTGATCCCGGAGCGCCCTCCGCGGACGGATAGCATCGGGGCATCCGTACTGGTCGCGTCCGCATCCAAGGAGAACCCGTGACCCTCCGCATCTCCGTGATCGGCACCGGCTACCTCGGCGCCACGCACGCCGCCGCGATGGCCGAGTTCGGCTTCGAGGTGCTGGGTCTGGACATCGACCCCGACAAGATCGCCATGCTGACCGCCGGCCGCGTTCCGATGTACGAGCCGGGGCTGTCCGAACTGCTCCTCAAGCACGTGGCCGGGCACGAGGGTTCGACCGGGCGGCTGCGCTTCACCACCTCCGCCCAGGAGGCCGCCGAGTTCGGCGACGTGCACTTCGTCTGCGTCAACACGCCTCAGCGCAAGGGCGAGTTCGCGGCCGACATGTCGTACGTCGACACCGCGATAGACGAGCTCGCGCCGCACCTGACCCGTCCCGCCCTGGTGGTCGGCAAGTCCACCGTCCCGGTCGGCTCGGCGGCCCGGCTGGCCGAGCGGCTGGCCGCGCTGGCGCCGGTCGGCGAGGGCGCCGAACTCGCCTGGAACCCGGAGTTCCTGCGTGAGGGCTTCGCCGTGCAGGACACCCTGCGGCCGGACCGGATCGTGGTCGGCGCCCAGAGCGAGCGGGCCGAGCGGTTGCTGCGCGAGGTGTACGCGGAGCCGATCGCGGCCGGGGTGCCGTTCATGGTCACCGACTACGCGACCGCCGAACTGGTCAAGGCGGCCGCCAACTCCTTCCTGGCCACCAAGATCTCCTTCATCAACGCGATGGCCGAGGTCTGCGAGGCGGCCGGCGCGGACGTCACCCAGCTCAGCAAGGCGCTCGCCTACGACGAGCGGATCGGCGGCAAGTTCCTCAACTCCGGCCTCGGATTCGGCGGCGGCTGCCTGCCCAAGGACATCCGCGCGTTCATGGCCCGGGCCGGCGAGCTCGGCGCCGACCAGGCGCTGACCTTCCTGCGCGAGGTCGACTCGATCAACATGCGGCGCCGCTCCCGGATGGTGGAGCTGGCCCGCGAGCAGTGCGGCGGCGGTTTCCTGGGCCGTCGGGTCGCCGTCCTCGGCGCCGCCTTCAAGCCCAACTCGGACGACATCCGGGACTCCCCCGCCCTCAACGTGGCCGCCCAGATCCAGCTCCAGGGCGCCCAGGTCACCGTCTACGACCCGAAGGCCGTGGACAACGCCCGCAAGATGTTCCCCTCCCTCGCCTACGCCCGCTCCGCCCTGGAGGCCGCCGAGGGCGCCCACGTCGTCCTCCACCTCACCGAGTGGTCGGAGTTCCGCGAGCTGGACCCGGCCGAACTCGGCGCCGTGGTCGCCGAACGCCGCCTCCTCGACGGCCGCAACGTCCTGGACGCCGAAGCCTGGCGCGCCGCCGGCTGGACCTACCGCGCCCTCGGCCGCCCGAGCTGAGGCCCTCCCGATCCCCCTCGCCGCCCCCGGGTCTCCCCGGGGGCGGCGGCGTTTCCGGCCCCCACTTATTTGAACATGTTCAGATTGCGTGCGAGGATCGGTGCCCGCTGTCCACAGAGACCGGGGGGTTCTCCTGATGCACACCGAACGCACCAGCGGGCTGGACCGGCTGCTGACCTGGCTGACCGCAGGTCTGGTGACCGTCGTCCTGCTCGGACCCGCCGTCTACCTGGGCCTCATCGTGTTCGTGTGGACCAGCAGCGACGACGGGCCCGCCAGGACCGGCTGCTCGAAGGTGCTGGCCTTCGCGGGCGGCTCACTGCCCGCCGAGGCCGCCGGGGCCTCGTGCACGGACGACGGCAGCTGGCAGGAGGAGGGCTACGGGGCCGAGTTCCGGATGCCCCGGGCGGACCTCGCCGCCCGGCTGACGGAAGCCTTCCCCCGGGTACGGCAGGACGCCGCCTCCGCCTCGGGGCTGAGCTTCAGCAGCGACGGGGCCGCCGGAACCCACCCGAGCGGGCAGGCCGCGGTCGTCCGGCTGAACGTCACGTACGACGACACCGAAACAGCCCGGGTCAGCCTCCGGGCCTTCAACCTGTGAGCCCCGCCGGGGCGCCGAGCCGTCGCGACGAGTGCGCGGACGTACGGGGTCACCCGTAGCCGCTTCGGCGCTCTCGCTCGCGTGACCGTGCTCGGGGCCTAGCTCAACCGGCCGGCCAGGCCGAGGCGCGGGATCTCGATGGCGGGGCACTTGTCCATCACCATGTCGAGGCCGGCCGCCTGCGTCCGCTCGTACGCGGCTTCGTCGATCACGCCGAGCTGGAACCAGACCGCCTTGGCGCCGATGCGGACCGCCTCGTCCGCGACCTCACCGGCGAGGTCCGACCGGACGAAGACGTCCACCACGTCGACCTCGAAGGGGATGTCCGCGAGGGACGCGTACCCCTTCTCGCCGTGCACCGTCTCCGCCTTCGGGTGCACGGGAACGATCCGCTTGCCGAAGCGCTGCAGCACCTCGGCCACGCCGTAGGCCGCCCGTCGCCGGTTGGACGAGAGGCCCACGACGGCCCAGGTGTCGCCCAGCTCGCTCAGGATCTTCCGGACCGTCTCCGGGTCGCCGTACATGCCCTGCCTCCTCGCAGCCGAGCGCCGAGAACTCACCTCACCCCAGCGCCACCGCTCCCCCGGCCATTCCCGGCCGGGATCGCGCTGGTCGACCCGCCGGGCCGGGACGAAACCGGATGGCATCCGGCGCAACCGTCCCGGTCGGCGTGGTGGACGTGACAGGTGCCCGGTTAGGAGGCCGAGCCGTCCAGCCGGGCGATGGTGGCGATGGAGGGGCGGCGGCTCGCGCGCAGCCCGGCGGCCACCGACTCGGCGTCGCGCAGGACGCGGACGGCGTTGTGCCAGGTGAGCTTGGCCAGGTCGGCCTCCGACCAGTGGCGGCCGAGGAGTTCGGCGACCAGGTTGGGGTAGCCGGCCACCGAGTCCAGGCCGTCCGGCAGGAAGGCGGTGCCGTCGAAGTCGCCGCCGATGCCGATGTGGTCGATGCCGGCCACCTCGCGCATGTGGTCGAGGTGGTCGGCGACGGTGGCCGGGGTGGCGACCGGGCGCGGGTTGGCTGCCTCGAAGGCGCGCTGGCGCTCCATGGCCGGCGGGGTGGTGTCCAGCGGGTGGAAGCCGTGGGCACGCATGTTCTCGTCGGCGGCCCGGGTCCACTCGATGGCGGCGGGCAGGATGAACTTCGGCACGAAGGTCGCCATCGCCACGCCGCCGTTGGCGGGCAGCTGGGCGAGCACGTCGTCCGGGATGTTGCGCGGGTGGTCGCAGACCGCGCGCGAGGAGGAGTGCGAGAAGACCACCGGCGCCTCGGTCACCCGCAGGGCGTCGCGCATGGTGTCGGCGGAGACGTGCGAGAGGTCGACCAGCATGCCGAGCCGGTTCATCTCCCGGACGACCTCCTCGCCGAACCGGGTCAGCCCGCCGGCCACCGGCTTGTCGGTCGCGGAGTCCGCCCACGGCACGTTGTCGTTGTGGGTGAGCGTCAGGTACCGCACGCCCAGCTCGTACAGGGCGCGCAGGGTGGCCAGCGAGCAGTCGATGGAGTGGCCGCCCTCGGCGCCCATCAGGGAGGCGATCCGGCCCTCGGCGCGGGCCGCCTCGATGTCCGCGGCGGTACGGGCCAGGCGCAGCCGGTCCGGGTAGCGCTCGACCAGGGCGTGGACGAAGTCGATCTGCTCCAGGGTGGCGCTCACCGCGTGGTCGCCGGCCAGCGAGGAGGGGACGTAGACGGACCAGAACTGCGCGCCGACCCCGCCCTCCGCGAGGCGGGCCAGGTCGGTGTGCAGGCGGTCGCTCTGGTCGGCGGCGAGGTCGAGCGCGCCGAGGTCGTACCCGGCCTGCTCGCGCATCGCCCAGGGGAGGTCGTTGTGGCCGTCCACGACGGGGGCGGTGCGCAGCAGGGCGCGGGCTCGGTCCAGCGGGGTGAGGGAGTCCAGGTCAGCGGTCATGCGAGCTGTTCTACCCCACCCCCGCGGGTGGGCGAACTACTTGCCGAAGCCGAAGGAGGACGAACCGGCCACCTTGGCGCGCAGCTTCTTGCCCTTCTCGGTGGCCTGGTTGTTCAGCTCGGCCTGGAAGTCGGTCATCTTCTCGGTGAGCTCGGGGTCGAAGGCGGCGAGCATCCGCACCGCGAGCAGGCCGGCGTTGCGCGCGCCGGCCACCGAGACGGTCGCCACCGGCACGCCGGCCGGCATCTGGACGATCGACAGCAGGCTGTCCATGCCGTCCAGGTAGCGCAGCGGCACCGGCACGCCGATGACGGGCAGCGGGGTGACCGAGGCAAGCATGCCCGGCAGGTGGGCCGCGCCGCCGGCGCCCGCGATGATCGCCTTCAGGCCGCGCCCGTGGGCCTGCTCGCCGTACGCGACCATCTCGCGGGGCATCCGGTGCGCGGAGACGACGTCCACCTCGTAGGGGACCTCGAACTCGTCGAGGGCCTGGGCGGCGGCCTCCATGACCGGCCAGTCGGAGTCCGATCCCATCACGATGCCGACGAGGGGTGCGTTCGAGGCGGGGCTCATTCGGTGATCGTTCCTCGCAGGTAGGCGGCCGCGTGGCGGGCGCGCTCGCGGACGTCTTCGAGGTCGTCCCCGAAGACGTTGACGTGGCCGACCTTGCGGCCGGGCTTCACGTCCTTCCCGTACATGTGGATCCGCAGCCCGGGGTCGCGGGCCATGCAGTGCAGGAAGGGGTGGTACATGTCCGGGTAGTCGCCGCCGAGGACGTTGACCATGACGGTCCACCCGGCGCGCGGGCGGGGGTCGCCGAGCGGGAGGTCGAGGACGGCCCGCAGGTGGTTCTCGAACTGCGAGGTGACCGCACCGTCCTGGGTCCAGTGGCCGGAGTTGTGCGGGCGCATGGCCAGCTCGTTGACCAGGACGCGGCCGTCCCGGGTCTGGAACAGCTCGACGGCGAGGTGGCCGACGATGCCGAGTTCGCCGGCGATCCGCAGGGCGAGCTGCTGGGCCTCGTCGGACAGGGCCGGGTCGAGGTCCGGCGCGGGGGCGGTGACCTCGGCGCAGACGCCGTTCTCCTGGACGCTCTCCACCACCGGGTAGGCGACGGCCTGGCCGCTGGGCGAGCGGACCACGTTGGCGGCCAGCTCGCGGACGAAGTCGACCTTCTCCTCGGCCAGCACCGCGACGCCGGCCAGGAACGGGGCATGCGCCTGCTCCTCGTCGTCGACGACCCAGACGCCCTTGCCGTCGTAGCCGCCGCGGACGGTCTTCAGCACGACGGGGTACCCGGAGCCCTCGTTCGCGAACGCGGTGACGTCGGCCGGGTCGGCGACGATCCGGTGCCGGGGGCAGGGCACGCCGATGGAGTCCAGCTTGGCCCGCATCACGCCCTTGTCCTGGGCGTTGACCAGCGCGTCCGGGCCGGGGCGGACGGCGATGCCGTCGGCCTCCAGGGCCCGCAGGTGCTCGGTGGGGACGTGCTCGTGGTCGAAGGTGATCACGTCGCAGCCGGCGGCGAAGGCGCGCAGGGTGTCGAGGTCGCGGTAGTCACCGAGGACGACGTCGGAGACCACCTGCGCGGCGGAGTCCTGGGGCGTGTCGGCGAGGAGTTTGAACCTGACCCCGAGCGGGATGCCCGCCTGGTGTGCCATGCGGGCCAGCTGCCCGCCACCGATCATGCCCACCACTGGAAAATTCATATTGCCCGGGGAAGTCACGCGGCCCAGGATATCCGGGCCGGTCGGGGGTGGTGGAGCCGCCGCCGGGGCCACCGGATCGGACGCGCGTAGATGTCAACCTGCCGCCCAAGGGGCTGAGCCGTTCGATGGAAGCGGGTAGCCTGGTCGGCCGGGTCCTGGTCTGCGCGGTCCGATCATGTGCGTGCACGCAGGGCTCAAGGGGTAGCCGCACCGCCGTGGCCGGCCCTTTCGACCCGCAGGCCTATGGAGGCAGTCCGGTATGGCGACGACCGCAGCTTCGAAACGCCCGCTTGCGCAGAAACTGCGCGGGCTCACGGGCGAAGTCGTGAAGTTCGGCATCGTCGGCCTGAGCGGCGTGGTGGTCAACTTCGCCGTCTTCTGGGTCTGCATCAACGGCATGGGCCTGGCCTCGGTGCGGTCGAACATCGTCGCGACGGTGATCGCGATCGCGACCAACTACCTGGGCTACCGCTACTGGCTGTACCGGGACCGCGACGCCGCCTCCCGCAAGCGGGAGATCACGCTCTTCCTGGTCTACAGCGGCATCGGCATGCTGATCGAGACCGGCGTGCTCGGCTTCTCGGTGTACGTGCTCGACCTGCGCTCGCACTACGAGCAGATCGGCGCCAAGGTGATCGGCCTCGCCGTGGCCACCGTCTTCCGCTTCGTCTCGTACCGCACCTGGGTGTTCAAGGCCGTGCCGGAGCCGGTCGGACTGCCCGCCCAGCAGCCGGCGGCTGCCGCCGGCGGCCAGGAGCTGCCCGCGCAGGCCAAGCTGATGCTGGCCGCCGAGCCGATCCGCTTCGCCAAGGCCGAGTAGGCCCCGCAGCCCCCGCTCCTCGCTCCTCGCAGCCCCGGCAGGCCGAACCGGCCGCCGGGGTTTGCCGTGTCCGCCGCCACCGGAGGACGGTGGCGGCCGAGGGCGGGCACGGTCGGCGAACGATAGCGGCCGAGGGGGCCGGCGGGCTCGCCATGGCGTCCGTCCGGGCCCACGTGCCCGGACCGGGACCCGCTCAGTCCTGGTGGCTGCGCCCGAGGAAGAGCGCGAACACCGCCGGCTTCAGCGAGAGCAGTTCGAGCCGCCCGCCGTCCGCCTCCGCGAGGTCGCGGGCGACGGCCAGCCCGATGCCGGTGGAGTTGCGCCCGCTGACCGCGCGTTCGAACACCCGGTTGCCGAGGTCCGGCGGCACGCCGGCGCCCTGGTCCTGGACCTCGACCACCACCGAGGTGCCGGACGGCCGGACCCGCAGGGTGATCGTCCCGGCGCCGTGCATCAGCGAGTTCTCGATCAGGGTGGCCAGCACCTGGGCCACCGTCCCCGGGGTACCGACCGCGGTGACCCCGTGCAGTCCCTCCAGGGAGAGCACCCGGCCCTTCTCCCGCAGCGTCGGGCCCCACTCCTCCACCTGCTGCTTGATCACCTCGTCCAGGTCGAAGGCGACGGCGGTGGGGCTGCGCGGGTCGCGCTGGGTGGTGAGCAGCCGCTGGACCACGTCGGTGAGCCGCTCGACCTGCTGGAGGGCGATGGTCGCCTCCTCCTTGACCGTCTCCGGGTCCTCGGCGAGGGCGGTGATCTCCTCCAGCCGCATGGAGAGCGCGGTGAGCGGGGTGCGCAGCTGGTGCGAGGCGTCGGCGGCGAGCCGGCGCTCGGCGGTCAGCATCCGGGCGATCCGCTCGGCACTGGTGTCCAGCACCTCGGCGACCCGGTCGAGCTCGGGCACCCCGTAGCGGCGGTCGCGCGGGCGGGGGTCGCCGGAGCCGAGCCGCTCGGCGGTCTCGGCGAGGTCGGTGAGCGGCCGGGCGAGCCGCTTGGCCTGCCAGACGGCGAGCGCCACCGCGGCCTGGACGGCGAGCAGGGCGACCACGCCGAGCAGCAGCAGGTTGTTGGCGATCTCGTGGTCGACGTCCTCGCGGGACTGCTCGACCGTGACGGTCTCGCCGCTGTTGCCCCGTTCGACGGCCTTCAGCAGGTGGTTCCCGGCCGGGCGCTCGCCCGCGGAGACCACCGGCTGGCCGGGCACCTGCACCTCGACGTAGCTGCCCTCGGTGACCTGGCTCTCGAAGGCCCGCCCGGTGACCGGCTCGCCCGCGGCGAGCCGGCTCTCGACGAGGGCGAGCACCCGGACGGCGGCCGCGTCCACCCGGTCCTGGGCCGAGTTGACGATGGTCCGCTTCTCGACCAGGGCGAGCGGCACGCAGAACACCGCGACCACCACCAGGACGACGCCCAGCAGCGAGTTGATCATCCTGCGTTTCACGCTGCCGCTCCCCGAGGTGTTCCGCTCCACCGGACGACGTCCGGCCCCGATCTCTTACGGGGGTTGATCTCCTACAGGCTCGCACGAGCTCCTACGGGCCGACGGGCTCCTGCGGGGTCAGTTCTTCTCGAACCGGAACCCCACGCCGCGCACGGTGGCGATGTAGCGGGGGTTGGCCGCGTCGTCGCCGAGCTTCTTGCGGAGCCAGGAGATGTGCATGTCCAGGGTCTTGGTGGAGGTCCACCAGGTGGTGTCCCAGACCTGCCGCATGATCTCCTCGCGGGTGACCACCCGGCCGGCGTCCCGGACCAGGACCCGCAGCAGCTCGAACTCCTTGGCGGAGAGGGTGAGCTCCTCGTCGCCGAGCCAGGCGCGGTGGGACTCGATGTCGATCTTCACGCCGTGCGCGCCGGTGGTGAGCTGGTCGACGTTGCCGCGCCGGAGCAGGGCCCGGACGCGGGCGAGCAGTTCGGCCAGGCGGAAGGGCTTGGTGACGTAGTCGTCGGCGCCGGCGTCCAGGCCGACCACGGTGTCCACCTCGTCCGCGCGGGCGGTGAGCACCAGGACGGGGCAGCTCTTGCCGTCGGCGCGCAGGCGGCGGCAGACCTCCAGACCGTCCATCTCGGGCAGGCCGAGGTCCAGGACGACGAGGTCGACCTCCTCGGTGAGGCCGGCGGCCAGTGCGGTCGGACCGTCCTCGCGGACGAGCACCTCATAGCCCTCGCGTCGCAGGGCCCGGGCGAGCGGTTCGGAGATCGCCGGATCGTCCTCGGCAAGCAGCACACAGGTCATGTGGTGATGGTAGTCCGCCGGGGTATACCCGGACGCCCTGTGAGGTAGTTCACAGAGCGTGATCGTTATACAAGGACCCGATCGGACTCAACGCGGCATGACAGACCGGCCGTTCAGCGAATAATCCCCGCCTGGATCTTCAAACCGAAGGAAGACGCGCCCGTCTACCATCGATACGCCGGGAAGATCTGGTTCCAACTTTGTTATTCCCACACCTGATTCATGGCTTTTGTCATCTGATAAAGCCAAATGTCGCCACGTAGAGTGGTTTCGTCCACGTCCGCCGCCATCCCCATGGGCGGACGCTGTCAGGCAAGGAACCACTACTCATGGCGTCTAAGACCCTGGACGCCGACGTCACGTCGGCCTCTCCCAGCGGCAAGACCTTCCTCGGGCACCCCCGGGGGCTCGCCACGCTGTTCATGACCGAGATGTGGGAGCGCTTCTCCTACTACGGCATGCGCGCCCTGCTGATCTACTACCTGGTCTCCGGTGGCGCCGACGCCGCCGTTGGCAGCCAGGGCGGCGGCCTCGCCATGACGGCGACGACGGCGACGGCGATCTACTCCGTCTACGTCTCGATGGTCTACCTCATGGCCTACCCGGGCGGTTGGTTCGGTGACCGGGTCTGGGGCGCCCGCAAGACGGTCGCCATCGCCGGGTTCGTGATCATGTTCGGCCACATCGCGCTGGCCGTCCCGGGCCAGGTGGCGTTCTTCGTCGGCCTGCTCCTGGTCGCGCTCGGTTCCGGGCTGCTGAAGGCCAACATCTCCACGATGGTCGGCCAGCTCTACAACGGCCCCGAGGACCCGCGCCGCGACGGTGGCTTCACGGTCTTCTACATGAGCATCAACCTCGGTGCCTTCGTCGCCCCGTTCGTCATCGGGACGATCGGCAAGGAGTACAGCTGGCACCTGGGCTTCGGGCTGGCCGCGGTCGGCATGGCCGTCGGTCTGGTGCAGTTCCTGCTGGGCAGCCGCCACCTGAACCCCAAGAGCAGCGTGGTCCCCAACCCGCTCAAGCCCGCGGAGCGCAACAGCCTGCTGGTGAAGGCCGGCGTGACGGTCCTCGCCATCGCCGCCTTCTACGGCGTCGTCGCCGGGCTGGGCGTCTACACGCTGAACTGGGCCCTGGTCCCGCTGACCCTGGCCGGCCTGCTCATCCCGATCGCCGTGCTGGTCCGCATCAAGCGCGACAAGGACCTGAGCGCCGGCGAGCAGTCCAAGATGTCCGCGTACATCTGGTTCTTCGCCGCGGCCGCCATCTTCTGGATGATCTACGACCAGGGCGGGTCCACGCTCTCGCTGTTCGCGGACAAGAGCACCGCGGACACCCTGTTCGGCTTCGGCTTCTCGGCCACCTGGTACCAGTCGCTGAACCCGCTGTTCGTGATGGCGCTCGCGCCGGTCTTCGCCTGGCTGTGGCTGTGGCTGTCCCGCCGGGACAAGGAGCCGAACACCATCGTGAAGTTCTCGATCGGCCTGCTCCTGATCGGCGCCTCGTTCTTCATCTTCATCGTCCCGATGAACATGGCGGACAACGGCACCATGGTCTCCCCGCTGTGGCTCGTCTCGATCTACCTGATCCAGACCATCGGCGAGCTGTGCCTCTCCCCGGTCGGCCTCTCGGTCACCACGAAGATGGCGCCGCAGAAGTACGCCTCCCAGATGATGGGCGTCTGGTTCCTCGCCGTCACCGCCGGTGACTGCGCCACCAGCCTGCTCTCGCTGGCCGGCGTCAGCCTCGACGGCACCGGGATCATCGCGGTGCAGGCCGCGCTCGCGGCCCTCGCGGGGCTCGCCGTCTACACGTACCGCAAGCGGGTCCAGGCCCTCATGGGCGACGTGCGCTGACGCACCGACCTCCGGCTCACGACTCCGGGGCCGCCGTGGATTCCTGAGATCCACGGCGGCCCCGGCCGTTTCCCGCTCGGCCGTTCCCCCGCTCGACCGTCAATCCGCTCGACAGGGGCGTGTCGGCCGTGCCTATGGTGCCCGGCATGACGACCCTCTCCTTACCCCGTCAGCTGGCCCGCACCCGGCGGTTCACCCTGGGCGTCCCGGTCCAGCCGGAGCCCTCGCCGGACGGCACCACCGTGCTCTTCCTGCGCGGCCGGACCGGCACCGACCCGCTCGCCTGCCTCTGGGCCCTGGACACCGCCACCGGCGCGGAGCGGCTGATCGCCGACCCGGCCGCACTGGGCGCCGGCGAGGGAATCGCCGCGTACAGCACCGACGCCGCGGGCGCGCTCGCCGCCTTCACGCTGGACGGCGCACTGTGGCTGGCCGACACCGCCGGCGGCACCGTCCGCCGGGTGCCCGTCCCCGGCCCGCCGGAGGACCCCCGGATCGACCCGACCGGCCGCCGGATCGCCTACGTCAGCGACCGCGCCCTGCGGGTGGTCGGCGTCGACGGCACGCAGGAGCGGGCGCTCGCCCGGCCCGAGGCCGAGGACGTCACCTACGGGCTCGCCGAGTACGTCGCCGCCGAGGAGATGTTCCGCGACCGCGGCCACTGGTGGTCCCCCGACGGCACCGCGCTGCTGGTCGCCCGGGTCGACAACCGCAAGGTCACCCGACTCTTCCTGGCCGACCCGACCGACCCGCAGCACCCGCCGCGCACCATCCGGTACCCGCTGGCCGGCACCGCCAACGCGGACGTCTCGCTGTGGCTGCTCGGCCTCGACGGCAGCCGCACCGAGGTCCGCTGGGACCGCGCCGTCTTCGAGTACCTCACCGCCGCCGGCTGGGACGGCCACGGCCCGTACGCCGCCGTGCAGAGCCGCGACCAGCGCACCGTCCGCACCCTGGCGATCGAGCCGGACGGCGCCACCCGGGTGCTCGCCGAGCAGCGCGACGAGCACTGGGTCGAGCTCCTCCCCGGCCTGCCGGTGCGCACCGCGGCCGGCTCGCTGGTCGACTCCGCCGACCTGGGCGACACCCGGCACCTGACCGTCGACGGCAAGCCGGTCACCCCGCCCGGGCTCCAGCTGCGCGCGGTCCTCGGGACGGAGGGCGAACAGGTGCTGTTCACCGCCTCCGACGAACCCACCGAGACCCACCTCTGGACGTACCGACCGGACACCGGCCCACAGCGGCTGAGCAGCGGCCCCGGCCTGCACACCGGCGTGCGGCGCGGCGGCACACTGGTGCTCTCCACCCGGGCCCAGGGCCACCCCGGCGGTCGCTCCACCGTCCTGCGCGAGGGCCGCCCGGCGCTCCCGCTCGACTCCCGCGCCGAGCCGCCCGTCGTCACCGCACGGCCCGAACTGCTCCGGCTCGGCTCGCACGAACTGCGCGCCACGCTGTTCCTGCCCGCCGACCACCGCCCCGGCGACGGCCCGCTGCCCGTCCTGCTCGACCCGTACGGCGGGCCCGCGACGCAGAAGGCCACCACCGGTGGCCTCTGGTGGGACCAGGTCTCGCAGTGGTTCGCCGACCAGGGCTTCGCGGTCCTCGTGGTGGACGGCCGCGGCACCCCCGGGCGCGGGCCCCGCTGGGACAAGACGATCCACGGCGACAAGGCGGAGCCCGCCCTCGGCGACCAGATCGAGGGCCTGCGGGCGGCCGACCGGCTGCGGCCCGGGCTGCTCGACCTCGACCGGGTCGCCATCCGCGGCTGGTCCTACGGCGGCTACCTCGCCGCCCTCGCGGTGCTGCGGCGCCCGGACGTCTTCCACGCCGCCTCCGCCGGGGCCGCGCCCACCGACCACCGGCTCTACGACACCCACTGGCAGGAACGCTTCCTCGGCCACCCCGACGAGCACCCCGAGTACTACGACGCCTGCGACCTCGTCACCGAGGCGCCGAAGCTGAGCCGACCGCTGCTGCTGATCCAGGGCCTCGCGGACGACAACGTCTTCCCCGTCCACACCCTGCGGCTCTCGCACGCTCTGCTCGCCGCCGGCCGCCCCCACGAAGTCCTGCCGCTGCGCGGCGCCGGCCACCGGCCGACCGACGAGGCGGTGGTGGCCAACCTGCTGCGGCACGAACTTGCCTTCCTACGACGGTCGTTGGGCGTGGAATGAGCAGGTGGCCCGCCCCGGTGGACCACCGCGGCGGGCCCCGGTCACTTCGCATCACCCCCGAATTTCCTTCCTGTGCCACGACCGAACGTCTACTCATTGGGATCGGGTCCCGAGTAGGAAGGTGACCGGAAGGTGCGACGGAAAGCCTCGGGGCCGTGCCGCTGGTCGAGCCACCTCGTCAGGCGGAGCAGATCGCCGCTGATCACCGCCTCGATGATGAGCTCGTGCAGTGTGTCCGCGTCGGGCCCGCCCATGTCGGTGAGGAAGCGCTGATAGCGCGTGCCGACACCGTGTTCGTATCCGGCCATGGCCAGGTGGAAGCGGGTGGCAACGCCAGGCTCCGCGTGGTCGAAGTCGCTCGGCTCCAGCCGTCCCGTGGTGTCGCGGAACGCCAGGCGATCGGAGGCTGCGATGCGCTCGGCCAAACCGAGACGGTCGGCCACCACGGCGGCGATCAGCCGAGCCTCCCGATCGGTGGCCCCCTCCATCACGATGCCGAGATTCCGCGTCGAGGGAGCATCGGCCCGGTCCTGGGTCGAGTACGTCCGACCGTGCAGGTCGCGACGGTTGATCCCGTAGCGGCTTCGGATCACCTGCTCTCCCTGGAGCCGGTACTCCCGGAAGGAGCCCCAGTGGAGGCAGTCGTGAGCGTAGGACCGAAGCAGGTCAAGCGCCACCAGTTCCGGCGATGACAACCAGGGGTCGCTCAGCCGCCCGTACCTCGTGATCACCGACGCCAGTTGCACGTGCCGGTAGCCCTGGTTCGGGTGGTGGAAGCCGCCGAAGGCATCGGGCCGGGTCGAGCGCACCCCGACCCACACCCGGTCGATCGGCAACAGCCGATTCAGCCCCAATTCCCGGTAGCGGTCGGCCAGGAGGGCCGAGCCCTGCCGGAAGACCTCGCGGGCCGACTCGTCGGACCACGTGTCGAGTACCCAGTGCAGGAGTGAGAACGTGAGGTGCGGGTGAGCCCGGTCGAGCGCTGCCGTCGCCCGTCGCGCGGCCAGCAGGTGAGCCAACTCGGCCCGCTCGGCGGCATCGCCGGCCAGGTGCTCGTTCGGCGCCAGGCAGGAGGGCGTGAGCGAGCGGCCGAGGGTCAGGACGGCCGACCTTTCATTCGGCCCGCGATCCCGCACGCCTGATGGCAGCGGGCCTGCCCGGCCCCGTCTCCCGACCGTGTGAGCGAGAAGCAGATTAGGGGAATTCCAGGCAGCCACTCAACGATATTCCCGATGTCGATTAAAGATCTCGCGATATCCCTCGATGGCGGTCGGCCCACTCACGCAGCTTGACGCGGGCGCTCTCGCCCCAGAGGGAATATCCCTCAAAGGTTCGAAACTCGCCCAGGTACTCCTGGATATCGCGGGGATCGCGAAAAACGAGCGCACCCGTGGAGACTTCCACGGTGGCCAGCGAGGCGTCGTAAATAGTGAAGACATTCAGCGGCGCCCACGGCATATGGCCGGCCATCGGGATGACTCCGAGCCGAACGTTCGGCAAGAGGGAGACGGAAGCCAGCCGGTCGAGCTGCATGGCCATGGCCTGTTCCGGGACAAGTGGCCAGAGGCATGCCTGCTCGGTCAGGATGAAGGTGAAGCGCTTGGTGGAATCATAGAGAACGGCCTGCCGGTCCAGCTTCCTGGCGATGGCCTTCGAATGGTCACCAGGGAATGGGGCAAGACTGGCCCTGATGTATTCAGGTGTCGCAAGCAAGCCCGTGATCATGGTTGGCAGGAAGTATCTGAACTCCGTCGAGTTCTGCTCAAGGGTCGCCAGTTCGACTTGCTTCTTGTCCAGCCCCTTGCGACGCAGGGCCCTGGCATCCTGCCACTCCGTGTTCGCAATGCGAGCGAGGACGGTCACCTGTGCCATCAGCTCCGTCGGCGCCCCGAGCGCTCGCAGGATCAGCTCGACGTCGACGAGTGATGGCGTGACCTTGCCGGTCTCGATCTTGGAGATCTTGGACTGCGACATGTTGACACGCCTAGCGAGCTGGACCCCGGAGAGTCCAGCTCGCTTGCGAAGCTCTTGAAGGATTGCCGCCAGGTCCGAGTTCGACTGACCCAGCTCCTGTGGATCAAGCGCCAATGCCCTTCACGTACTCCTCGAAGGGCACCGATTCGGCGATGGCGATCCGCTGGTATTCGATGAACGGGCTGATGTCGCCCTCGAACACGGTGCGGTCGATCTGCGTTCCATCGGGGAGGTAGTTCATGAGCACCACCTCCTTCTGATCGAACATCCAGTAGTCAGGGACACCGGCCAGGGGGTTGGGACGATCCGTGACGTCCATGATCCGCACGTCTTCGCCGGCCCACACGTGGGGCAGGTAGTACATGAACTCGTAGCGGAGATACTCGGAGAGCGGTCGCGTGACGATGTGCACCCGCCCCTTGAGTTTCCCCTCCCGTCGCACTCGTTTGAGGTCTTCCGTGTAGTCGTTGGAATGGGCGTGCGGATCGATTCGCTCACCGGCTCGAAACGCTCGCAGCTCTTCTTCCTCCTGCGGGACGTTGTAGACCGGGAGGGTCTCAAGCCGCCACGCTTCCGTCTTGAACCCACGGAACCTGGCCTGCCAAGCCTCACCATCCAAGCGCACGAACAGCCTCCCGAAGCACACTCTCGGGGATCTCCACCAGCCCTTCGCCGCTGGGCGGCGTGAAGGCACCGGATACGGCCCCCTGGACCACGAACGTCCCCCGCCCGGTGCGGTAGACGTTGGGGCAGCCGTTCTGATTGCACTCCCCCGAGCCACTGCCGTTGCTCGTGTTGGTCAACCGCGTGAGACCCGACCTGGTGTCCATCTCAACCCCCTAGGAGTGCGGCCCGGTTGGACCATCGGTGCACGACGTTAGAGAGCTGGTCGGGCGCTGTCCACGACACGAAGGAAGTATTCCTGTGTCCGACTAAAGATCAGCCGCGCGCCCATCAACCGGCGGCTCCTTGCGGGGAGCAAGGAGCCGCCGGTTGATGAGGGCCGGAACACGCTCACTTCAGGTTCGCGCGGGGAGGTGTGAGCCCTGGAGAGTCGGGTGGATCGGCGAGCTGTCTGCACAGGAAGTCGGGCAGACCGACTTCCTGCTCCCGCGAGCGCCGCCACTCTTGCTGCAGACCCCGCAGCGCCTCAGCGCTTCTTCGCCGCGCCTGCGGCCGCGGCTGGCTACTTCCTTGAGCGTGATCAGGACGGCCATCGCGCCGACCAGTTGGAGAAAGGTCTCGTTCCACTTCGCCCCGTCGAGCCAAGCCGGCTCGACGGGGCGAAGTGACAGAACGATTCGCTCAAGCGTCGGCGATGAGGCGGTCGAACTCGCCTGCCTTCACGCCCTGAAGGAGCGCGCCGACACTGGTACAGGGGTGCTGTTCGACACCTATGCTGCGAGCTTCGACGCGGTGTGGAGCGCCGCCCGACCGGTTGAGGAGAACTGATCACGTGGCACGGACGGAGTTCCACGACGATCCCAACGCACCCAAGCCGAACCGGCTGGTCGTGGCAGCGTCCGCAGTGGTGACGGATCCCGAAGGGCGCATCCTGCTCCAGCGACGCACCGACAACGGCCTGTATGCGCTGCCGGGCGGAACGATGGATCTCGGTGAATCGCTGCCGGGCACGGCCGTCCGAGAGGTCCGCGAGGAAACCGGCCTCGACGTCGAAATCACCGGACTCGTCGGCACGTACACCGACCCCCGACACGTGATCGCCTACTCGGACGGCGAAGTCCGACAGCAGTTCAACGTCTGCTTCACCGCGCGCATCACGGGCGGGGAGCTGCGGATCTCGGACGAGTCCACCGACCTTCGGTTCGTCGTCCCAAGCGACATTGAAGGCTTGCCGATGCACCACACCCAGCGTCTCCGGCTTCGGCACTTCCTGGAGCGCAGGGCGATCCCCTATCTCGGCTGACTGGCACACCGAAGCGGCCCGCTCGCTGCGCGCAGGGAGCGGGCCGCACGAGGACTTTCCGGGCAGCTTGGACGTGAGACGATCCAGAAACGGACATGAGCTTGTAGTCCTCGTGCGGCGTGGCCCGCTCCCACACGGCCTCAAAGGCAGAGCTGACCAGATCCACAACGGCCTGGTCCGTCCGCCACTCCCGGTCGACGACCTCCCCGACTCCGGAGAAGTACGTGAACAGCACGGCGGATCCGTCGAACATCCACAGGTCCGTTCCCGGCAGCGCGATGTCGCCGGCCCTCCGCCGAGGCAACCAGCGGACCAGCTCACCCGCTGCCAGCCCCGCTGAGCTGAGCCGCACCACCGGTTAGGCGGTCAGGAAGTCGGCCGGGGGGGGGGGGGGGGGGGGGGGGGGGCCCCCGCCCCCCCCCCCCCGGCCGCCCCCCCCCGCGCGGGGGGGGGGGGGGGGGGCGCCCGGCCGGGGGGCGCCCCCGCCCCCCGCCCTGTCGCTCCCCCCCCCCCGGTTTGGGGGTTTCCTCTGGCGGGCGGCCATAATGGGGGGCCCACTGCCCCCCCCCCCCCCCCCCGGGGCCCACTTCCTGCGCCGGTCTGGAGGGGAGAGTAACCGGCCGACGGTCAGTGCAGCCGCACCGGAGCCGTCGGGTGGCGGGTGCCTGCCGGGTACGCGACCCGCACAAGCTGCGAGGTCTTCTCGCTGCGGCCACCCGTATCGGTCACGGTCAGCGTGACGGTGTAGTCGCCCTCGTCGGCGTAGCTGCGGCAGGTGTTTCCGGAGTTGTCGGTGGCGAGGGGGGGGGGGGGGGGCCCCCCGGGGGGGGCGCCCCCCCCCCCCCCCCCCCCGCCCCGGGGCGGCCGCCGCGCCCCCCCCCCCCCCCGCCCCGGCGCCCCGGGGGCGCCGCCCGCCCCCCCGGGGCCCACGGCGTGGCCGCCCGGGTGGCCGGGGT
>NZ_JBIWNZ010000003.1:17841-102463 GCF_044767505.1 Kitasatospora sp. NPDC101235
GGGTGGGGGTTTTGCGCCCCCCGGGGGGGGTGGGGGGGGTGGTTTTGGCGGTGGTTGGGGGGGGGGGGGGGGCGCGCCGGCCCGGGGGGCCCCCGCCCGCGCCCCTTCAGCGATCACGTGGACGTGGAGCCGGAGCCCGAGAAGCTGCACCCGAGCGGAAGCCCGTTCGGCGAGGACGTCAGCTAAGGGGCGGGCGGCCCGACGTCCACCGTGTCGTCACCGGTGGTGGTGTCGCCGTTCTGCTCGGTGGCGACGACCGTGATCCGGTAGGAACCCGCGGTCTGGTAGGTGTGCTGGACCGCGAGCTGCGTGGTCGTCACGGTCGGAGTTCCGTCACCGAAGTCAAGGCTGTAGGAGACGACCGGTGACCAGGTGTCCTGGTCGCGGATCGTGAAGGTGGTCGACGCCCCGGCTGGAATCGCCTGCGGCTGGCTCAGGACCCCGATCCAGCGGGACGAGGTCGTGTACTCGAATGCGCCCCGGTCGTAAATCTTCGAACCGGTACCGGTGTTGGCGACGTAGGGGTCGTCGATCCGCTGGTAGCCGTAGAGGTCGGTGCTGAGCTCGCCGGGTGCGTTGGCGTCGGCCGAGTCAATGGCCGGGGAGTTCGAGCCGATGGGAAGTCCCGTGTCGGCGTTCCCCGAGTAGTGTGGATCGGCCGTGATGTCGTGCGCGCCCTGCTGCGGGACGGACTTGGTGAAGTCGGCCGCGATGGCGTAGCTGCTGCCCGCCCAGCTGTAGATCGGCCCGTTGGCAAAGGCGTCGGCCAGGTTGTAGTCGGCGACGGTGCCCGGTACCGAGCCGGCTGAGACGGAGAGCTTGGCCGTGCTCTGCTCCGGGGCGCAGACAGGGGCGTTATGGCCGGTGTCGGAGGCGGTGGCGAGGACGTTGTTCTCGACCACGGCCCCGGACGAGTCGCCCAGCAGGCCGATGGCCGGGCCGCAGACCGAGCTGACGGTGTTGCTCGTGATCACCGTCCCCGGGGCGTCGGTGACCTGGATGCCGGCGCCGCCCGCGTGGTTGTCCACAGCGTTGGTGGTGAGCACGGTGCCGGTCACACCTGCGTCGACGGCGATGGCGATCTGGGCATCACCCCCGATGATGTTTCGGCTGATCGTGGTGGCCCGGGTTGTCCCGCCGAGGTGAACGCGGACGGTCTGCGGGCCGGCCGCTACGCCGCCCATTTGGTTGCCGTCCAGCGTCACCTGCTGGGTGTCGGTCAGCTGGACGGATCCGAGGGAGCCCCCGATGCCGAAACCCGTGATCGTGACGTCGTGGACGCCGTTGAGGACGAAGCCGTAGTCCGGGTTCGTGCCGCCCAGGTTGACCCCGACGATCGGAAGTGTCTTGAGGCCGTTGCGATTGCTGCCGCCCCGAAGGGTGATCGGCTTGCCCGGCTCGCCCGAGTGGCTGAGTGTGACCTGCTCGCGGTAGTACGCTGCGGCCACCTGGACGGTCTGGCCGGGCCGTGCGGCGTCGACGGCGGCCTGGACGGTGCAGAACGGCGCGGCCTGGGAGCCGCCGCCCGTGTCGGTGCAGCCCGTGACCGGGTTGACGAAGAGCGTGGCGCCGTCGGCGACCGCAGTCGCGGGTGCGGGCAGCCCAGCCCCTAGTGCGGTGGCGATGGCGAGGCTGGCGAGATGATGGCGCACGGAAGACCCCCCTGTGGACCGGATGCTGGAGGCTTCCTGCGCATGCCACAGGAAGCCGCGCACATCCTCCTCTCGATCTTCACACTTGTCACTTCACTTTATGTGACTGCCAAATACGGGGCGTGGCCCTGTCGACGTCCCGTGCGTGCGCAAGGAGCCGAGTACTGCGAACGAAGCTGGCAAAGCATCAAATGAGCTCACGCTCAAGGCTGTCCCTAGGGTGCTCACGGGCGCCCGCAAGGCCCTCGCCCTGGGTGGGCGAGGGCCTTCGCGTGTTCTCAGTGCCGCTCGTCGCGCCCCTCGGGGCGGGGCATCTTGAGGGTCGCGATGACACCGAGGGCGACGGTGGCGATCGCGAGGGTGAGGAGGGCGACGAGGATCGCGCCGACGAAGAACTTCACGGGGGCCAGGCCTCGTTCCGGTCCAGGTCGCGGAGCAGGTGGAGGAGGTTGAGCAGAGTGCTGACCGGCGCGTTCCCGAAGTCGACGAGGATGCGGCCGTCGAGGGTCGTTTCGCCGGCCGAGGCGGAGCCCCAGAGGAGCCCGTGCGGCAGGCCGCGCCGGTGCAACTCGCCCAGGAGCGTCGTGATCTGGGGCTCGGTGTAGTCGCGCATCCGGGGGTCGTCCGGCGCGATGGGGTCGCGGGTCACGCGAGGGAGTCCAGCTCGTACCAGGTGGTTTTGCCGCGCTTCTGCGGGTCGACGCCCCAGCGGTGGGTGAGGCCCTCCACGAGCTGGAGGCCCCGCCCGGTTTCGGCGAGGTCGGCGGACGTTCGCGGCTGGGGCAGGGCGTCGCTCTCGTCGGAGACGGCGACCCGCAGGGTGCCGTTGAGGAGGGAGAACCAGACGACGGGCGCGGGGGTGTCGCCGTGCCGCCAGGCGTTGGTGATGAGCTCCATCAGCGCGAGTTCGGCGTTGAAGATGGTCTCGGCGTCCCAGCCGCTGCGGGTCATGGCGTCCCGCAGGGCCTGCCGGGAGAGGGTGAGCGAGGGGGTGTTACGGGTGCACACGGGAACCTCCGTGAGGCTGTGGTGTGGAGAGGGGTGACGACGGTCGTCGCCGTGAGCCAGGCCACGCATGGCTGCTCTTCGGCACGCGGGCAGTAGGCGCCTACTGCCCTGGATGCGGGCATTACTGACGACCCGTCGGGTCGAGCTGAGAGCGACGATAGCGCATCTGCTCTTTAATTAAATTCGAACGGGAGAAGGTTCCTCCGCGCGGGGGACACGCGCCGCCAAGAGCCCGAATGGATCCGCCATCGACCAGCACGGCACACTGGCCTCTGCACCAGCAGAGAGGACGCCATGGCCCTTCGAATCCCCACTCTTCGTCAGCGACGCCTCGGCGCCGAACTGCGAAGGATGAGAGAGCAAGCCGGCTTCGGCGGCAGCCACCTTGCCCGTCTACTCGGGGTGACTGCTGCCCTGGTGAGTCAGATGGAGAACGGGAAGTCGGCCGTCGCCGAGGGGCGTCTGCGTGAGATCGCGACGGCCTGCGCGTGCGGCAACGAACCGCTGATCGATGCGCTTGCTGACATGACTCGGGAGCGAGAGACCGGCTGGTGGGAGGAGTACAGCCCGAACCTGAACACCGATCTGCTCGATGTGGCGGCGATCGAAGCCCATGCCCGGCGGATCTCCACCTACTCGATCACCTTCCTGCCGGGGCTTCTTCAGACCCCGGCCTACGCCGCTTCGGTGTTCGCGCGCGCCATCCCGCCACTGCCACAGTCCGACGTCGATCTCCGGCTGGCGTTCCGTCTGCAGAGGCAGCAGGTCGTCCGGAACGGCGCCACGCCTTACACGGCGTTCATCCATGAAGCCGCACTCCGCATGCAGTTCAGCGGACCGGCGGCGCTCGCCGAGCAACTCGGCGCCCTCATCGACCATTCCGAGAGCCCTGGCATCTCAGTTCGCGTCGTGCCGTTCAAGATCGAATCGCTGCCCGGCCCCAGCGAGAACTTCGTCTATATCGCCGGTCCGGTGCCCGAGTTGGACACGGTGCAGATCGACATCAGCTTCGGATGTCCACTCTTCGATGCGCCCTCCGACCTTGCAAGTTACCGCGAGATCCTCGATCGAATGGCATCTGTAGCCCTCTCCGAAGATGACTCGCGAGACTTCATCCGATCGATCAAGAAGGAGATAGAGGGCAGTCATGAGTAGCCCCGAATGGCAGAAGTCCAGCTACTCCGGCTCCAGCAACGCATGCGTTGAGGTGCGGGCTGGCGACGGGATCATCGAACTCCGTGAGTCCGACGAGGGCGACGTCATCGTCCGCACCACCCGCCTCAAGTTCGCCGGTTTCCTCCAGGGCGCCAAGGCCGGCGAGTTCGACCACCTCATGGGGTAGCGAAAAGCCCCCGCGCCCGCCACCCCGGGGCGCGGGGGCCTCCCGCCGTCCGGACCAGGTCCTAGACCTCCCGGACCCCCGCCCGCCAGACCGCCGCCGTCAGCGGCACGCCCGGCCGGTAGGCCAGGTGGACGTGCGAGGGAGCGTCCAGCAGCAGCAGGTCCGCCCGCGAGCCGACCGCGACCATCCCCACGTCACTGCGCCGCAGCGCGTGCGCGCCACCCGCAGTAGCCGCCCACACCGCCTCGTCCGGCGTCATGCCCATCTCCCGCACCGCCACCGCGATGCAGAACGCCATCGAACTCGTGAAGCTGGAGCCCGGGTTGCAGTCGGTGGACAGCGCCACCACCGCGCCCGCGTCCAGCAGCCGGCGCCCGCTCGGGTACTCGGCCCGGGTGGAGAACTCCGCCCCCGGCAGCAGGGTGGCCACCGTCGCCGAGCCGGCCAGCGCCGCCACGTCCTCGTCCGTCAGATGGGTGCAGTGGTCCGCCGAGGCGGCCCCCAGCTCGACGGCCAGCTGCACGCCGGGCCCGTACGAGAGCTGGTTGGCGTGCACCCGGGGGGTGAGGCCGCGCTCGATGCCGGCGGTCAGGACCGCCCGGGCCTGCTCCCCGTCGAAGGCGCCCTTCTCGCAGAACACGTCCACCCAACGGGCGTACGGGGCGCAGGCGTCCAGCATCTCGCCGGTGACCAGGTCGACGTACCCGGCCGGGTCCTCGGCGAACTCGGGGGCGACCACGTGGGCGCCCAGGTAGGTGGTCTCCGGGGTGTGCCCGGCGGCGATCCGCAGGGCGCGCGCCTCGTCCTCCACCGTCAGTCCGTAGCCGGACTTGCACTCGATGGTGGTGGTGCCCTGGCGCAGCGCCTCCCGGACGAACCGGGCCAGGTTGGCGTCCAGTTCGGCGTCGCTCGCCGCCCGGGTGGCCGCCACCGTGGTCCGGATGCCGCCCGCCGTGTACGACTGCCCGGACATCCGGGCGTTGAACTCGGCGGTGCGGTCGCCCGCGAACACCAGATGGGCGTGCGAGTCGACGAAACCGGGCAGCAGGGCCCGGCCCTCGGCGTCGAAGCGCTCGTCCGCCGCCGGGGCGCCGGCCGCCGGGCCGACCCAGGCGACGGTGTCGCCCTCGACCACCACGGCCGCGTCGGTCACCACGCCGAGCGGCCCGGCGCCCTGCCCGAGGTCGTTGGTGACCAGGCTGCCGATGCCCGTGATCAAGGTGGTCCTGGTGTTCAAGACAAGGCCTTCCGAAGGGAGTTGAGGATTCTCGAAGTCAGTGGCCCAGCGCGCCGATCGAGGCGCTCAGCGCCCCCGGCACGTCGGCCACCAGCTGGTGCACGCCGTCCCGGACGACGTGCCGGCCGCCGACCACCACGTGCCGCACGTCCGCCGCCGAGGCCGCGAAGACCGCGATCTCGGCGCCGAGCCGGGGCGGCGGGCCCGCCGTACGGACGGTGTCCAGCGCAATCACCGTGAAGTCGGCGAGTGCCCCGGCCTCGATCCGCCCCGCCTCGGGCCAGCCGAGCGAGGCGTGCCCGTCCTCGGTACCGGCCCGCAGCAGGGCGCCCGCCGTCCAGTGGCCGCGGGTGCGGGTGCGCAGCCGCTCGTCCAGCTCCAGCGCGCGGGCTTCCTCGAACGGGTCGATCACCGCGTGACTGTCGCTGCCCAGGGTGATCGGGGAGCCCGCCGAGGCGAGCCGGCGGGCCGGGCCGATGCCGTCCGCGAGGTCCCGCTCGGTGGTGGGGCACATGCAGACCGTGGTGGAGGAGTCGGTGAGCAGCCGGACGTCCTCGTCGGTCAGGTGGGTGGCGTGTACGGCCGAGGTGCGCGGGCCGAGCGCGCCGTGGTCGGCGAGCAGCCGGGTCGGGGTGACGCCGTGCGCGGCCAGGCAGGCGTCGTTCTCGGCGGTCTGCTCGGACAGGTGGACGTGCAGCGGCGCCCCGCGCATCGCCGCCCAGTGCGCGACGGTGCCCAGTTGCTCGGCCGGGACGGCCCGCACCGAGTGGATGGCGGCGCCGATCCGGGCGTGCTCGCGCGGCTTGAGCGCGTCCGCCCGCTCGGCCCAGGCCTCCGCGTCGCCGTCGCTGAACCGCTGCTGCGGCCTGGTCGGCTCGGCGCCGAAGCCGGAGGACAGGTAGCAGGTGTCCAGCAGGGTGATCCGGATGCCGGCCCGGGCGGCGGCCTCGATCAGCGCCTCGCCCATCGCGTTCGGGTCGGCGTACCGGGCGCCGCCGGGCGCGTGGTGCAGGTAGTGGAACTCGCCGACGGCGGTGATGCCGGCCAGCGCCATCTCGGCGTAGACGGCGGTGGCGAGCTCCAGGTAGCGGTCCGGGTCCAGCGCGCCGGCGAACCGGTACATGGTGTCGCGCCAGGTCCAGAAGGTGCCGGAGCCGACCTGGACGTGCCCGCGCAGCGCCCGGTGGAAGGCGTGCGAGTGGGCATTGGCCTGGCCGGGCAGCAGCAGCCCGTCGAGCCGGACGGCGCCGGGCGGGCAGGGGCCGCTGTCCGGGGTCACGCTGGTGATCCGGCCGCCGGGGCCGGTGGTGATCAGCACGTCCTGCTCGACCACCGGCCCGTCGTCGTGCGGCAGCCAGGCGTACTGCGCCCAGTAGCGCACCGGACCGGCCCCTTCGGATGGGGTCAATGACACGCCAGGTCCTCCAGTACGTCGGCGAGGGCGGCGACCCCGGCCAGGCAGTCGGCCTCCTCGGCGTGCTCGGCCGGGGAGTGCGAGACGCCGGTGGGGTTGCGCACGAACAGCATGGCGGTCGGGATCGCGGACGCCAGGATTCCGGCGTCGTGTCCCGCGCCGGTGGGCAGCACCGGGGCGTCCAGCAGCTTGGCCAGCCGGTCGCGCAGCGGGCCGTCGAAGTCCACCACCGGGGTGTAGGACTCGCGGGTCAGCTCGACCCGGACGCCGTCGCGCTCGCCGCGTTCGGCGGCGGCCCGCTCGATCTCGGCGACCAGCGCGGTGAGGGTGTGCTCGTCCGCCGCCCGGGAGTCCAGCCAGCCGCGCACCAGCGAGGCGATCGCGTTGGTGCCGTTGGGCTCGACCGCGACCTTGCCGAAGGTGGCCAGCGCGCCCGCCTGCTTCGCCTTCTTGCGGGCGGCGAGCACGGTGTTGGCGTAGGTCAGCATCGGGTCGCGGCGGTCCTCGATCCGGGTGGTGCCGGCGTGGTTGGCCTCGCCGTGGAAGTCGAACCGCCAGCGGCCGTGCGGCCAGATCGCCCCGGCCACGCCGACCGGCTGCCCCTCGGCGAGGCAGCGGCCCTGCTCGACGTGGAGCTCGACGAACGCGCCGATCCGGGCCAGCCGGTCGTCGTCCGCGCCGATCGCGGTCGGGTCGTAGCCGGCCCGCTCCATCGCGTCGGGCAGCCGGACGCCGTCGGCGTCGCGCAGCTCGTACGCCTGCTCCGGCGACAGCACCCCGGCGGTCAGCCGGGAGCCGATGCAGGCCACGCCGAACCGGGCGCCCTCCTCGTCACCGAAGTTGACGATCGCCAGGGGCTTGCTGAACTCGGCTCCCCTGGCGCGCAGTTCGTCCAGCGCGGCGAAGGAGGAGACCACGCCGAGCGGGCCGTCGAAGGCGCCTCCGTCCGGGACGGAGTCCAGGTGCGAGCCGGTCACCACGGCCCCGGCGGCCTGCGGATCGCCCAGCCAGGCCCACTGGTTGCCGTTGCGGTCCAGCTCGTACGCCAGGCCGCGACTGCGGGCCTGCTGCTCGAACCAGGCCCGGCACTCGGCGTCGGCGGAGTTCCAGGCGAAGCGGCGGTAGCCGCCGGAGGCGGCGGAGCGGCCCACGGGGAGCAGCTCCGCCCACATCTCCTCGAACGTCGAGCTCACAGCTCGCCCATCGGGACGCGGACGCCACGCTCGGCGGCGACCTCGGTGGCCCGGTCGTACCCGGCGTCCACGTGCCGGATGACGCCCATGCCCGGGTCGTTGGTGAGCACCCGGCGGATCTTCTCCCCGGCCAGCGCGGTGCCGTCGGCGACGGTGACCTGGCCGGCGTGGATCGAGCGGCCGATGCCGACCCCGCCGCCGTGGTGGATGGAGACCCAGGAGGCGCCGGAGGCGACGTTGACCATGGCGTTGAGCAGCGGCCAGTCGGCGATCGCGTCGGAGCCGTCCAGCATCGCCTCGGTCTCCCGGTACGGGGAGGCGACCGAACCGCAGTCCAGGTGGTCGCGGCCGATCACGATCGGGGCGGACAGCTCACCGGAGGCGACCATGTCGTTGAAGCGCTCGCCGGCCTTGTCGCGCTCGCCGTAGCCGAGCCAGCAGATGCGCGCCGGCAGGCCCTGGAAGTGCACCTTCTCCTGGGCCATCTTGATCCAGCGGGCCAGCGACTCGTTCTCCGGGAAGAGGTCGAGGACGGCCTTGTCGGTCTTGTGGATGTCCTGCGGGTCGCCGGACAGCGCCGCCCAGCGGAACGGGCCCTTGCCCTCGCAGAACAGCGGGCGGATGTACGCCGGGACGAAGCCCGGGAAGGCGAACGCGCGGTCGTAGCCGGCCAGTTGTGCTTCGCCGCGGATCGAGTTGCCGTAGTCGAAGACCTCGGCGCCGCGGTCCAGGAAGCCGACCATCGCCTCGACGTGCCGGGCCATCGACTCGCGCGCCCGCTGGGTGAACTCGGCGGGCTTGGCGGCCGCGTAGTCCGCCATGTCCTCGAAGGCGACGCCGACCGGCAGGTAGCTGAGCGGGTCGTGGGCGCTGGTCTGGTCGGTGACGATGTCGATCGGCGCGTCCATCGCGAGCAGCTGCGGGACCAGGTCGGCGGCGTTGCCCAGCACGCCGATGGAGAGCGGCCGCTTCTTGTCGCGGGCCTCGGTGGCGAGCTCCAGCGCGTGGGCGAGGTCCTTGGCCTCGACGTCCAGGTAGCGGTGCTCGATCCGGCGGGCGATCCGGGACGGGTCGCAGTCGATGCAGATCGCCACGCCGCCGTTCATGGTGACGGCCAGCGGCTGGGCGCCGCCCATTCCGCCGAGGCCGGCGGTGAGGGTGATGGTGCCCTCCAGCGACCCGTTGAAGCGCTTGTTGGCGACGGCGGCGAAGGTCTCGTAGGTGCCCTGGAGGATGCCCTGGGTGCCGATGTAGATCCACGAGCCGGCGGTCATCTGCCCGTACATGGTGAGCCCGAGGCTCTCCAGCCGGCGGAACTCCTCCCAGTTGGCCCAGTCGCCGACCAGGTTGGAGTTGGCGATCAGCACCCGCGGCGCCCACTCGTGGGTCTGCATCACGCCGACCGGGCGGCCGGACTGGACCAGCATGGTCTCGTCCTGCTTCAGCCCCTGCAGCGTCTTCACCATGGCGTCGAAGGACCGCCAGTCCCGCGCGGCCTTGCCCGTACCGCCGTACACCACCAGCTTCGACGGGTGCTCGGCCACCTCCGGATCGAGGTTGTTCATCAGCATCCGCAGGGCGGCCTCCTGCTGCCACCCCTGCGCCGTCAGCCCCGTCCCACGCGCCGCGCGCACCTCGCGCGGCCCGCTCGCCTGCTGCTGCACCATAGTCCCGGCCTCCCTGCGGATGGATTCATTCAAGCTCGGTTCGGTTGAATATAACTAAACAACCGGCTTCCGGCCAGACCCCGAAACAATCCGATCAGCCACGGCACCGGTCGACTTGGCGCGCTAGCCTGAACCCGGCGAACACCAGCCACTCGGCCCAGCGCCAGGGAGCGGAGGACACGATGACGGCCATCACCGTGCGGCCCGGCAGACTCCGGGATGCGGCGGAGGAGATCGAGCGGAGCACCGGCCTCCGCGTCCAGATCATCGGAGGAACCCTGGTGATGTCCCCGACTCCTCGCGGCAAGCACGCGGGGACCGTACGACGGCTGCGCACTCAGCTGGATCCCAGGCTGCCGGCCGATCTCGGCGCCTACGAGGTGTCGTCCATCTACATGCCCGGCAATGACGAGGACTACGTCACCCCGGACCTGATCGTCCTCCCGGTCGACTGGGAGAACGACGACAGATGGCTCGCGGACCCGCACGAGGCGGCCCTGGCCATCGAGGTGATCTCCAATTCGGAGGGTGTGAAGGCCGTCGCCACCAAGACCGACTGGTACGCCAGCGCGGGCGCTCCCGTTCTGCTCGCACTGGATCCGCGCGACGGCACCTGGACGCTCCACACCCACCCCCGCGACGGCGCGTACCAGGGCGTCCTGCACGGCAAGTACGGCGAGCCCGTCCCGCTGCCCTCACCACTGCCCGCCGAACTGGACACCTCCGGTCTTCCGCTGTACGCGCCGCGCGGCTGAGTCAGGCCGCCGCGCCGCCGTCCCAGTCGATGCCGATCTCGGCGAGCCAGCGGCGGTCGTCGGCGTCGGGGGCGGGCGGGGACGGCGGGCGGGGGATGTTCTGGACGGGGCCGAGGCCGTACTTCTCGGCGGCCGCGACGGCGCGGGCGTCGGGTTCGATGACGCCGACGTGGACGGCCGACTCGTCGCCCGGGTCGAGGACGGTCAGTTCGGGTTCGGGCAGGCGCCGCAGGGTGACGCGGCGTCCGCAGGCGGGGCAGGACCATTCGTCGGCGCCCGAGGAAAGCCGGGCGACGAACTTCATCTCGTGGATCACGTGCATGGGTGACACCCCCTGTAGGAGGGGATGCCCGGGCTGGTGACGGCTACTCCCCCACCGTCATTCCGAGCTGCGCCTATTCCAGGAAGAGCCCACGCGCCGCCGCGGACTGCTCGATCGCCTCCAACCGGGCCTCCGCGCCCGGGAGTTCGTCGCACATGGACTGCAGCAGCACCCGGCCGAGCATCATCGGCGCGCACGCGGTGTCGAAGACCAGCCCGGTGCCGACGGCCGCCGGCAGCATCAGGTCGGACAGCTTGGCGACCGGCGCGAAGGCGCTGTCGGCCACGGTGAGCACCGTCAGCCCGCACTCGCGGGCCACCGTCAGCGCATCCATCAGCTCCCGCGGATAGCGCGGCAGCGCGAAGCAGAGCAGCGCGCTGGCCCCGGCCGCCCGGGCCTGCTCCAGCCGGTCGGCGAGCATGCTGCCGCCCTCGTCCAGCAGCCGGATGTCCGGGTGCACCTTGGCCGCGAAGTAGGCGAAGCCGCGTGCCTGCGCCGAGGCGGCCCGCAGGCCGAGCACCGGCAGCGGGCGGGAGGCGGCGAGCAGCCGGGCGGCCCGGGTGATCGGCTCCGGGTCGGCGAGGAGTTCGGCGAGGTGGCGCAGGTGCGCGATCTCGGCGAGCACGGCCTGCTGGTGCTCGTTGCGCACCGCGTCGTCCGGGGTCTCCGGCGCGGCCTGTTCGCCGCCGCCGAGTTCGCGCAGCTGCTTGCGCAGCGCCGGGTAGCCGTCGTACCCGAGCGCGACCGCGAAGCGGGTGACGGACGGCTGGCTGACGCCCGCGAGTTCGGCGACCTCCACGCTGGACAGGAACGGCGCCTCGGTGGCGTGCCGCACCAGCGAGTGCGCGATCCGGCGCTGGGTCGGCGTCAGCCGGTGCCCCTCGAACAGTTGGAGCAGTCGGGCGGAGGGGCCGACGCTGCCGGTCTCGTCGGTGGCGGTCATCAGCGGTACCTCCGGGTGCGAGCGGTTCGGACGACGACTGTGCAGCAGCGCGCCGCACCTGGCAAAGACGTCTCGTACGACGGGACGCCGGGTGAGACGCCCCACGGATCGGACGGATCGGACGGATCGGGACGGGTTCGGACGGGCTCCGACGGCCGGTGGACCGCCGGTGGAGGGCCGCGCCGGGGTCGGGGTAACCCTGATTTGTCCCTGAGCCCGCCCGGATTCCTCCTGCGAACGGATGGACCGGACGCCCCGGCGGCCCCACTCTGGTTGCATGGACACTCGTCAGGACGAACTGCGCCGCGACCTCGACGCCACCCTCCAGGCCCGCAAGGAGCTCGGCAAGGAGTACGAGGACGCACTCGTCGACTCCTTCATGAAGCGGCTCGACGACCGCCTGGACGCCCGGGTCAAGCGGTCGGTGGCCGAGCGGATGGACGACTACGAGCCGCGGTCCCACCACCGGGACCACCCGCGCCGCTCGGGCTTCGGCAAGCGCTCCAACACCGGGCTCGCGGTGACCTCGCTGGTCCTCGGCATCCCGCTGACGGCGATCGCGGGCAGCCCGGACAGCGGTGGCTTCGCCGGCCTGGTGGTCTGCTGGGCGGGCATCGTCGGGGTCAACATCGCCGCTGCCCTGGGCGAGCTGCGCAACCGCGGGAACCGCGGCGAGCGCTCGCCGCGGAGCGACTGGGACTGAGCCCCCGTCACCCCGCGGCGGCACCGGCTCAGGCCAGCGGGCCGGTGACCCGCTCGACCGCCCGCACCAGCTCGCCGGAGGCGACCAGCTCCGCGGCCGCCTCCAGGTCCGGCGAGAGGAAGCGGTCGCGGCCGGCGCCGCCGACCCCCGCCTCCCGGGCGGCGGCCAGCGCGGCCGCGGTGGCCGGGGCGAGCCCGGCGACCCCGTCGGCCTGCTGACGGATCTCCAGCGCGCGGGCGGACGCGGTGAGTTCGACGGCCAGGATGCGGCCGAGGTTGGCCACCGCCTGGCGCAGCTTGCGCGCGGCCGACCAGCCCATCGACACGTGGTCCTCCTGCATCGCGGAGGACGGGATCGAGTCGACCGAGGCCGGGACGGCGAGCCGCTTGTTCTCGCTGACCAGCGCCGCCTGGGTGTACTGGGCGATCATCAGACCGGAGTCCACGCCGGGGTCGTCGGCCAGGAAGGCCGGCAGGCCGTGCGAGCGGGCCTTGTCGAGCAGCCGGTCGGTGCGGCGCTCGGAGATCGAGCCGAGGTCGGCGGCGGCGATGGCGAGGAAGTCCAGCACGTACGCGACCGGGGCGCCGTGGAAGTTGCCGTTGGACTCCACCCGGCCGTCCGGCAGCACCACCGGGTTGTCGACCGAGGCGGCCAGCTCGCGCGAGGCGACCAGCTGGGCGTGCGCGAGGGTGTCCCGGCCGGCGCCGGCCACCTGCGGGGCGCAGCGGATCGAGTACGCGTCCTGGACCCGCGGGGCGTCGTCCTGGTGGTGGCCGGTGAGGCCGGAGCCCTTGAGGACGGCGAGCATGTTGGCGGCACTCAGCGCCTGGCCCGGGTGCGGGCGGATCGGGGCGTGCAGCTCGGGGGCGAGCACCTTGTCGGTGCCGAGCAGCGCCTCCAGGCTCATCGCGGCGGTGATGTCGGCGGTGGTGAACAGCCGCTGGAGGTCGGCGATGGCCATCACCAGCATGCCGAGCATGCCGTCGGTGCCGTTGATGAGGGCGAGGCCCTCCTTCTCCAGCAGCTCGACCGGCTCGATCCCGGCGGCGGCGAGCAGCTCGGCGGCGGGCTTCTCCACGCCGTCCGGGCCGGTGGCGGTGCCCTCGCCCATCAGGACCAGCGCGCAGTGCGACAGCGGCGCGAGGTCGCCGGAGCAGCCGAGCGAGCCGAACTCCCGCACCACCGGGGTGATGCCCGCGTTGAGCAGGGCGGCCATGGTCTGCGCGACCAGCGGCCGGACGCCGGTGCGGCCGGAGGCCAGCGTCTTCATCCGCAGGAACATCAGCGCGCGGACCACCTCGCGCTCGACGACCGGCCCCATGCCGGCGGCGTGCGAGCGCACCAGCGACCGCTGCAGCTGGGCGCGCAGCTCGGGGCTGATGTGGCGCACGGCGAGCGCGCCGAAGCCGGTCGACACGCCGTAGACGGGGCGCGGCTCGGCCGCGAGGGCGTCGATCCGCGCACGGGCGGCCGCCATCTCGGCCTGGGCGTCGGGACCGATCTCGACCCGGGCGTTGCCCCGGGCGACGGCAAGGACGTCCTCGGCGCTGACGTCGGCCTTGCCGACCAGGACCAGCGGAGCGTCGGGGGCCACAGCACTGTGCATATCCATATACACCATCACATCAGGTGAATGAAGATATGACAACAGGTGCTCGCCATCCGGATTCTCCGCCCTCCGGACCGGCGCCGCACACCGCGACCCCCGGCCGCCCCTGCGCCCGTCACCCCGCCAGCTCGGCCTCGATCAGGGCCACCGCCCGGGCAGTGCCCCCCTCGGCCCGCCCGGCGGCGGACAGCCCGCGCAGCCGCTCGGCCACCGCCGGGTCGCCGACCAGCTCCAGCAGGGCGGCGCGCAGCGCCTCCGCGGTGGCCTGCTCGGTGTCCAGCCGGCGGGCGACCCCGAGGCCCACCAGGGCGTCCGCGTTGGCGAACTGGTCGGCGGCCTGCGGCACCGCGATCATCGGCACGGCGTGGAACAGCCCCTCGCTGGAGCCGCCCATGCCCGCGTGGGTGACGAAGGCGTCCGCCTGGGAGAGCACCGACAGCTGCGGCACCCACCGGTGCACCTCGACGCTGTCCGGCACCTCGCCGAGCTCGGCCGGGTCGGTGTGCTTGCCGATCTGGAGCACGGTGTGCCAGCCCGGCAGCTCGCCGAAGGCCTGGACGCAGGCCCGGTAGAACGCCGGATGGTGGGTGAACGCCGAGCCGAGCGACACCAGCAGCACCTTCTCGGCGCCGGCCGGCCGCTGCCACCGGCCCTGGTGGGCCCGATCGCCGAAGCAGGGCCCGACGAAGGTGAAGCGCCGGTCGTCGACCCGGTCGGCGTTGGGCTGGAGCGCGCGCGGGACGAGCGCGACGCACCGGCCGGGGCGGCCCTTGAAGGCCTCCACGTCGCGCTCCACCGTGCCGGCCTCGGCCAGCCAGTCGGCGAACCGACGGTAGTGCTCGGGGCCGCCGGGGCCGTTGCGGGTGGCCTCGAAGACCGCGGCCAGGTCCTCCTCGATGCCCTCCCAGCCGACGAAGGTGGAGGACAGCTGCACCACCGGCACGCCCAGCCGTTCGCCGAGCGCCCGTCCGGCGAAGCCCGCGATGTCGTAGAGCACCAGGTCGGGGCGGTCGTCCTCGAAGACCTCCAGCATGGCGGACCACATCGACAGGGTGTCGTCCAGGAAGACGTCCTGGATCGCCACCGGGTCCTCCGGCCAGCCGTCCGGGTCGTCGGCGAGCGGCAGCTTCGTCGGGTACGGGACGAAGGCCGCGCCGGTGGACTCGACGATCTCCCGGAAAGAGGGGTCGTTGACGTAGCTGACCCGGTGGCCCCGGGCGACCAGCTCGGTGATCACGGCGAGGCTCGGGTTGACGTGCCCGTGGGCCGGGACGGAGACCATCAGGATGTGTGCGGGGCGGTTCACGGGCACCTCCGGGGATAGCGACTGAGGCGAGACGGACCGTCTCGCGATGTCTTGAGAAGACAATACGTCTCGTCTCGCCGTTTCGCATAGAATTTTTCCATGGCTTCCAGAACCGCCCCGGACCCCGCCCGCCGCAGCGAGCGCGCACGCGCCGCCGTCCTCACCGCGGCCACCGAACTCATCGCCGAAGTCGGCTACGGCAAGCTGACCATCGAGGCGATCGCCGCCCGGGCCGGCGTCGGCAAGCAGACCATCTACCGGTGGTGGCCCTCGAAGGGCGCCGTCGTCTTCGACGCCTTCCTCGCCGCCGGCGAGCACGACGGCGGCCTCGCGCTGCCCGACACCGGTGACCTCGCCACCGACCTGCGCGCCGTCCTGCGCCCCACCAGCGACGAACTCGGCGACCCCGGCACCGACCGCACCTACCGAGCGCTCGTCGCCGAGATCCTCAACGACCCGGCACTGCACGCCGAGTACCGCACCCGCCTGCTGGACCCGCTGCTGGAGGTCACCCGCGACCGCCTCCGCGGCGCCCGCGAGGCCGGCCAGATCGCCCCCGACGCCGACCTCGACCTGGCCGTCGAACTCGTCTACGGCCCGCTCTACTACCGCTGGCAGTACCGGCTCGGCCCGCTCACCCACGAGCACGCCGACCGCCTGGTCGACGCCGCCCTCCGGGCACTCAACCCGCCCGCCGGCGTCAGCGGCGGCCCCGGCGCCTGAACCAGAGCACGGCCACCACCGCGACCAGCGCGCAGAGCAGCAGCACGACGGCGAACCAGGTGAACAGCCCGCCGAACCCGCCGTGGGAGCCGTGCCGGGCCCTGCGCTTCTTCGACCCGGACAGCGCGGACTCCGTGACCTGGTGCACCCCGGCGGCGGTCCGCAGCTGGGGCGTCCGCTCGGACACCGTCCGCACCGCCCCGGCCGTCCGCACCAGCGGCGCCGCCGACGCGGGGGCGGCACCCGCCACCGCGCCCCCGAGCATCAGCACCCCGGCCACCGCCGCACCCGTCAACCGTCCGCCCACGCCGAACCCCCCGCCCTCCCGAAGACCGTCGCCCCACCTTCCACCACCCCGCCCGCGCGAGGCACCCCCGGTCGGCAACCGCGACCCACCCGGGACACCCCGGTCACCGAATCCGCACACGGCGCGGGCGACCGAACCGATCCGTCCGCCCCGGCCGCCCGGACACCGGACGGGGCGGCCGCCTCAGACCACCGGCGGCGAGGCCGGCCCCGCCAGGGCGACCGCGACCAGGGCGCGCATGGCGCAGGCCGCCTGGCCCAGCGGCAGGGTGGCGTCGTCGGCGAAGAGCTCCACCAGCCAGCCGCCGGCCGGGTTCTGACCACCGGCGGCGACCATGCCCCGGTAACCGGAGACGACGAGCATCGCCTCCTCCGCCGGATCGTTGCCGGCCGCACCCGCCCGCAGGGCGAAGGCACCGCCGCGGACGGCACGGCGGGTCATCGGGTAGTGCCGGAGGTCGAAGACCGCGTCGGGGGCCTCGATCTGGGCCCGCTGGGTTTCCGCGCGGGTGCTGCTGGGGCCACTGGTCATCCGGTAGACGGCGTGCTGGGCGGTGCGCATCAGGTGGGAGCCGGGCGGGACGTACGAGACCCACCAGCCGACGGCGTCCAGCAGCCGGGCGGAGGACTCGGCGACCACGACCAGCTTGCCCAGGGTGTCCGCCGGGTGGACGGCCCGGGCCCCGGCGGTCCGGTCCAGCGAGGCGAGCACGGCGGTGAGCAGCTGCCCCGGGTCGGCGCTGTGGGCGGCGCCGCGGAAGCGCCGCCGGTCGCCCGCCCCGGCCCGGCCGTTCGGCCCGCGCCGCCCGTCCGCCCGGTGGTGCGGGTCGGCGGCGTCGGCGAGCAGCACGGTGGGGTCGGGCGAGAAGCCGGGGCCGTGGCTGCGCCCGGCGACGACGGGGTGGGCCGCCCGGGCCGCCTTGGCCCGGTACTGGGCGGCGTCGGCGAGCCGGAACAACCGGTCGGGGGTGGTGACCGGCCCGATCGAGTCCCCGGTGGAGGCGACGCCACAGGCCACGCCCTCGCCCTCGGAGAGCGCGAGGGCCCGGGCACACAGCTCCTCGGCGACGGCGACCACCTCGTCGGCCTTCTGGCCCTCCACCAGCAGGCAGAACTCGTCGCCGCCGAGCCGGGCGGCGAGGCTGCCGGGGAGCTTGGCGGCGGCCAGCGAGAGCTGGTGGGCGAAGCGCTCCAGCAGCCGGTCGCCCATCTCGTGGCCGAGCTGGTCGTTGACCCGCTTCAGCCCGTTGACGTCGCAGACCACCAGCGAGACCACGGTGTCGTCCCGGTTGTGGGCCTCCAGCGAGCTCTCCAGCCGGGCGTCGACGGCGCGCCGGTTGGCCAGGCCGGTGAGCGGGTCGGAGAAGGCGAGCTTGCGCAGGTCGGCGAGGCGCTCGGTCTGCGCGAGCCCGGCCGAGACCTGGGCGGCGAGCAGGGTCGCGTAGTCGGCGTCGGCCTCGGTGAACTCGGGCATCCCGGCCGACCGGGCGAGGTACAGCTCGCCCCAGGCCTGGCCGTGCAGCACGATCGGCGCGACCACGCAGCAGGCCCGCCCGCGCCGGCGCAGCGCCGCAGCGCGCTCCTGGCAGTACGCGCCGGCGGTCGGGTGTAGGTGCCCGGCGTGCGGCTCGCTGTTCTCGGCGCTCTGCAGCCAGGCGCGCGGCAGCCGCCCGGTGCTCCAGCGCTCCTCCAGGTAGGTGACGATCTCGGGGAAGTCGGCGACCGGGTACGACTCGTCCTCGGGCAGCTCCTCCTCGCCCGGGGCGAGTTCGCCGTGGTTGACCAGGACCCGCAGCCGACCGGACTCGCGGTCCCAGACCGAGACGGCGGCCATGGTGGCGCCGAGTGCCTCGGTGGCCCGGGCGGCGGCGGCCCGGACGGCCTCCAGCGGGGTGATCGCGGCGGCCATGTCCTGGGCCAGCTCGACCACGGACTGCAGTCTCAGGTCGGGCAGCGGGTCGGGGTGCCGCCGGCCGCCGCAGTCGCAGTCGCGGTCCGTCATGATCGCCTCACTGCTCACCGGCTCGCCTCGCTCCCTGTGCTCGGTCCTGCCAGACCCCCGTCGGCCGGCCGCACCCGCCCGGCCGCTTGCACCAAGACTCCGGCCGCTTGCACCAAGACTATGGCGGTTTCGTTCGGTTATGCCCCGTTTGCCCGGATGGACCCGCAGCAGACCGTACGGGTTTCAACCGTTCGGCACCCGGAAGGTCGTACTCGCCGCACGGAAGCGCGCCCCGCGCGCCCGGCGCTACTCGGCCGTCAGCCGCCGGGTAAGCAGCCACGGCTCGACCAGGCCGAGCCCCCGCACCGGCCGCCGCCACATCGGCTGCAGGTGAAACCTGGCCCCGGCCTCCGGGCCCGGCACCGGCAGCCCGGAGGCGGGCATCCCGGCCGCGACCGACAGCGCCTCGGCCAGGCCCGGCCCCTCCGAGTCGGCCGGGGCGACGCTGCCGTTCTGCTCCAGCGCGGCGGCGAACTCGCCGTCGATCAGCACCGCGTCCTTGGGCGCGATCGAGGTGAGCCGGCTGGCCAGGTTGACGGTGGTGCCGAAGACGTCGCCCATCCGTGAGGTGACCGTGCCGAAGGCCATGCCGACCCGCAGCGGCGGGATGGTGTCGTCCCCGGCCAGCGCCTCGATCAGGCTCAGCGCGATCTCGGCGGCGGTCGCCGGGTCCTCGGAGACGTAGAGGATCTCGTCGCCGAGCGTCTTGATCACCCGGCCGCCCTGGCCGGCGATCAGGTCCGAGCAGGTGTTCTCGAAGGTCTCGACCAGCTCGCCGAGCTCCTCCTCCTCCAGCCGCCGGGACAGCCGGGTGAAGCCGACCAGGTCGGCGAAGCCGACGGCGAGCCGCCCGCTGGTGATCTCGTTGTCCTCGGCGGCCTGCACCACCCGGCCGGTGACGGCCGCCAGCTGGCGCCGCCAGACGTACACCAGGAACTGCTCCAGCTCCGGCAGCAGCAGCTCGACCAGCGGGTACGCGACGTCGGCACGGGTCAGCCCGGGCTCGGCGGACTGGGTGAGGTTCTCCAGGAAGGTGTCCATCTGCCAGCCGGCCAGCCGGGCCGTGGTCTGGCCGGTGGAGCGGGCCACCTGGATCGCCATCGACTCGCTGAGCAGCCCGGACTCGACCAGTCCGGCCAGGCGCCGCAACGCGATCACGTCGCCGTCGGTGAGCGCCCGGGACTGGCCGATGTCGGGGAAGCCCATGGCCCGCCAGAACCGGGTGGCCAGCTCCATCGGGACGTCGGCGGCGCGCGCGGCCTGGTACGGGGTGTAGCGGCGCGGCGCGTCCAGGATCAGGCGTTCCAGTTCGAGCGCGACCGTGGGGTCGTTGCTGCCCGCCGTCGCGCCGCTGCTGCCGTCCTCTGCCACCGGTCCGTCCCCGTGCGATCGCCGCACTCGCCTCGTGTCCTACCTGTCCGGGCGCGCCGTCCGCCACCCGGGCGGGCAGTGGCGCGCCTCACACCGCTGCCAGGTGGAATGTTCGCACGGAATCGTCGGATCCGGGGCATCAGCCCGGGTCAAGGGGAGGTGAAGACTGCCGTTCAGCGGGGCTCGGGGCGCACGTGGACGACGTCCCCGGCACCGACCGCCCGGCGTACGCCGTCGGGCGTACGGACCACCAGCCGCCCGTCGCCGTCCACCGCCACCGCCTCGCCGACCAGCTCGCGGTCGCCCGGCAGGTGCACCTTCACCTGGCGGCCGAGCGTGGTGCAGCGGTCCACGTAGGCGCGCATCAGGTCGCTGGCGTGCGGGTCGCCCGCGGCGGCCGTCCACTCCCGGTACAGCACCGCGAACTCGCGCAGCAGGGCGCGCAGCAAGGTGCCCCGGTCGGTGGTCGAGGCACCGGCCAGCGCGAGCGAGGCGGCGGTGGGGACGGGCAGCTCCTCCGCGCGCAGCGAGACGTTGAGGCCCATGCCGACCACCACCGCGCCGCCGGCCAGCTCGGTGAGGATGCCGCCGAGCTTGCGCTCCGCGCCGTCGATCTCCGTCTGGAGGTCGTTGGGCCACTTCAGCCCCACCTCGACCCCGGCGACCCGGCCGAGCGTGCTGGCCGCGGCCACCCCGACCAGGATCGGCAGCCAGCCGTACCGCTCGACCGGCACCTCCTCGGGGCGCAGCAGGACGGACAGGAACAGCCCGGAGCGGGGCGGGGCGGTCCACTGCCGGTCCAGCCGGCCGCGGGCGGCGCTCTGCGCCTCGGCCACCAGCACCGCGCCCTGCCCGGCACCCGCCGCGGCTCGGGCCGCGAGGTCGCTGTTGGTGGAGCCGGTCTCGGCGACGACGTCCAGGGAGGTCCACAGCCCGCCCGGGACGAGCAGGTCGTGGCGCAGCGCCTCCTCGTCCAGCGGCGGACGGTCCAGGTCGGTCCAGGGCGACGGTCCGGCGTGGCCGAAGCCGCGCAGTCCGCTGCGGCGGGGGGTCTCGGGTGCGGTCATGGGAAAACACTAGATCGGGTACGGGATGCAGGCCGCCCCATCGTCCCGCAGAAAGGCCGCCGACAAAACTGTGTCGATGGCCATAACGCCAGGACATGACGCATTGCCCTCTGCGCTGGCTACGCTACCCAGCGGTAGTTCGTAGCGCCGCCCTGCCCTCATGCGCGGGCCCACCCACCCGGCCCCGCGCGCACTCGAACAGGTCGCGGCCATGGATCAGGGAGAGCCACCGGATGACCGAGGCGCCGTACGACCCCCACACCACCGCCGGCAAGCTCGCCGACCTGCGGCGAAGGCTGGACGAGGCGGTGCACTCCGGCTCCGCGAAGGCCGTGGAGAAGCAGCACGCCAAGGGCAAGCTGACCGCCCGCGAGCGGGTCGTGGAACTGCTGGACGAGGACTCCTTCGTGGAGTTCGACGAGTTCGCCCGCCACCGCTCGACCAACTTCGGCCAGGAGAAGAACCGGCCGTACGGCGACGGCGTGGTGACCGGCTACGGCACCGTGGACGGCCGCCAGGTCGCCGTGTTCGCCCAGGACTTCACCGTCTTCGGCGGCTCGCTCGGCGAGGTCTTCGGCGAGAAGATCGTCAAGGTGATGGACTTCGCGCTGAAGACCGGCTGCCCGGTCATCGGCATCAACGACTCCGGCGGCGCCCGGATCCAGGAGGGCGTGGTCTCGCTCGGCCTGTACGGCGAGATCTTCCGGCGCAACGTGCACGCCTCCGGCGTCATCCCGCAGATCTCGCTGATCATGGGCCCCTGCGCGGGCGGCGCGGTCTACTCCCCGGCGATCACCGACTTCGTCGTGATGGCCGACCGGACCTCGCACATGTTCATCACCGGCCCGGACGTGATCAAGACCGTCACCGGCGAGGACGTCGCGATGGAGGAGCTGGGCGGCGCGCGCACCCACAACACCAAGTCGGGCAACGCGCACTACCTGGCCTCGGACGAGAAGGAGGCGATCGAGTACGTCAAGAGCCTGCTCTCGTACCTGCCCTCCAACAACCTGAGCGACCCGCCGTCCTACCCCGAGCAGGCGGACCTGTCGATCACCGACGAGGACCTCGAACTCGACACCATCGTGCCGGACTCGGCGAACCAGCCGTACGACATGCGCAAGGTGATCGAGCACATCGTCGACGACGGCGAGTTCCTGGAGACCCAGCCGCTGTACGCGGGCAACATCATCACCGGCTTCGGCCGGGTCGAGGGCCAGTCCGTCGGCATCGTCGGCAGCCAGCCGATGGACCTGGCCGGCTGCCTGGACATCAACGCCAGCGAGAAGGCCGCCCGCTTCATCCGCACCTGCGACTCCTTCAACGTCCCGGTGCTGACCTTCGTGGACGTGCCCGGCTTCCTGCCCGGCACCGAGCAGGAGTGGGACGGCATCATCCGGCGCGGCGCAAAGCTGATCTACGCCTACGCCGAGGCCACCGTCCCGCTGATCACCGTGATCACCCGCAAGGCCTTCGGCGGCGCGTACGACGTCATGGGCTCCAAGCACCTGGGCGCCGACCTCAACCTGGCCTGGCCGACCGCGCAGATCGCCGTGATGGGCGCGCAGGGCGCGGTCAACATCCTGCACCGCCGGGAGATCGCCGAGGCCGAGGCGGCCGGCACCGTCGAGGAGAAGCGGGCCGAGCTGATCGCCTCGTACGAGGACACCCTGCTGAACCCGTACCTGGCGGCCGAGCGCGGCTACGTGGACGCGGTGATCGCACCGAGCGAGACCCGCCGGCACATCGTCCGCGGCCTGCGGGCGCTGCGCGGCAAGCGCGAGGTGCTGCCGCCGAAGAAGCACGGCAACATCCCCCTGTAGGCCCCGTCCCTGTCGGGAGAGAACCAGCCATGTCCCCGATCCACGTGCTGCACGGGCAGCCGACCCCCGAGGAGCTGGCCACCGTCCTGGCGGTGGTCCAGGCCCGGGCCGCCGCCGCGCAGGCCGCCGCCGAGGCGGCGCGTCTGGCCGGTGTCGGCCCGGCCTCCCCCTGGAACGACCGCGCCCGCCTGCTCCGCCCCGCCGTCCACCCGGGCGTGAACGCCTGGCGGACCTCGGGCTGGGCGCACTGAAGTCCGCTGCGTGGAGCGGGAGGTCGGCCCGCCGGCGTCCCGCTCCACGCGGCTTTCTCCGCCCGCTTTGCCCGAAACCTGAGTACGGATACTCAGGCGCCCGCACCCCCTCCCGGCGCACTCTGGACGGGTGCTCTGGTCAGACCCCCGCGACGAGCCCTCGCCCGAGGCCCGTCGGATGCAGGAGCGGATGCAGCGGGCCGGCAAGGTGCTCGCCACCCTGGTGCTGGTCGGCGCCGTGCTGATGATGCTCGCCCGCTCGTTCACCTGACCCGTTCACCCGAATGGCGGACACCTGCACCCCCTACGCTGGTGGGCATGACCGACCAGCGCACCCTCGTCCTCGCCTCCGCCTCCCCCGCCCGCCTCGGGCTGCTGCGCCAGGCGGGACTCGACCCGCGCGTGGTGGTCAGCGGCGTCGACGAGGACGCGATCACCGCCGCCACCCCCGCCGAGCTCGCGCTCGTGCTGGCCGAGGCCAAGGCGAAGGCCGTCGCCGCCGAACTCGCCGACGGCGAGCTGGTGATCGGCTGCGACTCCGTCCTGGAGCTGGACGGCCAGGCCCTCGGCAAGCCCGCCGACGCCGCCGAGGCGCTGGCCCGCTGGCAGTCGATGCGCGGGCGCGCCGGCGTGCTGCGCACCGGCCACTGCGTGATCGACACCACGACCGGCCGGCAGTCCTCGGCCACCGCCTCCACCACCGTCCGTTTCGGCACCCCGGACGACGCGGAGATCGCCGCGTACGTCGCCTCCGGTGAACCGCTGCACGTGGCCGGGGCGTTCACCCTGGACGGCCGCTCGGCGCCGTTCGTCGACGGCATCGACGGCGACCCGGGCAACGTCATCGGCCTCTCCCTGCCACTGCTGCGCCGGCTGCTCGCCGACCTGGACCTGCGCATCACGGACCTGTGGACCGACTGACCTGCCGCACCCCGGCGTCGCCCCGCAGACGCGAGTTTGCAGACGGGCCCTAGGCTGACCGGCGTTCGAACGGGGAGGGGACGCGGCAGATGACCGACAGCGTGCTCAACGTGGTGCTCGGCCTGGTGGCCAGCGCGATCAGCGCCGGCCTCGGCTGGCTGGCCCAGATGTTGCGGCGGCGCCGCAAGGTCGAGCGGGTTCGGGCGTTCTTCGGGCTGCCGAACGGCAGCGAGTGCCTGATCGTGGTGCCGCGCAGCATCGGAACGGGCTCGCACGCCCACACCGTGACCCGGCGCGACGCCTACGCGCTGATGTGGCTGGCCGGGCTGGTCGAGGAGTGCGGGGCGCGGCCCGAACTGGTCGCCCACGACGCCGCGCACCGCGGTCTGGGCGCCAAGACCGAGCTGTGCCTGGGCGGTCCGGTCAGCAACGAGCGGATGGCCGCGCACCTGGCCTGGGGCCTGCCGGGCGTGCTCGTCACCTCGGGACCGGGCCCGGGCAGCAACGTGATCGTGGTGGGCGAGCGCGACTACACCGCCGACCACGACCAGGCGCACACCCTGCTGGCCCGGGTCGCCACCCCGGACGGCGGCCGCCCGGTGTTCCTGGTCTCCGGCCAGACCGGCACCGCCAACCAGGCCGGGGTGCGCTACCTGGTCGCGCACCACCGCGCTCTCGCCCGGAAGTACGGGCAGGACGGCACCTTCGCGCTCGTCCTGCGGGTGGTCAACCCGGAGGCGTACGGGCCGGACATGGTCGAGGTGGCGGCCGACGTGACGGCCGAGGCGCTGCGGCGCCCCGGTGCCCGCTCCAGCACCGTTTGAGCGGTCCGCGCGACACTGTGGCCCATGCCACCTCCCGCCACGCCGCCGGCCGGTCACCCGCCGTGGCCCCCTCCCGATCCGGGCGGACCCGCGCCGACCTGCGGCGTCGTCCGGGGAGCCGCCCGGCGGGCCGTGAAAGCCATCACCGAGCGTGTGGGATAGTTCACAACCGGGGGCTACTCGCCGGTACTGCCCGGGAATCCATAAACTCAACGAGGTTCAAGAAGGGAGCCACAGTGCGCAAGGTGCTCATCGCCAACCGCGGGGAAATCGCCGTCCGCGTCGCCCGGGCCTGCTCGGACGCCGGTATCGCCAGCGTCGCCGTCTACGCCGAGCCGGACCGGGATGCGCTGCACGTCCGCGCGGCCGACGAGGCTTACGCGCTGGGTGGTGACACCCCCGCTACCAGCTACCTGGACATCACCAAGGTCCTCAAGGCGGCCGCCGACTCCGGCGCCGACGCCGTCCACCCCGGCTACGGGTTCCTGTCGGAGAACGCCGACTTCGCCCAGGCCGTCATCGACGCGGGTCTGATCTGGATCGGCCCGCCGCCGCAGGCCATCCGCGACCTCGGCGACAAGGTGACCGCCCGGCACGTCGCCCAGCGGGCCGGTGCCCCGCTGGTGGCCGGCACCCCGGACCCGGTCTCGGGTGCCGACGAGGTCGTCGTGTTCGCCCAGGAGCACGGCCTGCCGGTCGCCATCAAGGCGGCCTTCGGCGGTGGCGGCCGCGGCCTCAAGGTCGCCCGCACGCTGGAGGAGATCCCCGAGCTGTACGAGTCCGCGGTGCGCGAGGCCGTCGCCGCCTTCGGCCGCGGCGAGTGCTTCGTCGAGCGCTACCTGGACAACCCGCGGCACGTGGAGACCCAGTGCCTGGCCGACAAGCACGGCAACGTGGTGGTCGTCTCCACCCGTGACTGCTCGCTCCAGCGCCGCCACCAGAAGCTCGTCGAGGAGGCGCCCGCGCCGTTCCTGACCGCCGAGCAGAACGCCGAGCTGTACCGGGCGTCCAAGGCCATCCTGAAGGAGGCCGGCTACGAGGGCGCCGGGACCTGCGAGTTCCTGGTCGCGCTGGACGGCACGATCTCGTTCCTGGAGGTCAACACCCGTCTCCAGGTGGAGCACCCGGTCACCGAGGAGGTCACCGGCCTCGACCTGGTCCGCGAGATGTTCCGGATCGCCGACGGCGAGGAGCTCGGCTACGGCGACCCCGAGGTGCGCGGCCACTCCTTCGAGTTCCGCATCAACGGCGAGGACCCGGGCCGCAACTTCCTGCCCGCGCCCGGCACCGTGACGCTGTTCGCCCCGCCGTCCGGCCCGGGCGTGCGCCTGGACTCCGGCGTGGAGACCGGCTCGGTCATCGGCCCGGCCTGGGACTCGCTGCTGGCCAAGCTGGTCGTCACCGGCCGCGACCGCAAGCAGGCCCTGGAGCGGGCCCGCCGTGCGCTGAACGAGTTCAAGGTGGAGGGCATGGCCACCGCCATCCCGTTCCACCAGGCGGTCGTCACCGACCCGGCGTTCGCGCCCGAGGTGCACGGCAGCGACGAGCCGTTCAAGGTCTTCACCCGGTGGATCGAGACCGAGTTCGACAACACCATCCCGCCGTTCGCCGGCGCGGCCGGTGACGGCGAGGAGGCCGAGACCCGGGAGACCGTGGTGGTCGAGGTCGGCGGCAAGCGGATCGAGGTCTCGCTGCCGTCCTCGCTGGGCGTCTCGACGGCCCCGGCGGCCGGTGCGACGGGTGCCGCCAAGGCCAAGCGCCGGGTGGGCGCCAAGAAAGCCGGCTCGGCCGTCAGCGGTGACACCCTGGCCTCGCCGATGCAGGGCACCATCGTCAAGGTCGCCGTGGAGGAGGGCCAGGTCGTCGCCGAGGGCGAGCTGATCGTGGTCCTGGAGGCGATGAAGATGGAGCAGCCGCTGAACGCCCACAAGGCGGGCACCGTCTCCGGCCTCAAGGCCGAGGTGGGTGCGAGCGTCAGCAGCGGCGCCGCGCTCTGCGAGATCAAGGACTGACGCCGTCCCCTGGGACGGGCCTCGCCCCTCGGACCGGTCCGTACGCCCTTCGGGGGTGTGCGGACCGGTCGCGTTTCCGAGGTCCGTACGGGCTCAGCGCCCGCGCGGCAGGCCCAGCTCGGCCAGCCGGGCCGGCATGCCGCCCGGAGCGGCCGGCCCGCCGTGCGCACCGGGGCGGCGCTGGCCCGGCAGCGGGGCGGCGCCGACGGGCGGACCGCCGCGGCGGGCCATCGGGCCGGGCTGGGTCTGGTGGACCGGGCCGCTGCCGGTGCCGTGCACCGGGGCGTCGCCGCTCGGGGCCGCGCCCAGCGGGGCCAGGTCGACCTGCACCCCGCAGTCGGCGAGCGCGTCCAGTTCGCGGGCGGTGGTGTCGTCCGCGGTGGCCTGCTCGTCGGTGACCAGCCGGGTGATGGTCTCGGTGGCGACGGTCTGGAACATGCCGGCCGCGCCGAGCTTGGTGTGGTCGGCGAGGACGATCACCTCGGCGGCCGCCAGCACCATTGCCCGGTCCACGCTCGCGGACAGCATGTTCGCCGTCGACAGCCCGCGCTCGGCCGTCAGCCCGCTGCCGGAGATGAAGGCCTTGGTGACCCTCAGCCCCTGCAGCGACTGCTCCGCGCCGCTGCCCACCAGCGCGTAGTTGGAGCCGCGCAGGGTGCCGCCGGTCATCACCACCTCGACCCGGTTGGCGTGCGCCAGCGCCTGGGCGACCAGCAGCGAGTTGGTGACCACCGTCAGCCCGGGCACCCGGGCCAGCCGGCGGGCCAGCTCCTGGGTGGTGGTGCCGGCGCCGACCACCACCGCGTCGCCCTCCTCCACCAGGCCGGCGGCGAAGTCCGCGATGGCGCTCTTCTCCGCCGCGGAGAGGTGGGTCTTCTGCGGGTATCCGGGTTCGCGGCTGAAGCCGCCGGGGAGCACCGCGCCGCCGTGCCGGCGGTCGAGGAGCCCTTCTGCCTCCAGCGCCCGCACGTCACGGCGCACGGTCACTTCGGAGGTCTGGACGACGCGGGCCAACTCCCGGAGCGAGACGGCTCCGTTGGCGCGCACCATTTCGAGGATCAACTGGCGACGTTCTGCTGCAAACACAGAACCGACGGTAACCTGCGTGACCGTCTGCTTTCAGGCGTTTGCAGCTAGTAGCGGGAATTGCTCACGCACGAGCGGCGCGTGACCGTACAATACGCGCCGCCAGTGGCCAGGAACTGCGCCCGCCGTCCGGGTGACGGCCATGCCCACGCAAAGGGCGGCCGCCGATCGGCAGCCGCCCTCAACTGTGCGCCGGACGCTCAGGATTCGCCGTCGGCCCGCTTGCGGATGTGCAGCTGCCGGGCGGCCTCGGCGGTCGAGCCGGAGACGGACGGGTAGACGGTGAAGGCGCTGGCCACCTGTTCGACCGTCAGATTGGCGTCCACCGCGAGCGAGATCGAGTGGATCAGCTCGCTGGCCCGCGGGGCGACGACCACGCCGCCGACCACGATGCCGGTGCCCGGGCGGCAGAACAGCTTCACGAAGCCGTCCCGGATGCCCTGCATCTTCGCCCGCGGGTTGCCGCGCAGCGGGAGCTTGACCACGACGGCGTCCATCTTGCCGCACTCCACGTCGGCCGCCGTGTAGCCGACGGTGGCGATCTCCGGGTCGGTGAAGACGTTGGAGGCCACGGTCTTCAGGTTCAGCGGCTGCACCGCGTCGCCGAGCGCGTGGTACATCGCGATCCGGCCCTGCATGGCCGCCACCGAAGCGAGCATGAAGACGCCGGTGCAGTCGCCCGCCGCGTACACGCCGGGGGCGCTGGTGCGGGAGACCCGGTCGACCTGGATCTGGCCCCAGTCGTTGAGCTTGACCCCGGCCTCCTCCAGGCCCATCTCGGAGGTGTTGGGGATCGAGCCGACCGCCATCAGGCAGTGGGTGCCCTCGATCACCTTGCCGTCGGCCAGCATGACCTCGACCCGGTCGCCGATCCGCTTGACGCTCTCGGCCCGCGAGCGGCCCATCACGTTCATGCCGCGGCGGCGGAAGACGTCCTCCAGCACCTCGGCGGCGTCCGGGTCCTCGCCCGGCAGCACCCGGTCGCGGCTGGACACCAGGGTCACCTTGGAGCCGAGCGCCTGGTACGCGCCGGCGAACTCGGCACCGGTCACACCGGAGCCGACCACGATCAGCTCGCGGGGCAGCTCCTCCAGGTCGTACACCTGGGTCCAGGTGAGGATCCGCTCGCCGTCCGGCTGGGCGTCCGGCAGCTCGCGCGGGTGGGCGCCGGTGGCGATCAGCACCGCGTCGGCGCGCAGCGACTGCACGGTGCCGTCGGGCGCGTCCACCAGCACCTCGCGGGAGCCGTCCACGGCCTGCCCGCCGGCGCCGAGCCGGCCGCGGCCGCGCAGCACGGTGACGCCGGCCCGGGTGACGGACTGGGTGATGTCGTGGGACTGCGCGATGGCCAGGCGCTTCACACGGCGGTTGACCTTGCCCAGGTCCACGCCGATCACCCGGGCCGCCTGCTCGATCGGCGGGGTGTCGTCCGCGACGAGGATGCCCAGTTCCTCGTACGAGCTGTCGAAGGTGGTCATCACCTCCGCGGTCGCGATCAGGGTCTTCGACGGAACGCAGTCCGTGAGCACCGCCGATCCGCCCAGACCGTCGGTGTCGACGACGGTCACCTCCGCGCCGAGCTGTGCGGCGACCAGGGCCGCCTCGTAGCCGCCGGGTCCGCCACCGATGATCACGATCCGAGTCACGTTCCCCATTGTCCCGCACGCCGGGAACGCGGCCACGCCGGGGTCCGGGCTTCCGTAGCTTCGTCCAGTCGCCCCGGCCCGCCCGCCGCCCGGGCTACGCTGGCCCCCATGCCCCTTTACGCCGCGTATGCCACCAACCTCGATGCCCGGCAGATGACCCGCCGAGCCCCGCACTCCCCGCTGCGCGGCACGGGGTGGCTAGCCGGCTGGCGGCTCACCTTCGGCGGCGAGCAGCTCGGCTGGGAGGGCTCGCTGGCCACCGTGGTCGAGGACGAGAAGGACCAGGTCTTCGTCTCGCTGTACGACGTCGCGCCGATGGACGAGGAGGGCCTGGACCGCTGGGAGGGCGTCCAGCTCGGCATCTACCGCAAGATCAGGCTGCGCGCGCAGACCCTGGACGGCGACATCCCGGTCTGGACGTACGTGCTCAACGACTACGAGGGCGGCCTGCCCGCGGCCCGCTACCTCGGCCTGATCGCCGACGCCGCGGAGAGCGCCGGCGCCCCGCACGACTACGTGATGGACCTGCGCCGCCGCCCCTGCTAGCGACCGCTCCAGCTGCGCACGGTCTCCGCGAGCACCTTCACCACCGCCGCGCGCCGGGCCGGCTCGGCGCGCACCCGGTACACCAGTTCGACGTGCAGCCACGGCACCCCGAGCCCGGCCGCGAACCGGCCCGCCACATTGGTGGTGCCGGCCAGTCGCACGCCCGGCTCCCGCCAGGCCCGGCAGACCGCGAGGCCGGCCCCGTCGAGCCCCGCGGCGGTCAGCTCGGCGGCCGGGCCCGGCCGCCCGGCGCCGCTGGAGACCATCGCGTCCCGCCCGGGCAGGCCGGCCGCGCCGAAGCCGTGCACCTGGATGCCGGGCAGGCCGCGCCCGGTGAGTGCCTCGACCACGGCGGCGAAGACGGTGTCGCGCCGGTGCGCGACGTCCGCGCAGCCGTCCGCCCCGGCCCGGCGGTGTGCTCCGGCGATCACCAGCACACCGCCCGGCACGGCCCGGAACAGCTCCACCCCGAGCACCTCGGTGCGGGCGTCCGAGGCCGGGTGGGGCACCTGCACGGACCAGCCGGGCCGCGTCGAGCGGTCCAGGTAGATCCAGCCCCAGCCGCGCCCGTCCCCGGCGCCGTCGTCGGCGGCGATCTCGGCCACCCGGCGACCGGTCACGGCCTCGGTGAACTCGGTGGTCCGGTACCCGACCCGGGCCAGCGTCCGCTCGGCCTCCCCGGTCCGGCCGTCCAGCGCGCCGAGCACGCCGTCGGCCACCGCCCGGCGCTGCGCCGGGTCCGGCGCGGTGTAGCGGCCGCTCGGGCGGAAGCCCGCGATGAACGCGTCCACCCGGGCCGCCAGGTCCACCGGCGCGGCCGCGGACGGCGCCGCGGGCGGCGGGTGTCGTCTGCCACGGCTCCCCATGGCGGTCGAACCCCTCCTGTCGTCCGCCGGAGCCGTGAACCAGACCGGCTGACGACGGGTCGGCCCCCGACCGTCACCGTACCGCCGCCGGCGCCCACCGGCCGTTCGGAGCCGGACGACGACGGCACGTACGCGAAAGGACCGCCCGGCGGGAACCGGCCCCGCGCGGCATCCCGGTTGTGTGCGATCCGACGGCCCGCGCACCCGGAAAGCCCCACCGAGCTGTGTTTTCGGGTGAGCCGGGTAACGATCCGGCATGCTGCGGCTGAATTTCTACGCGCGTAGCCGAAACCCGTCTATCCTCGGACCCGTGAACGCTTCTCCTCAGTCGGTCGTCTCCGCCGACCCCTACGCCGCCGCCCAGGCCGCCGCCGAGCGCCTGCGCGAGCTGACCGGTGCCGAGCGGCACGACGTCGCCCTGGTGATGGGCTCCGGCTGGGTGCCGGCCGCCGACGCCCTGGGCGAGACCGTGGCCGAGTTCCCGGTCACCGAGCTCCCGGGCTTCCCCGCCCCCGCCGTCGCCGGCCACGCCGGCAAGATCCGTTCGGTGAAGATCGGCGACAAGCGCGCCCTGATCTTCCTCGGCCGCAACCACTACTACGAGGGCCACGGCGTGGCCACCGTCGTCCACGGCGTGCGCACCGCCGCCGCGGCCGGCTGCGGCATCATCGTGCTGACCAACGGCTGCGGCGGCCTGCGTCAGGGCTGGACCCCGGGCCAGCCGGTCCTGATCAGCGACCACATCAACCTGACCGGGGACTCCCCGATCGTCGGCGCCAACTTCGTCGACCTCACCGACCTGTACTCCAAGCGCCTGCGCGCGCTCTGCCGCGAGGTCGACCCGTCCCTGGACGAGGCCGTCTACGTCCAGTTCCGCGGCCCGCACTACGAGACCCCGGCCGAGGTCAACATGACCCGGGTGATCGGCGGCGAGCTGGTCGGCATGTCCACCACCCTGGAGGCCATCGCCGCCCGCGAGGCCGGCACCGAGGTGCTCGGCATCTCCCTGGTCACCAACCTGGCCGCCGGCATGACCGGCGAGCCGCTCAACCACGAAGAGGTGCTGGAGGCCGGCAAGGCCTCCGCCGAGCGCATGGGTGAGCTGCTCGCGAAGGTCCTTGAGCGGATCTGACGCCCGCGAGGCGCAGAATCATGACTGACGGGGCCCACGGGCGGTGTGATCCGCTGATCACACCTTCCCGTGGGCCCCGTCCGCATGCGCGACCCCCTACTCTGCGGAATCCTCCGGTCACAGCGGAACCCTCCCGACCGGCAGCGGAACCTCCGGCCGACACACCGACGCACTTCCCGATGGAGCTGGCATGACGCAGGCACCCACCACCGACCTCCTCGCCCGGGCCCGGACCTGGCTGGCCGAGGACCCCGACCCGCAGACCCGCGAGGAGCTCTGCGCCCTGCTGGCCCGGGCCGAGGGCCCGGAGGCCGAGACCGACAGCAAGCTCGCCTGGGCGGAGCTCGCCGCCCGCTTCTCCGACCGGCTCCAGTTCGGCACCGCCGGCCTGCGCGGCGAACTCGGCGCCGGGCCGATGCGGATGAACCGCGCCGTGGTGATCCGGGCCGCCGCCGGCCTGGTCTCGTACGTCAAGCAGCAGGGCCTGGGCGACCTGGTCGTCATCGGCTACGACGCCCGCCACAAGTCGTACGACTTCGCCCGCGACACCGCCGCCGTGGTGGTCGGCGCCGGTCTGCGCGCCGCGCTGCTGCCGCGCCCGCTGCCGACCCCGGTGCTCGCCTTCGCCGTCCGCCACCTGGGCGCGGCCGCCGGTGTCACCGTCACCGCCAGCCACAACCCGCCGCAGGACAACGGCTACAAGGTCTACCTGGGCGACGGCTCGCAGATCGTCCCGCCGGCCGACGCCGGGATCGCCGCCGAGATCGACGCGATCGGCTCGCTGGACGAGGTCCCGCGCGCCGAGGACGGCTGGGAGGTGCTCGGCGAGGAGGTCGTCGAGGCCTACCTGGCCCGGGCCGTCTCCATCGTGGACGAGCACGGCCCGCGCGACCTGGAGGTGGTCTACACCCCGATGCACGGCGTCGGCCGCGACACCCTGGTCGCCGCGTTCCGCCGGGCCGGCTTCCCCGCGCCCACCGTGGTCGCCGAACAGGCCGAGCCCGACCCGGACTTCCCGACCGTGGCCTTCCCCAACCCGGAGGAGCCGGGGGCGATGGACCTCGCCTTCCGCACCGCCGCCTCGGTCGGCCCGGACATCGTGATCGCGAACGACCCTGACGCCGACCGCTGCGCCGTGGCCGTCCCCGCCAACGGCAACGCGGCCGGCAGCGGCAGCGGCTCGGCCGGATGGCGGATGCTGCGCGGCGACGAGGTCGGCGCGCTGCTCGGCTCGGCCCTGGTCGCGAAGAAGGCCGAGGGCACCTTCGCCACCACCATCGTCTCCGCCACCCTGCTGGGCCGGATCGCCGAGGCGGCGGGCCTGGGCTACACCGAGACGCTGACCGGCTTCAAGTGGATCTCCCGCGCCGAGGGCCTGCGCTACGGCTACGAGGAGGCGCTCGGCTACTGCGTCGACCCGCAGGGCGTCCGGGACAAGGACGGCATCACCGCGGCCCTGCTGGTCGCCGAGCTCGCCGCCACCCTCAAGAAGTCCGGCCGCACCCTGTCCGACCTGCTGGACGACCTGGCGCTGGAGCACGGCCTGCACGCCACCGACCAGCTCTCCGTCCGGGTCCAGGACCTCGCGCTGATCGCCGACGCCATGCGCCGCCTGCGCGAGCAGCCGCCGACCGTCCTGGCCGGCCTCCAGGTCACCCGCGCCGACGACCTGTCGGCCGGCTCCGCCGACCTGCCGCCCGCCGACGGCCTGCGCTACCACCTGGCCGGCGAGGACGTCCGCTCCGCCCGCATCGTGGTCCGCCCCTCCGGCACCGAGCCCAAGCTCAAGTGCTACCTGGAGGTCGTCCTCCCGGTCGCCTCCGCCGCCGACCTCGCCCCCACCCGCGACCGCGCCGCCGCCCTCCTCGCCACCATCAAGCAGGACCTCGCCCGGGCCGCCGGCATCACCCCCTGACGCCCGCGGACACGTGAAAGGGCCCGCCGGTCACCGACCGGCGGGCCCTTCGCTCGTACTCAGACCGCGATGACGGTGATCAGCGCGATCAGGCCGGCCAGGGTGGGGGCGATGATCCACCAGCACCAGCGGACCTCGACCGGGCCGGCGGCGGTGGGGCGGCCGGCGTTGCGTTCGGCCATGTCCTGGAGGACGGCGGTGACCTGGTCGGACCAGGCGCGGGTGGGATCGGGCGAGCCCTGGACGACCGGGTTGGTGCGCTTGGCCTGCCCCGTTCCCAGGCCGATCCGGGAGGCGTGTCCGGCAGCGCCGGCCCCCTGCCCCCGGGTGGCCCGCTTGCGCTGCCGCAGCGACACCGGCACCGCCCAGACCTGGTACTTCCTACCCTCCGCGAGCAGTTCGACCGAGTACCCGGCGCGCAGCGCGTCCACCGAGGCCCACGGCGCGACGATGGTCCGCCACGGGTTGCGCACCACCAGCCGGTCGCGGCCGGCCGTCACGGCCGGGCGCAGCGTGTACGCGATCACCGGGAAGGCGAACACCGGCACCGCCGCGAGCGAGACGTACGGGGTCTTCCCGGTCCCGCTCACCACCGCGTCGCCGATCAGCCAGGCCGCGACGACCAGCAGCAGCACTCCGGAGATCACACCGGGGACAGAGCGGTACACGCGGTCCGCGTACTCGGGGTCCCCGTCGGGGGCGGCTGGGCCCTGGTGGGGCTTGCCGTCGGAATCGGTCATGGCATCGATTCTGCCCCATGCCCCTCGCCCTGAGGTCTCGGTCCGGCCACGAATGGTGGGTGCCCTGGCGGCCCACTACGCGCGTAGATATGCTGCTCTGGTGACTATGTCCACTGTTGCAGCCAATGCCCTCGGCGTTGCGGGCAGCGGCCTTCAGGACGTTGCGGCGTCCGAGGCCTCGCTCCGCCGTTTCCTGCACGGCCTGCCCGGCGTCGACCAGGTCGGCCTGGAGGCGCGTGCCGCCGCTCTCGGTACCCGCTCGATCAAGACCACGGCGAAGGCGTACGCCATCGACCTGGCGATCTCGATGATCGACCTGACCACGCTGGAGGGCGCGGACACGGTCGGCAAGGTGCGCGCACTGTGCGCCAAGGGCAGGACCCCCGACCCGACCGACCCGACCACCCCCCGCGTCGCCGCCATCTGCGTCTATCCGGACATGGTCGCCACCGCGAAGGCCGCCCTGAAGGGCACCGGCATCCAGGTCGCCTCGGTGGCCACCGCCTTCCCGGCCGGCCGCGCCGCCCTCCCGGTCAAGCTCGCCGACACCGCCGACGCGGTGGCCGCGGGCGCCGACGAGATCGACATGGTGATCGACCGCGGCGCCTTCCTCTCCGGCCGTTACCTCGACGTCTTCAACGAGATCGTCGCGGTCAAGGAGGCGTGCAAGCGCCCCGACGGCAGCGCCGCCCACCTCAAGGTGATCTTCGAGACCGGCGAGCTCCAGACCTACGACAACGTCCGCCGGGTCTCCTGGCTGGCGATGCTGGCCGGCGCCGACTTCATCAAGACCTCCACCGGCAAGGTCGCCGTCAACGCGACCCCGCCGGTCACCCTGCTGATGCTGGAAGCGGTCCGCGACTTCCGCGCGGCGACCGGCGTCCAGGTCGGCGTCAAGCCCGCCGGTGGCATCCGCACCACCAAGGACGCCATGAAGTACCTGGTGATGGTCAACGAGACCCTCGGCGACGACTGGCTGACCCCGCACTGGTTCCGCTTCGGCGCCTCCAGCCTGCTCAACGACCTGCTGATGCAGCGCCAGAAGCTGGCCACCGGCCGCTACTCCGGCCCCGACTACGTGACGGTGGACTGATCACCATGGCCAAGAAGAAGAACACCGAGGAGCCCGTGGCCAAGCCCGCCGGCGGCCTCTTCGCCTACGCCCCGGCCCCGGAGTCCCCGGCCGCCGCGGGCGACATCGCCACCTCCTACGGCCACTTCATCGGCGGCGAGTTCGTCGACTCCTCCGGCAACGAGGCCCTGAAGACGGTCAACCCGGCCACCGAGCAGGTGCTCGCCGAGTTCGCCCGGGGCACCGAGGAGGACGTGGACCGCGCGGTCGCCGCCGCCCGCAAGGCCTTCGCCGACTGGTCGGCGCTGCCCGGCAGCGAGCGCGCCAAGTACCTGTTCCGGATCGCCCGGATCATCCAGGAGCGCAGCCGCGAGCTGGCCGTGCTGGAGTCGATCGACAACGGCAAGCCGATCCGCGAGACCCGTGACGTCGACCTGCCGCTGGTCGCCGCGCACTTCTTCTACTACGCGGGCTGGGCGGACAAGCTGGACTACGCCGGCTTCGGCCCGAACCCGAAGCCGCTGGGCGTGGCCGGCCAGGTCATCCCGTGGAACTTCCCGCTGCTGATGCTGGCGTGGAAGATCGCGCCCGCCCTGGCGACCGGCAACACGGTCGTCCTGAAGCCGGCCGAGACCACCCCGCTGACCGCGCTGCGCTTCGCCGAGATCTGCCGCCAGGCCGGTCTGCCGAAGGGCGTCGTCAACATCGTCACCGGTGACGGCCGCACCGGCGCCGCGCTGACCGCGCACCCGGACGTCAACAAGGTCGCCTTCACCGGCTCCACCCCGGTCGGCCGCGCCATCGCCAAGCAGCTGGCCGGCACCCGCAAGAAGCTCTCGCTGGAGCTGGGCGGCAAGGCCGCGAACATCGTCTTCGACGACGCGCCGATCGACCAGGCGGTCGAGGGCATCGTCAACGGCATCTTCTTCAACCAGGGCCACGTCTGCTGCGCGGGCTCGCGCCTGCTGGTCCAGGAGTCCGTCCAGGACGAGCTGCTGGACGCCCTGAAGCGCCGGATGGCCACCCTGCGGGTCGGCGACCCGCTGGACAAGAACACCGACATCGGCGCCATCAACTCGGCCGAGCAGCTGGCCCGGATCACCGCGCTGACCGAGGCCGGCGAGGCCGAGGGCGCGGAGCGGTGGTCGCCGGCGTGCGAACTCCCGGGCACCGGCTTCTGGTTCAAGCCGACCCTGTTCACCGGCGTGAGCCAGGCCCACCGGATCGCCCAGGAGGAGATCTTCGGCCCGGTCCTGTCGGTGCTGACCTTCCGCACCCCCGCCGAGGCGGTCGAGAAGGCCAACAACACCCCGTACGGCCTCTCCGCCGGCATCTGGACGGAGAAGGGCTCTCGCATCCTCTGGATGGCCGACAGGCTCAGGGCCGGCGTGGTCTGGGCCAACACCTTCAACAAGTTCGACCCGGCCTCGCCGTTCGGCGGCTACAAGGAGTCGGGCTACGGCCGCGAGGGCGGCCGCCACGGTCTGGAGCCCTACCTGAATGTCGAGGCCCGAGATGTCTGACGTCGCAACGCGTCTTGACGTCCTCAAGACCTACAAGCTGTACGTCGGCGGGAAGTTCCCGCGCTCCGAGAGCGGGCGGGTGTACGAAGTGACCGACTCGAAGGGCGAGTGGCTCGCCAACGCCCCGCTGGGCACCCGCAAGGACACCCGCGACGCCGTCGTGGCCGCCCGCAAGGCGGTCAAGGGCTGGGCCGGCACCACCGCGTACAACCGCGGCCAGGTGCTGTACCGGGTCGCCGAGATGCTCCAGGGCCGGCGCGAGCAGTTCGCCGCCGAGGTGGCCGTCTCCGAGGGCATCGGCCCGAAGAAGGCCGCCGCGCTGGTGGACGCCGCGATCGACCGCTGGGTCTGGTACGCGGGCTGGACCGACAAGGTCGCCCAGATCGCGGGCGGCGCCAACCCGGTCGCCGGGCCGTACTTCAACCTCTCCACCCCGGAGCCGACCGGCGTGGTCGGGATCGTCGCCCCGCAGGCCGGGTACGGGCACTCGCTGCTCGGCCTGGTCTCGGTGATCGCCCCGGCGATCGCCACCGGGAACACGGTCGTGGTCGCGGCCGCCGCGGACGCCCCGCTGCCCGCGCTGTCGCTGGGCGAGGTGCTGGCCACCTCGGACGTCCCGGGTGGCGTGGTCAACATCATCTCGGGCAACACCGCGGACATCGCCCCGACCCTGGCCTCGCACCAGGACGTCAACGCGCTGGACCTCACCGGGGCCATCGCCGCCGACGGCCCCGGCGCGGCGCAGGCACTCGAAGCGGCCGCCGCGGATACCCTGAAGAGGGTGGTCCGTCCGGTGCTGGACCCGTTCGCCCAGGACTGGACCAATGCGCCCGGTACGAACCGGCTACTCTCGTTCCTGGAGACGAAGACGGTCTGGCACCCGAAGGGGATCTGACCTCCGCCGCTCCGAGCAACAACTCCACAGACTGGCCGTCCCCAGCGCCCTCACCCCCCAGGGCCCGGACGGTCATCGGACGGACCCGCGCCTCTCCCCCCCTGGCGCGGGTCCGTCGCCCTTCCGGCGACTTTCGTCGCTGCCCGGGCCGACTTTCGGGGGCTCCCGGCCGGTGTGCGTCCGGACCAGAATCGCCGGTACGGGACCGGCCGAGGGGGCGCGATGGAAGAACTGGGCGAGCTGATGGCACTCGTCACGGACGGCGTGCTGCGCCGGTGGCAGGTGGCCCGGGCCCGCCGCCGGCTGACCGCCGGGAAGGCGGTGCGGCTGCCCTGCTCGGCGAGGTCCGACCGGCCGGGCCGACGGCCCGGCTACGTCAACGGGAAGCTGGGGATCACCCCCGGAGCCGCCACCGCGTGCTTCCGCGCGCGCGGCGCCGAGCCGCTCGAACTGCCCGTCGGGGGCACCTTCCACGAGCCCGAGCCCGACACCTGGCACGACCAGGACTGGGCCGCCACGGCGTACCGGCCGCCCGGCACCGGGGAGCCGGTGTACCTCCAGGTGGACAGCCGCTGCCTGCCGATGGTCCGGGCCGCCCTCGCCGGCCCGCCGCCGCAGAAGGCCTGAACCGACCGGTTTCGGCAACCGGCCGGGATGCGTCAGACTGGTGTCCCGTGAGTGACTCCCCCATGAACCCCGCACCGACCGGGCATGCCCGGGTGATCCTGCTCTCCGGGCCCTCCGGGTCGGGGAAGTCCTCGCTGGCCGAGCGCAGCGGCCTGCCGGTGCTCCAGCTCGACGACTTCTACAAGGACGGGGACGACCCGACCCTGCCGCGGCTGCCGGACGGCGCCGTCGACTGGGACTCCCCGCTGGCCTGGCACCGCGACCAGGCCGTCGCCGCGATCCGCGCCCTGCACGAGCACGGCCGCGCGGACGTGCCGGTGTACTCGATCCCGGACAACGGCCGGATCGGCACCCGCGGCCTGGAGCTGGACGGGGCGGGCGCGTTCATAGCGGAGGGCATCTTCGCCGCCGAGATCACCGCCGAGTGCGCCGACCAGGGCCTGCTCGGCGACGCCCTGTGCCTGCGCAACGGCGCGCTCACCACGGCCTGGCGCCGGCTGCGCCGGGACGTCCGGGAGGGCCGCAAGTCGCTGCCGGTGCTGCTGCGCCGGGGTCTGCGGCTGATGCGGGCCGAACGGTCCATCGTCGGACGGCAGGTCGCGCTCGGCTCGTACGCGTGCGCCGGCCCGGAGGCCGAGCGGCGGATCCGCGCCGCGGCCCGGACCACCGAGCTCTCCGCCGCCTGAGACCGCCGCCCGGAACCGCCGCGCGACACCGCGGTCCGGGCCGGTCGCCCGGAACCACCGCCCGACACCTCGTCCGGACCCCAGGGCACGACGAAGGCCCGGTGCGTCTCCCCCGCACCGGGCCCTTCGCCTTCCCCGAACGGTCCTCGGCTCCCCCACGGGCATGCTCCCCCGAGCCGCTGCCCCCGGACCGTGACCGTCCGCTTCCCGTCCCCCGACGGGAGTCCTCGTCAGGCGACCAGCTCGCCGAACGCCCGGACGGTGTCACCCGACTTGTTCAGGTGCTCGTCCTCGCGCAGCCGGCGCAGGGCGCGCCAGATGCTGCTCTTGACCGTACCGACGCTGATCCCCAGCACGTCGGCGATCTCCGGGTCGGTCTTGCCCTCGTAGTACCGCAGCACCAGCATGGTGCGCTGGTTCTCCGGCAGCTTCGCCAGCGCCTGCCAGAGCACGGTGCGCAGCTCGGTGCCGCCCATCGCGTCGGTGTCGCCGGCCGTCTCCGGCAGCTCCTCGGTCGGGTACTCGTTGACCTTGCGGCGCCGCCAGGCGGAGATGTGCAGGTTGGTCATGGTGCGGCGGAGGTACCCGCCGACCGCCGCCTTGTCGGTGATCCGGCCCCAGGCCCGGTAGGTGCTGAAGAGCGCGCTCTGCAGAAGGTCCTCGGCCTCGTAGCGGTCACCGGTCAGGTGGTAGGCCGTGGCGTACAGGGAGGCGCGGCGCTCGCGCACGTACGCGGTGAACTCCGTGATGTGGTCCTCCGCGACGGCCGGGTGCTCCCCCTGCGCGCCTCCCTGCCCGGCCTCGGTGGTGCGGGCCGCGGCGGGGTTCAGCCGCAGCAGCGTCGCACCGGCGGCCTCGCGACCGGCCGGCTCCCCCGAACCGACCGTCCGCAGACCGTTCCCCCCGGTCCCCCGGTTGCCCCCCGGGGCGTCCTTGCCCTCGACGCGGACGGGGAGGATCCCCCGCAGCGTGAGGGTGTTGGCGGAGTCGGTCGAACTCCCCAGCCGACCGATCCCGTACAGCTCCCCCGTCCTGCCGCCGCCGCTCACCCGACGGGCGCCAGGGTTTCCACCGGTGCTGTGCGCGCATCCCCGCACGGTCACGGCACCGGAGTTCTCGTCGGTCCTGACCTCGTACCGGGTCCGGTGGGACGTGGCTGACGAACGCGCGGTGCGGACAGCCGGGTTGGTCCGGGTCTGAAGCATGGCGTTCATCGTGCGCCCCCTGGGTCGGTACGAGCGGTTCCGGTAGCCGCCCTTCAGCCGGCCTTGCGGCCCGCTGTCCTGCGGCGACATGGAAAATCCTGCCCGCCGGTTGTGATGGCGCTGTCCGCCGACTGTCACAGGGGTGTCACAGGAGCGGGCCGAATGTCCCGGTCCGCCTCCCTCCGTACCGGACGCCGGTGGCATCCGTTCCGGTTCCCGGGGGGACGGTGAGCGGTCCGGGGGGTGATTCGGCGCTGCGGGTGGGCCAAAATGGGGCCGTGCCTTTCCTCCTACTGATCGAGGACGACGACGCCATCCGGACCGGCCTCGAACTCGCCCTCACCCGCCAGGGCCACCGCGTGGCCACCGCCGCCTCCGGCGAGGACGGTCTGAGGCTCTTCAAGGAGCAGCGGCCCGACCTGATCGTGCTGGACGTGATGCTGCCCGGGATCGACGGCTTCGAGGTGTGCCGCCGGATCCGCCGCACCGACCAACTGCCGATCATCCTGCTGACCGCACGCTCGGACGACATCGACGTGGTGGTGGGCCTGGAGTCCGGCGCTGACGACTACGTGGTGAAGCCGGTGCAGCCACGCGTGCTGGACGCCAGGATCCGGGCGGTGCTGCGGCGCGGAGAGCGGGAGAGCTCGGACTCCTCGGCCTACGGCAGTGTGGTGATCGACCGCGCGGCGATGACCGTCACCAAGGACGGACAGGACCTCCAGCTGACCCCCACCGAGCTGCGGCTGCTGCTGGAACTCAGCCGGCGCCCCGGCCAGGCGCTCTCCCGCCAGCAACTGCTGCGGCTGGTCTGGGAGCACGACTACCTCGGTGACTCCCGCCTGGTGGACGCGTGCGTGCAGCGGCTGCGGGCCAAGGTCGAGGACGTGCCGTCCGCGCCGACGCTGATCCGCACCGTCCGCGGGGTGGGCTACCGGCTGGACCCGCCGGCCTGACCCCGCACCCCTCGGCCGCCGGCCCCTCCCTGACCTCTGAACTCCCGTACCACGACAGGCTCTTGTGACTGACCATCAGACGACTGCCCGGCGGTTCTCGACGGGCCGGTGGCGTCGGCTGCGCTCCCTGCGGGTGCGGCTGATCGCGGTGTTCGCGGCCGTCGCGCTGCTCGCCGCCGTCTCGGCCTCCGGCATCGCGTACTGGCTGAACCGCGACGCGGTGCTCAAGCGCGCCCAGGACACCGCGCTGAACGACTTCCGGGTCTCGCTCACCCGCAACGTCTCCGAGCTGCCGTTGAACGCGAGTTGCCCGGAACTGGCCTCGCTGGCGTCCAGCGTGGCCAGCTCCGGTCTGACGTACGACGTGGTGGTGGTCGACCCGGCGCACCCGGAGTGCGCGGCCTCCTCCGACCCGGCGCACTTCACGCTGGCCGACGTCCCCACCGCGCTGCAGTCCACCGTCGCCAAGCCGCGCGAGGTCAGCGAGAGCAACCCGTACCCGTACCACCTGTACTGGCAGCGGCAGAACCTGGAGGGGCGGCCGTTCGTGATCGGCGGCACCAAGGTGGTGCCGAACGGCCCGACGGCGTACATGTTCAAGTCGCTGGAGAACGAGCGGGCCGACCTCAACACGCTGGGCTGGTCGCTGGCCATCGCCACGCTGCTCGCGCTGATCGGCTCGGCGCTGCTCGCCCAGGCCGCCTCGGCGACCGTGCTGCGGCCGGTCAAGCGGCTCGGGGACGCCGCCCGGCGGCTCGGCGAGGGGCACCTGGACACCCGGCTGGAGGTCGAGGGCTCGGACGAACTCGCCGACCTGGCACGGACCTTCAACCGGGCCGCGGAGTCGCTGCACGAGCAGGTCGAGGAGCTGAGCGCGCGCGAGGCGCAGAGCCGGCGGTTCGTCGCCGACATGTCGCACGAGCTGCGCACCCCGCTGACCGCGATGACCGCCGTGACCGACATCCTGGAGGACGAGGCCGAATCGCTGGACCCGATGATCGAGCCGGCCGTCCGGCTCGTGGTCAGCGAGACCCGGCGGCTGTCCGACCTGGTGGAGAACCTGATGGAGGTGACCCGCTTCGACGCCGGCACCGCCAAGCTGGTCGCCGACGAGGTGGACGTCGCCGACCTGATCATGTCCTGCATCGACGGGCGGGCCTGGTACGACGCGGTCGAGGTGGACGCCCCGCGCGGCATCCTGGCCGTGGTCGACCCGCGCCGGCTCGACGTGGTCTTCGCCAACCTGATCGGCAACGCGCTGAAGCACGGCGGCTCACCGGTGCGGGTGAAGGTCCGGCAGGACGGGGAGTCGGTCGTGGTCGAGGTCTCCGACAGCGGCCCGGGCATCCCGGAGGACGTGCTGCCGCACGTCTTCGACCGCTTCTACAAGGCGGACCGGGGGCGGGCGCGCTCGGAGGGCAGCGGCCTCGGCCTGTCGATCGCCATGGCCAACGCACAGATACACGGGGGGACGATCACGGCGGCGAACGGGGAGGTCGGCGCGGTGTTCACCCTGACCCTGCCGCTGGCCCCGCCGCCTCCGCCGTCCGCGGGCGAGGCCGAGGGCGGCCCCGTCGGCGACGCCGAGGACAAGGACGCCACGTGACCGCCCGCGCCGACACCACTGCCACCCGCACTGCCCTGCTCCGAGGAGCCGGTGTGCTGCTGCTGCTCGCACTGGCCTCCGGCTGCGGCATCCGGCCGACCGCCGTACCGGTCGACGCCGGCGCGCCCGCCAGCCGGACGGCCTGCCCGACCACCCCGCACATACCGGCGGCCCTGGTCACCCCTCCGGGCCCGACCGCGACCCCGGCCCGCGGCGCCAAGGCGTCCGCGAGCCCGAGTCCCTCGCCCACCCCGGTGGCGCCGGGCAGCCCGCCGCCGGACAACGTGTTCGGCGCGGTACCGACGGCCTCGCCCTGCAAGTAGCCGCCGGGGAGGGGTCAGGGGGGCGCGTTCTGGAATGTTCACGCCCGGTGTGGAACCGACGTGCCGTCGACTCACGTCCTTCCCCCCGTGCAGCGAGATGGCACCAGGACACGCCACGAGCGTTCCGGCGCGGGGACCGAGAGCAGCCCGGCGGCGGCCGTCCACCGTCCCCTCCGGTTGGCCGGGCTGGCGGGTCTCACCGGCCACCTGGCACTGGTGCTCTGGCTGGTGCTGAGACCACTGCCGGTGGCCTGGGTGTACGACGCCAACCTGACGCCGTTCGCCTCGCTCCGCTCCTCCACCGGCTGGCAGGTGCTCGGCGAGCTCCTGCTGCTGGCCCCGCTCGGAGTCCTGCTGCCGCTGGCCGGCGGTCGGCTCCGGGCCCCGTGGCTGCCGTCCTTCCTGCGCACCACCGGCGTCTCCGCGCTGCTGGCGACCGCGCTGGAGTTCCTCTCCTCCTGGGCGCCCGGGCACATCCTCAACGTGGACCACATCCTGCTCGCCGTGGTCGGCGTGGCCGTCGCCCACCTCGCGCTCGTCCCCGGTCTGCGGCACCTGCTGCGGGACCGGCGGCCGCGGGCGCCCCGGATGGCGGTGCTCTCCGTGCCGCCGGTGGCCGCCGTCACCTCGGTCGCGGCCGTGGCCCCGGTCGCGACCGTCGCGCCCGCCGCCCGCCGGCGCGCCTACGCCGAGCCGACGCCGCCGGCCGGCTGAGCCGCTCCCGGGGCCCGGACCACCCGGCCGCCGACCTCGATCAGTCCGCCCGGGCGCGGCCCGGCCAGCAGCTGCGAGCCCAGGCCCTGGGTGACGGTCAGCGCCCGGCCGAGGTGCGCGGCCAGCAGCAGGGCGGCCGCACCGGTCGCCTCGTCCTCGTCGATCCCGTCGCCCCGCCCGGGGAAGGCCCTGGCCCGTACGGTGCCGGCCGCCTCGTCCTGCCAGGCCCAGGCGTAGACCCACTCCCCCGGCGGCGGCACCTCCAGCGCCTCCACCTCGGCCGCCGAACCGTACTGCCGCAGCGTGCGCCCCGGGGCCCACTCGGGCCGGGCCTCGATCCGGGTCAGCCCGTCCTCGCGCCGCACGGCCACCTCGCCTGCCGCCGTGACCAGCCGGTCCACCCCGAGCAGCCAGGCGGCACCCACGCACGGGTGGCCGGCGAACGGCAGGCGCACCGACGGGGTGTAGATGTCGATCTCCCCGCGCTCCGGGTCGTCGACGAACACCGTCTCGCTGAAGCCGAGTTCGCGCGCGATCCGCTGCCGGTCCGCACGCTCCGGCACGGCAGCGCCGTCGCGCACCACGCCGAGTCCGTTCCCGTGGCTCCCGTCGGGCCCGCAGAAGACCCGCAGCACCTCGAATTCCGTCATTTCCCACCTCGTCGACTACCGCGCCGGCACAGCACGATGACACCGTGACACAAGGGCGGCAACGGCTGTCGGCCGCCTCCGGCACTGTGCGCCGCCCTCGTCCCCGGGCGGCACCACTCCGGGGTGTCCGTCCTGCCGGTCCTGGTGATCACCGCCTCGGTGAAGGCACTCGTCGGCCGCGCCGCACCGCCGCACGGCTGCCACGGTACGGACCGGGGCCCGTCCTCCGGGGTCAGCTGCCGCCGCCCCGCACACGGTCGCGGCGCCAAGCCACCACCACCATGCCGATGCCGAGGGCGATCGCGACCGCACCGGTGATCGCCATCGGTTCCGCGGCGGAGCCGCCACCGGTGGAGGCAAGCCGGGTGTCCCCGGCCGGGGCCGCGGCGACGACCGTCTGCGAGCCGACCGCCACCGGGCTCGGCGACGCGCCGGTGGCCTGCACGACCGGGACGACCGGGGCGTTGGAGGGCTGGGGCACGGTCGGCGCCGGAGTGGGCGAGGAAGCGGGGGCCGGGGTTTCGGTGGAACCCTCCGCGGCCACGATCGTGAAGTCGGCCTTCGGGCTGGAGACCTCGGTCCCGCTCTCGCCCGCGCCGGGCAGGCTGCCCGCGAGGGCCACCAGGGACTCGGTGCGGGCCGACGCGTCCTTGGTGAAGGCCAGCCGGGCGTTGATCGCACGGGTCTCGCCCTTCGGCAGGGCGATCACGTCGGAGTCCTTGTTACCCGGCCGCAGGTCCATGTAGAGCCAGGTCGGGTGTGCCGAGCTGAACCCGGGACCGCCCGGCAGCCAGGCCCCGTCCGGCCCCTGGTACTCGAACCTGACCGTCTCGAAGGGAAGTTCGGCCGCCCCCTGGAACACGATCGCGGGCGTGATCCGGAGGTCCTTGCCGCTATTGTTGGTGAAGACCAGTCTGAACGGCTTCGCCTCGCCGCCCGCCGTGAAACTGGTGGGCACACCGTCGAGCCTGACGTCGGCCGTGGCCGCGGGCGTGGGCGCCGGGGTGGTCGGCGTGACCGCCGGGGTGATGACCAGGTCCGGGAAGCCGCTCGTGGCGAAGGAGATCCGCTGCTCCGGCGGCAGGGTGGGGTCCGCGACGTTGGCGTTGAAGCCCGGTGTCACCCGACCGGCCGGGGCGTCGGGGGCGACGGTGAGCCGCAGCCGGTAGACCGCCTCGGCGCCCGCCGCCAGGTGCAGCGTGGCCGGCCGGTCGATCTCCCAGACGGCGCCGACGCTCGCGGCGTTCACCTTGGCGTCCTGCCACTGCGTGCCGCCGGGCGACTGGTACTCCAGCGTGAACTGGCTCTGCCTGGTGCCGGTTCCGGTGTCCCCGATGACGAAGACGGACGACGGCACGTCCATCTGATGGTCGGCGGTGTTCTTGAGCGTCGCGGTGAACTCCACCGGCGCGCCACCCGCCTTGACGGAGCCGGGAAGGCCGCCGAAGGTGACCGTGACCGGCGAGGGCTGGGCCTGGACGCCCTGCGCGGCCGCGGCGGCCCCCGAGGCGGCGAAAACGGCCGGGGCCTCGAAGACGGCCAGGCCGGAGGCCAGCGTGACGGCGGCGGCCGCGGCCAGGAACCTGCGATGCCGAAAGAGCAATTCAACCTCACGAGAGAATTCGGACAGAACCCAACAGAACGTGAAATCGCTTGCGTGAGAGGCCATTTCATGGCGAAAGCGTGCCGATGTCCGCCCCCCGACCAACAGCGACTGCGGCATCATACCGAGCCCGTTCCGCCCGGCCGCGACGGGAGGCCGTCGCCTTCGACCCGGCCGGGACGGCCCTTGGTCCTCAGGGTCACCCCGAGGACGACCCCGAGGTCCGGCTACGACTACCCGGTGACCCTTCGGGGCGGAGAATCACCTGCCGGACGGAGGACCCGGAGCCGCCGACGGCGGAGTATGGAAGCAGCCCGCCGGACCGGCCGGACCGGGCCGCCACCACACGGAGCTGATCATGAGTGCGCGCCTCGCCCGCCCCCGCAACGACCGCGTCATCGCCGGCGTCTGCGCCGGGATCGCCCGACGCTTCGGCCTGACCTCGTGGACCGTCCGGCTGATCTTCCTGCTCTCCTGCCTGCTGCCCGGCCCCCAGTTCCTGCTCTACCTGGCCCTCTGGCTGCTGCTCCCCCAGGAGCCGTGAGCCGGGCGGCCCGGCAAGACGGCGACGGGCCGCCCGCCCCGGAGATCCCGGGGTGGGCGGCCCGTCGCCGTGCCGTCGGCTCCGGCTCAGCCGGTCAGGCCGGGGAGGCCCGGGAGAATGCCGGTCAGCCCGCCGATCGGGGTCTTGTCCAGGCCCGGGATGGTCGGGACGGCGGCGCGCTGCTGGGTGACGCCGGCCAGCGGGGTGTCGCCGGTGGGGACGGCCTTGCCGACGGTCGGGGCGAGGGTGCCCAGCGTGCTGGTGACCTTGTCGGCGGCGGGCAGCTTGGCGGCGGTGTCGGTGACCGCGCCGGTCACCGCGGGGTTCGTCAACGCGCCGGTGGGCAGCCCGAGGCCGCCGGCCGCCTGGCCGTCGGCCGCGGAGGCGGTACCGGCGCCGACCGCCGCGATGGCGATGCCGAGCGCCGCGGTGCCTGCGGCCTTGAGAGCCTGCTTCATGGTTGGTCCTCTTCGGGTCCTCGTCGGTGGCCGACTTCACGCACGGGAGCGGCGGACGGGCGACCGCCGCCGCGACGTGTCGGCAATGACGGGCACACCGTAGTGAGCCGACCGCGCGGGAGCCAAAGAGCGTTCACTCACCCGAGTGAGTAGTCGGATGAACGACAACTCCATTGCAGGAACGTGGCGTTCATCCGACCGCAAGGCCCGGCCGCACCGCCCCGGCGGCTCAGTTGGAGCCGGCGCCCACGCTGAACAGCCACTCCGCCTTCAGCTCGGCGTAGCCCGGCTTGATCACGTCGTTGATCATCGCCAGCCGCTCGTCGAAGGGCAGGAACGCGGACTTCATCGCGTTCACCGTGAACCACTCCAGGTCGCCCAGGGTGTAGCCGAAGGCCTCCACCACGTGGCCGAACTCCCGGCTCATGCTGGTGCCGCTCATCAGCCGGTTGTCGGTGTTCACGGTGACCCGGAACTTCAGCCGGCTGAGCAGCCCGATCGGGTGCTCGGCGTACGAGGAGGCGGCGCCGGTCTGGATGTTGGAGGTCGGGCACATCTCCAGCGGGATGCGCTTGTCGCGCACGTAGGCGGCCAGCCGGCCGAGCTCGACCGCGCCGTCCTCGCCCACCGTGATGTCGTCGACGATCCGCACGCCGTGGCCGAGCCGGTCGGCGCCGCAGCACTGCAGGGCCTCCCAGATCGACGGCAGGCCGAAGGCCTCGCCCGCGTGGATGGTGAAGTGGTTGTTCTCGCCCTTGAGGTAGTCGAAGGCGGCCTGGTGGCGGGTGGGCGGGTAGCCGGCCTCGGCACCGGCGATGTCGAAGCCGACCACGCCCCGGTCCCGGTAGCGGTTGGCCAGTTCGGCGATCTCGGTGGAGCGGGCGGCGTGCCGCATCGCGGTCAGCAGGGTGCCGACGCGGATCCGGTGGCCGGCCCTGCGGGCGTTGGCCTCGCCGAGGCGGAAGCCCTCCTGGACGGCTTCGACGACCTCGTCCAGGCTCAGCCCGGCCTCCAGGTGCTGCTCGGGGGCGTAGCGGACCTCGGCGTACACGACGCCGTCGGCGGCCAGGTCCTCGGCGCAGTCCGCGGCGACCTTGATCAGCGCCTCACGGGTCTGCATCACGGCGCAGGTGTGCGCGAAGGTCTCCAGGTAGCGGACCAGCGAGCCGGAGTCGGCGGCCTCACGGAACCACTCGCCGAGCTCCTTGGGGTCGGTGGTGGGCAGGCCCTGGTAGCCGCAGGCGGCGGCCAGCTCGACCACGGTCTCCGGGCGCAGCCCGCCGTCCAGGTGGTCGTGCAGGAGGACCTTCGGCGCGCGGCGGATCTGGTCGGGGGTGGGGATGCGCGGGCCGGTGCCCGCGGTGGTGACGGGGATCTGCTGTTCCATTGCGGAAATATAGCCCCTACGCGCGTAGACCGACCACTGCGAACACCGCCGGATGGTCCAAACTCCACCCGGAATTCGACCGCTCGGTCCATACGATCCACCAAAGCGTCAGTCGGCCGGAGCGGCGCCGTCAGTCGTGCTGCAACAACCGCCCGCGCCGGGAGAGCACGAAGTCCCGGAACGCCTCCGCCGGCGGGGTCAGCGGCCGCCCGGCCGCCCACGCCAGCCCGATCGCCCGCCGGGTGCGCGGCGACGTCACCTCCAGCTCCACCACCCCCGGCCGCGGCACCAGCGCCGGCGGCAGCAGCGCCACCCCGAGCCCCGCCGCCACCAGCCCGCGCAGCGTCTCCGCCTCCTCCCCCTCGAACGCCAGCCGGGGGACGAACCCGGCCTGCGCACAGAAGCCGTCCGTGATCACGCGCAGCCCGTACCCCCGCTCCAGCCCGACAAACGGTTCCTCCGCCACCTCGGCCAGCCGGATCCGCCGCCGCCCGGCCAGCCGGTGGTCCGCCGGGACGACCAGGTGCAGCCGCTGCTCGTCCAGCGGGCGGGCGGCGAACGCCGGGTCGTCCGGCAGCGGCGCGACCAGGCAGAGGTCCAGCTCCCCGGCCCGCAGCCGCTCCAGCATCGCCGCACCGTAGTCCTGCACCAGCTGGAACCGCACCCGCGGGTGCGCCGCGCGGAAGCCGCGCAGCAGCGCCGGCACCGCGTCCGGCCCCATCGTGTGCAGGAAGCCGAAGGCCACCAGCCCCACCGCCGGGTCCGCCTCCGCCCGGGCCGCCGCCGCGCCGCGCTCGACCTCGGCCAGCGCCCGCTCCACCGAGGCCAGCAGCAGCCGGCCCGCCCTGGTCAGCCGGACGGTCCGGCCCTGACGGGCCAGCAGGTCCACCCCCAGCTCCTCCTCCAGCCGGGCCACCGCGCGCGACAGCGTCGGCTGCGGCACCCCGAGCAGCGCGGCCGCCTGGGTCACGTGCTCCAGCCGGGCCACCGCCGCGAACTGGGCCAGCCGGGGCGCCAGCAGCACGGCCGGCTCCTCCGGCCCCAACTCGGCCGCCCGGTACCGCTGCTCGCCACCGTCCGCCTGTTCCGGACCGGACATCGCACCACCACCTCGACTCATACGCCAGTGCATCGATCATCCACGCTTCATGCATTGGACGCATCAACAGCGGCGGGCCTACGGTCGACGTCATGCAGCCCGCCGATACCAGGGCATCCGTGACCTCCCCGGATGCCCCCGCCACCGCCCCCTCTTCCGCCGCCACCGCGGACGACCGCCACCGCCCCGGCCAGCGCGCCTTCCGCCGCGCCAACCTCGCCCTGTTCGCCGCCGGGGTCGCGACCTTCGTCCTGCTCTACTCCACCCAGGGCCTGCTGCCGATCCTCTCGGCCGACCTCGATCTCACCCCCGGCCAGGCCAGCTGGACGGCCTCCGCCGCCACCCTCGGCCTCGCCCTCGGACTGCTCCCGGCCAGCGCGCTCTCCGACAGGTACGGCCGCACCGCGGTGATGACGGCCTCCACCCTCGCCGCCTCCGCACTCGCCCTCGCGCTGCCCTTCGCACCGGGCCTCACCGCCCTCGTCGCCCTGCGGGTCCTCCAGGGCGTCGCCCTCGCCGGACTCCCGGCCACCGCCATGGCCTACCTCGCCGAGGAGGTCCACCCCAGCGCGCTGCCCTCCGCGATGGGCCTGTACGTGGCCGGCAACAGCATCGGCGGAATGGGCGGGCGGCTGCTCTCCGGCTGGACCGCCGCCGGGCTCGGCTGGCGCTGGGGGCTCGCCGCCTCCGCCGTCCTCGCCCTGCTCGCCACGCTCGCCTTCCGGCTGCTGATCCCCGCCGCCCGGCACTTCACCCCGGCCCGGGTCGACGCCCGCGCACTCGCCCGGACCGTCGGACGGCACCTGCGCAACCCGCTGCTGGTACGGCTGTACGCGCTCGGGATGCTGTTCATGGCGGTGTTCGGCGCGGTCTACAACACCGTCGGCTACCGGCTGATCGCCGCGCCGTTCCACCTGCCGGAGTCGATCGCCGCCTCGATCTTCGTGGTCTACCTGGTCGGCACCGGCACCTCCGCCGCGGCCGGCCGGCTCTCCGGCCGCCTCGGCCGGCGCGGCGCCCTCTACGTCTCCATCGGCGTGACCACGGCCGGCCTGCTGCTCTCCCTCGCCGAGTCCCTGGTCTGCGCCCTGCTCGGCCTGGTCCTGATCACCGCCGGCTTCTTCGCCGGCCACGCCACCGCCTCCTCCTCGGTCGGCCGCACCGCCACCGAGGGCCGCGCCCAGGCCTCCGCCCTCTACCTGATCGCCTACTACCTCGGCAACAGCCTCGGCGGCACCCTCGGCGCCGACGCCTACCACGCCACCGGCTGGCCCGGCGCCGCCACCGTCGGCCTCACCGCCATGGCCCTCGCCGCCGGCGTCACCCTCTACGCCACCCGCCGGGCCCACGTCGTCCGGCGATCGGTCGCGGACGCTTGACAGCCGCCGCGGATACACTCCGGAACATGAGCATCGATCCTGCTGCGTACGCCCGGCTGCTCGAGATCGCGGATCAGCTGCCGAAGGTGCCGGGGATAGGGAAGATCGAGATCGCCGACGGCCAGATCGTCATCATGATGTCGCCCGTGAAGCGCCACGAACTCGCCGTGCTGCGCCTTTCCCGACAGCTCAACGCCCAGTTGCCGACCACTCACCCCGGTCACATCGCCTACCATGGCGCGGATCTCCAGGACGCGGGGCTCGGCCGACTGCGCAACCCCGACCTGATGGTGTTCCCCGAGGCGACCCTGGAGGGCGAACAGCGGGCGGTCCTCCCGCACGAGGTGCTGCTCGTCGTGGAGATCGTCTCCAAGTCCAACCCCGAGAACGACTACCACGACAAGGTGCGCGACTACTCGGCCATGGGCATCCCGTTCTACCTGCTCGTCGATCCCCGTACGGGCACGGGCATCGTGCACTCGGAACCCGGCTACGGGGCCCGGGAGAAGTTCGTCTTCGGCGACGAGGTCACCGTCGGCCCCTGGACCCTCGACACCAGCGGTCTGCTCACGTACGCCTGATTCGGCGCGCGTGAGCAGACCTCAGGTCCCTCAGGCGATGCGGTCGAGGACGATCGGGTTCGGGGTGAAGGCCGTGCCCGCCGGGGCGACCTCGATGCCGCCCGCCAGGGCCTCGACGGCGTAGTCGAAGCGCTCCGGGGTGTCGGTGTGCAGGGTCAGCAGGGGCTGGCCGGCCACCACGGTGTCGCCGGGCTTGGCGTGCATCTCGACGCCGGCACCGGCCTGCACCGGGTCCTCCTTGCGGGCGCGGCCGGCGCCCAGGCGCCAGGCGCAGACGCCGATCGCGTAGGCGTCCAGCGCGGTGAGCACGCCGGAGGCGGGCGCCGGGATGACGTGCTGCTCGCGGGCGACCGGGAGCGGGGCGTCGACGTCGCCGCCCTGGGCGGCGATCATGCGGCGCCAGTGGTCCATCGCGGAGCCGTCGCGCAGCGCGTCCGCCGGGTCCTTGCCCTGCACGCCGGCCGCGGCGAGCATCTCGCGGGCGAGCGCGAGGGTCAGCTCCACGACGTCGGCCGGGCCGCCGCCGGCGAGCACCTCCAGGGACTCCCGGACCTCCAGCGCGTTGCCCGCGGTGAGGCCGAGCGGGGTGGACATGTCGGTGAGCAGGGCGACGGTGTTGACCCCGGCGGTGGTGCCCAGGCCGACCATGGTGCGGGCGAGTTCGCGGGCGTCGTCCAGGTTCTTCATGAACGCCCCGGAGCCGACCTTGACGTCCAGGACCAGCGCGCCGGTGCCCTCGGCGATCTTCTTCGACATGATCGAGGAGGCGATCAGCGGGATGGCCTCGACGGTGCCGGTGACGTCGCGCAGCGCGTACAGCTTCTTGTCGGCCGGCGCGAGGCCGTCGCCCGCCGCGCAGATCACCGCGCCGGCGCCGCGCAGCACGTCCATCATCTCCTCGTTGGAGAGCAGGGCGCGCCAGCCGGGGATGGACTCCAGCTTGTCCAGGGTGCCGCCGGTGTGGCCGAGGCCGCGGCCGGACAGCTGCGGGACGGCGGCGCCGCAGGCGGCGACCAGCGGGGCGAGCGGCAGGGTGATCTTGTCGCCGACGCCGCCGGTGGAGTGCTTGTCGCTGGTGGGCAGCGGCAGCGAGGAGAAGTCCATCCGGACGCCGGAGCGGATCATGGCGTCGGTCCAGCGGCTGATCTCGCGCGGCCGCATCCCGTTCAGCAGGATCGCCATCGCCAGCGCGGACATCTGCTCGTCGGCGACCTCACCGCGGGTGTAGGCGTCGATGACCCAGTCGATCTGAGCGTCGCTCAGCTCTCCGCGATCGCGCTTGGTCCTGATGACGGAGATGGCGTCCATGCGTGCTCCAAGAGGGGTTTCAAAAGCGAAGAGTGTCGCGAGATGACCGGGTTCCGGCCCACTCGCGACACTCTACGCGCGTAACAAACAGAGAGGCTAGAGCCGCTCCGGCCCGAACGCGTCGGGCAGGACCTCGCTCATCGGCTTCACGCCCGAGGCCAGTTCGATCAGCAGCCCCGGCCCGCCGTGCTCGTACAGCAGCTGGCGGCAGCGCCCGCACGGCATCAGCAGTTCGCCGGCGCCGTCCACGCAGGTGAAGGCGACCAGCCGGCCGCCGCCGGAGGCGTGCAGCGCGGACACCAGCCCGCACTCGGCGCACAGCCCCAGCCCGTACGAGGCGTTCTCGACGTTGCAGCCGGTGACCACCCGGCCGTCGTCCACCAGCGCGGCCGCGCCGACCGGGAACCTGCTGTACGGCGCGTACGCGTGGCCCATGGCCTCGCGCGCCGCCGTGCGCAGCAGCTCCCAGTCGATCGCGGACGGCGCCGGAGGAACGGGCGCGGTCACTTGCCCTGGCCCTTGCGGTAGATCTGGCCGTCCGCCTTCGGCATCCGCAGTCGTTGCGAGGCCAGCGAGAGCACCACCAGGGTGATCAGGTACGGCGTGGCGACGATCAGCGGGCGCTGCACCTCGTCGGTGAACGCGTACCAGCAGAGCAGGCCCGCGGCCGCCGCGACGGTGAGCACCGTCGAGAGGTACTTGCGGCGGTACAGGTGCCAGAGCGCGAGCAGGATCAGCGCGATGCCGACGATCAGGATCAGCACGTGCACCGACTCCGGGTCGCGCAGCTGGAGGCTGTCGGTGAAGCCGAACAGGCCCGCGCCCATGGCGAGGCCGCCGGGCATCCAGTTGCCGAAGATCATCGCGGCGAGGCCGATGAAGCCGCGGCCCGCCGTCTGGCCGTCCTTGTAGAAGTGCGCCGCGACCAGCGAGAGGTACGCACCGCCGAGGCCGGCGAAGGCACCGGAGGCGACGACCGCGAGGTACTTGTACTTGTAGACGTTGACGCCCAACGACTCGGCAGCGGTGGGGTTCTCACCGCAGGAGCGCAGCCGCAGGCCGAACACCGTGCGCCAGAGCGCGAAGTAGCTGACCACGATCAGCGCACCGGCCAGCAGCACGACCACCGAGATGTTGGTGACCAGGCCGCCGAGCACGCCCGCGACGTCCGAGACGAAGAACCAGTGGTGGCCCTCGATGCTCTTCAGCCCGGAGGACAGCCCGGGGACGGTGATGTAGGGCAGCGGGTCCGCCGGCGGGGACTGGTTCTGGCCGGCACCGAACGCGACGTAGTCCTTGTAGTAGATCCGGTTGACGTACGCGCAGATGCCGGGGATCAGCAGGTTGATGCCGACGCCGGAGACGATGTGGTCGACGCCGAAGGTGACGGTGACGACCGCGTGCAGCAGACCGCCGAGCGCGCCGCCCAGCATGCCGGCCAGCAGGCCGACCCACGGGTTGACCAGGTAACCGGCCCACGCACCGCAGAAGGTGCCGGCGACCATCATGCCTTCGAGGCCGATGTTGACCACACCGGCCCGCTCGGACCAGAGACCGCCCAGACCGGCCATGCCGATCGGCACGGCGGCGCCGAGCGCGGCGGTGACCTGCCCGGAGGAGGTCAGCGAGTGGTTGCCGGTGGCCATGCCCACGGCGGAGAACAGCACCAGGGCGCCCGCGATCAGCAGCAGCACCACCGGCCAGGACAGCTTGTACTTCTTCGCGGGCGCGCCCGACGCCTTCGGACGGGCAGCGGTGGCCGTGCTCATGCCCACACCTCGCTGCGCTCGGTGCGTGCTTCGCACGACACGTACTTGATGGTTCGCTCGCTTCGCTCGTTCACGAGGACACCTCCTTCTTCTCAGCGGCCGCGGCGGTCTGGGCGGCGAGCTCGGCGCCGACCTTCTGCTGCTGGCGCTTCAGGCCGTAGCGGCGCACCAGCTCGTACGCGACGACGACGCAGATGACGATGGTGCCCTTCATGACGTCGACGATCTCGAAGGGGAACTCGCCGTTCAGGGGCAGCGGCAGCACCGAGCCGGCGGCGTCCAGGAAGGCGAACAGCAGCGCCGCGAAGGCCATGCCGATCGGGCTGTTCCGGCCGAGCAGGGCGATCGAGATGCCCAGGAAGCCCAGACCGGGCTGGAAGGTCTGGCCGAAGTAGTACGAGTTCTGCAGCAGTTCGGGCAGGCCGATCAGACCGGCGATCGCACCGGAGACGACCATCGAGATGACGACCATCTTCTTGACGTTCACGCCGGAGGCCGTCGCGGCGCTCTCCGAGCGGCCGGTGGCGCGCAGGTCGAAGCCGAAGCGGGTGCGGGTCAGCACGAACTGGAAGACCACGCCGACCACGACCGCGACGATCAGGAAGCCCCAGAGCTTCCCGCCGTCCGTCTCGATCGAGAAGAAGTGGCTGGACTGCGAGACCGGGTTGGTCTGGATCGAGTTGCTGGTGCCGCTGACCTTCGGCGCGAAGATCCCCGGGACGAGCAGCACACCGACGATCGCGGTCGCGATCGAGTTCAGCATGATGGTCGAGATGACCTCGCTGACGCCGCGGTAGACCTTCAGCAGACCGGCGATGCTCGCGTACAGACCGCCGACCAGCATCGCGGTGATGAGCAGCAGCGGGATCTGGATGAACGCCGGCAGGTCGAGCTGGCCGCCGACGAAGGCCGCGAACAGCGCCGCGACCTTGTACTGGCCCTCGACGCCGATGTTGAACAGGTTCATCCGGAACCCGAACGCGGCGGCCGCGGCGGCCAGGTAGTAGGTGGTGGTCCGGTTGAGGATGTTCACCTGGCCGTCCGACTTGGTGGCGTACGTGATCATCACGTTCCACGCGTCGAACGGGTTCTTGCCCGAGGTGGCCAGCAGGACGGAGCAGATCGCGACGGACAGCACGATCGCGAGCACCGGCGCGGCCAGCGCGAGCGTGATCCGCTCGCCGCTGAACCGCTGCGCCAGGCCGGGCTTCGCCGCGGCGGGGTTGGGACTGGTCATGGGTTACTCCCCCGCCTGCGGGTCGTCGGCGGTGTCGGTGGGCTGGTGCCCGGCCTCGGCCTCGGTGCCCTCGGCCGCGACGGCCTGCGCCTCGGCGACGGCCTCCGGCTCGGACTCGATGTGGCCGCTGGCGGCACCGGTCATCGCGGTGCCCAGGTCCTCGGCGGTCACGGTGGCCGGGTCGGCGTCGGCGACCAGGCGGCCGCGGTAGATGACCCGGATGGTGTCGGAGAGGCCGATCAGCTCGTCCAGGTCGGCGGAGATCAGCAGGACGGCCAGGCCCTCGCGCTGGGCGGAGCGGATGTGCTCCCAGATCTGCGCCTGCGCGCCGACGTCCACGCCGCGGGTGGGGTGGGCGGCGATCAGCAGCTTGGGCTGGTGGCTCATCTCGCGGCCGATGATCAGCTTCTGCTGGTTGCCGCCGGAGAGCGAGGCCGCGGTGACCTCGATGCCGGGGGTGCGGACGTCGTACGCCTCGACGATCCGCCAGGTGTCCTCGCGGGCGGCGGACGGGTCGAGCAGCACGCCCTTGGAGTTGGGCGCCTCGGTGACGTGACCGAGGATGCGGTTCTCCCAGAGCGGGGCCTCCAGCAGCAGGCCGTGCCGGTGGCGGTCCTCGGGGATGTACCCGATGCCGGCCTCGCGGCGGGCCCGGGTCTGGGCGCCGGAGAGGTCCTTGCCGTCCAGGGTGACGGTGCCGGCGTTCAGCGAGAGCATGCCCATGATGGCCTCGACCAGCTCGGCCTGGCCGTTGCCCTCGACACCGGCGATGCCGAGGATCTCGCCCTTGTGGATGCGCAGCGAGATGTCGTCCAGGACGACGCGCTCGATGCCCTCGGCGTCGGTCTTGGCGATCCGCAGAGCGTCGACGTCGAGCATCACCGTGTCGGTGACGGTCGACTCGCGGCTCTCCGGGGAGGGCAGCTCGGCGCCGACCATCAGCTCGGCCAGCTGACGGGCCGTGACGGACTTCGGGTCGGCGTCGCCGACCGTGGTGCCGCGCCGGATGACGCTGATCGCGTCGGCCACCGCGAGCACCTCGTGCAGCTTGTGCGAGATGAAGATGACGGTGACGCCCTCGGACTTGAGATCCCGCAGGTTGTCGAACAGCGCGTCGACCTCCTGCGGGACGAGCACGGCCGTGGGCTCGTCGAGGATCAGGATCTTGGCGCCGCGGTACAGCACCTTGAGGATCTCGACGCGCTGGCGGTCGGCGACGCCGAGGTCCTCGACCAGGGCGTCCGGGCGCACGCCCAGGCCGTACTGGTCGGAGATCTCCTTGATCTTCGCCTTCGCCTTGGCGCCGATGCCGTGGATCTTCTCGCCGCCGAGGACGACGTTCTCCCACACCGTGAGGTTGTCGGCGAGCATGAAGTGCTGGTGCACCATGCCGACGCCGCGGGAGATGGCGTCGCCGGGAGTGTTGAACTCGCACAGCTCGCCGTTGATCGCGATGGTGCCCTCGTCCGGCTTCTGCATGCCGTAGAGGATCTTCATCAGCGTCGACTTGCCGGCGCCGTTCTCACCCATCAGGGCGTGCACGGTGCCGGTGCGGACGGTGAGGTTGATGTCGTGGTTGGCCACGACACCCGGGAAGCGCTTGGTGATGCCGCGCAGTTCGACGGCCGGTGTCGCCGTCCCCGCGCTGGGGGTGCCGTCCTTGCGCGGGGGGACGGGGTCGGATGCGGTGATGGCGATCTCCTGGTGGTCTGGAGGCGCGTCGTTGCGCTCGGAGGGCCAAGGGGGAACGTGGGGACGGAACGGGGCCCGGGGGTACGCGTTGAGCGCACCCTGCCGGGCCCCTCCCGTGAACTGTGTCGTCACACCGCGCTGCCGAGCAGGCGGCAGGCGCTGCGGCGTCCCGGACGCGCGGTCCTTACTGGACCGGCGCGGTCGGGATCGTGGTGGCGCCGGACTTGATCGCGTCGCTGGCGGCCTTCAGCTTGTCCTGGATGTCGTCGATCTTGCCGCCGGTGGTGGCGAGCGAGACGCCCTCGGCCTTCAGGTCGAACAGCTTGACGCCGGTCGGGTTCTGGCCCTGCTTGACCGACTGGATGTACGAGAACACCGCGGTGTCGACGTTCTTGACCATCGAGGTCATGATGGCGCCCTTGTACTTCGCCAGGGCCGGCTGGTTGGCCTGGTCGGAGTCGACACCGATGGCCAGGGCGCCCTGCTTGTTGGCGACGGCCTCGATGGCGCCGTTGCCGGAGGAACCGGCGGCGGTGTAGACGACGTCCGCGCCCTTGTCGAGCTGGCCCTGCGCGGCCTCCTTGCCCTTGTCGGGCGAGGTGAAGCCGGTGAAGTCCGGCGGGGTGGTCAGGTAGGTGGTCTCGACCGTGATGTTCGGGTCGACGGACTTCACACCCGCCTTGTAACCGGCCTCGAACTTCTTGATCAGCTCGGACTGCACACCGCCGATGAAGCCGACGTGCTTGGCCTTCGACTTGTTCGCGGCGGCGACACCGGCCAGGTAGGAGCCCTCCTGCTCGGCGAAGAGCAGCGAGGTGACGTTGGACGGCTGCTCCTTGTCGTTGGAGTCGATGATCGCGAACTTGACGTTCGGGTTGTCCTTGGCGACCTTGTTGATCGCCGGCTGGTAGACGAAGCCGACCGCGACGATCGTCTTGTAACCCGCGTCGATCAGGTTCTTGAGGCGGGTCTCCTTGTCGGCCTCGGCCTCGCCCGGCTTGGCCTCGGCCTCGGTCACGGAGACGCCCAGCTCGGACTTGGCCTTGTCCAGACCGCGGGCGGCGGAGTCGTTGAACGACTGGTCACCGCGGCCGCCGATGTCGTAGGCCATGCCGACCTTGAGCGAGCCGTCGCCCGAGCCGGCGGAGGAGGAGTCGGTGCTCTTTGCGCCGCAAGCGGCGAGCGAGGCCATGCCCAGGGAACCCGAGAGCACAACCGCGGCGAGCTTCATTGAACGGCGCAAGGGGATATCTCCTTCTACACGCAACCGTTTAGCGTGGTCGGACGCCACCGTAACGCGCGTAGAACACGGTTGTGTTACGGGGTGCCGGAGCACTCGGGTTGTTATCAAACCGTGGTCTGATGTTCTTCCCAGAGCTCTATCCCCTGCGCGGACGGTGATCCGAGGTCGGTCCGGCCCAGTTTACGAAGCCGTTCCGGAACCCCGGATCCCACTCATCCCGACGATTGCGTCACGTCTCGGCGCGCCGTCAGTTGCGACCCGCCATCAGCTGCCGTCCGCCTCCAGGGCCAGCGCCGAGAACAGCTCCACGCCGATGCCGATCGCGCGCTCGTCCACGTCGAACCGGCCCTGGTGCAGGTCCCGGACGGTGGCGTCGCCGGGCGCGCGGACGCCGAGCCGGGCCAGGGCGCCCGGTGCGTGTTCCAGGTACCAGGAGAAGTCCTCGCCGCCCAGGCTCTGTTCGGTGCCCTCCACCACCTGCGCCCCGTCCCGGCCGAAGCGGGCGTTCATCGCCTCTTCCAGCCGGGCGACCGAGACCGCCTCGTTGACCACCGGCGGCACCCCGCGGTGGTAGTCCAGCGTCCACTTGGCCCGGTAGGTCTCGGCCACCTTGGCGATCAGCTCGTGCAGCAGGTCCGGCGCCTCGCGCCAGCCGTTCAGCTCCAGGCAGCGGACGGTGCCCTCCAACTCGGCGTGCTGCGGGATGACGTTGGCCGCGGAGCCGGAGGCGATCCGCCCCCAGGCCAGGCTGACGCCCCAGCGCGGGTCCATCCGGCGGGCCAGCGCACCCGGGAGGTCGGCGGCCATCCGGGCGACCGCGGTGACCAGGTCCGTCGTCAGGTGCGGACGGGCGGTGTGCCCGCCGGGGCCGTCCAGGTGGAGCACCAGGCGGTCGCAGGCCGAGGTGATCGCCCCGACCCGCAGGGCGATCCGGCCGACCTCCACCTTCGGGTCGCAGTGCACCGCGAAGATCCGCCCGACGCCCGCCATCCCGCCGGCCTTGATCACGTCCAGCGCGCCGCCCGGCATGACCTCCTCGGCGGGCTGGAACACCAGCCGGACGGGGCGGCGCAGCTCGCCGGTGCGGACGGCGTCGGCCAGCACCAGGCCGGTGCCGAGCACCACCGAGGTGTGCACGTCGTGGCCACAGGCGTGGGCCCGGCCGGGGACGGAGGAGCGGTACGGCACGTCGGTCTTGGCGTCGTCGATCGGCAGCGCGTCGATGTCGGCGCGGAAGGCCAGGAACTCCGCACCCGGGGCGGTGCCGGGCGGGACGATGTCGACGAGCATGCCGGTGCCGCCCGGCAGCACCCGGGGTTCGAGGCCGGCGGCCACCAGCCGGTCGCGCAGCAGCCCGGTGGTTCGGAACTCCTGGCGGCCCAGCTCCGGATGCCGGTGCAGATCACGGCGGAAGGCGATCAGCTCGGGCTCCAGCGCCCGGACCCGGTCGCGCAGTTCGGCGGCGGGGCGTGCGAGGGCGAGAGTGGCGCCCGACTGAGCGGGCTCAGGACGGTTCATCTCGCCAATCGTAGGCCTGTTGGGGGGATTTGGCCCGACTTCCGGAAAACTAGTCCCCGGATGGGTGCATACCGGCCGGACAGGTGGGTATGACATCTCGTTTCAGCCGCCTTCCCCGGGTCGCGTGACCTGTGCAACGATCGCCCCGGCCGGTGGTCACGGACGCCACGCCCTCCACCGCACCGGCCCGTTGACGGCCGTTCAGCGGAACGTCAGAAGCGCTCCACCGGGGCGTACGTCCCCCAGACCCCGCGCAGCGCGTCGCAGACCTCGCCGACGGTGGCCCGGGCGGCCAGCGCCTCCTTCATCGGATACAGCACGTTCCCCGCCCCCTCGGCGGTGCGGCGCAGCGCGTCCAGCGACCGGGTGACGGCGCCGGCGGAGCGCTCGGCCCGCAGCCGGGCCAGCCGCCGCGCCTGCCGCTGTTCGATCGCCGGGTCCACCCGCAGCGGCCGGTACGGCTCCTCCGTGTCCGACCGGAAGCGGTTGACGCCGACCACCGTCCGCGCGCCGGAGTCGGTCTCCTGCTGGAGCCGGTAGGCGGTGCGCTCGATCTCGCCCTTCTGGTAGCCGCGTTCGATCGCCGCCACCGCGCCGCCCTGCTCCTCGATCCGGTCCATCAGCACCTGCGCGGCGGCCTCCACCTCGTCGGTGAGCGACTCGACGGCGTAGGAGCCGGCGAACGGGTCGACGGTGGCGGTCACGTCGGTCTCGTACGCGAGCACCTGCTGGGTGCGCAGGGCGAGCCGGGCGGCCTTCTCGGTGGGCAGCGCGATCGCCTCGTCGAAACTGTTGGTGTGCAGCGACTGGGTGCCGCCGAGCACCGCGGCGAGCGCCTGTACGGTGACCCGGGCCAGGTTGACCTCGGGCTGCTGGGCGGTGAGCTGCACTCCCGCGGTCTGGGTGTGGAAGCGCAGCATCTGCGAGCGCGGGTCCCGGGCGCCGAATCCGTCCCGCATGATTTTGGCCCAGATCCTGCGCGCGGCGCGGAACTTGGCCACTTCCTCCAACAGGGTCGTGCGGGCCACGAAGAAGAACGAGAGCCGGGGGGCGAAGTCGTCCACGGCCATCCCGGCAGCGAGCGCGGTGCGGACGTAGGCGATGCCGTTGGCCAGCGTGAAGGCGATCTCCTGTGCGGGGTCGGCCCCGGCCTCGGCCATGTGGTAGCCGGAGATGGAGATGGTGTTCCAGCGCGGGATCTCGGCCCGGCAGTACCGGAACACGTCGGCGGCCAGCCGCAGCGAGGGCTGCGGCGGGAAGATGTAGGTGCCGCGGGCGATGTACTCCTTCAGCACGTCGTTCTGGACCGTGCCGGTGAGCGCACCCGGCGCCACCCCCTGGGCCTCGGCGACCAGCTGGTAGAGGAGCAGGAGCAGGGCGGCGGGCGCGTTGATGGTCATCGAGGTGGACACCTCGCCGAGCGGGATGCCGTCGAACAGCACGGCCATGTCCTCGACGCTGTCCACGGCGACGCCCACCTTGCCGACCTCCCCGGCGGCGAGCGGCGCGTCCGAGTCGTAGCCCATCTGGGTGGGCAGGTCGAAGGCGACCGAGAGGCCGGTGCCGCCGCCCGCGATCAGCTGCCGGTAGCGGGCGTTGGACTCGGCGGCGGTGCCGAAGCCCGCGTACTGGCGCATCGTCCAGGGGCGGCCGGTGTACATCGTCGGGTGGACGCCCCGGGTGTAGGGGTACGCCCCCGGCCGGCCCAGCCGGGCGCCGGCGTCCCAGCCGGCCAGGGACTCGGGGCCGTAGAGCGGCTCGATCTCGAAGCCCGACTCGGCTCGGCGCGGCTCGGCTGCCATGGGGTCCTCCGGAGCTGGGGAACGGGGTCCTCGCAATATCGGGGTCCTCGCAATGTAGGACGCGACCGGCCCGCCGGGGCGGCGGCGCGGTTGAGATGATCGGGTGAACGACCGACGAGCCCCCAGGGAGTGGCAATGACCGAGCAGAAGGTGGCCGTGGTCACCGGTGCCAGCAGCGGAATCGGCGCGGCGACCGCCCGCCGGCTGGCCGCCGAGGGCTTCGACGTGGTGCTGACCGCCCGCCGCACCGACCGCATCGAGGAACTGGCCAAGGAGATCGCCGACCGGGGCGGTTCGACCCGCGCGGTCACCCTGGACGTCACCGACCGGGCCGCGGTGGACGCCTTCGCGGCCGCGATCGGCCGGGTGGACGTCCTGGTGAACAACGCGGGCGGCGCGATCGGCGCCGAGACCGTCGAGCACGGCGACCCGGCCGACTGGCGGGCCATGTACGAGGTGAACGTGCTCGGCGTGCTGCACGTGACGCAGGCGCTGCTGCCGGCCCTGCGGGCCACCGGCGACGGCACGGTGCTGGTGCTCTCCTCGACCGCCGCGCTGGCCGCGTACGAGGGCGGCGGCGGGTACGTCGCCGCCAAGCACGCCGCGCACACCATCGCCGCCACGCTGCGGCTGGAGTTGTGCGGGGAGCCGATCCGGGTGATCGAGATCGCGCCCGGCATGGTGAAGTCCGAGGGCTTCGCGATCACCCGCTTCCGTGGCGACGAGGAGAAGGCCGCCGCGGTGTACGCGGGCGTGGCCGAACCGCTCACCTCGGAGGACATCGCGGACACCGTGGCCTGGACGGTCACCCGGCCCTCGCACGTGAACATCGACCTGCTGGTGGTCCGCCCCCGGGCGCAGGCCGCCAACCACAAGGTCCATCGCGGCTGAGCCGGGCCCGGCGGGCGGCCCCGGACGGGGGTCAAGATCGAACACGTCACCCCTCGGTGGTACACACGTGCGATGAGAACCTTCCGGGCCGCCCGCCCACGGGTCCTGCTGACCGCGGTGGCGGCAGGCACCCTGCTGCTCACCTCAGCCTGCGACGACGCCGCCAAGCCGGCCCAGGACCAGGCCGCCGGCAGCACCGCACCCGCCGCGGCCCCCGCCGCCGTCCCGACGCCGACCCCCAAGCCCACCGGCGAGGCCGACCCGGCGCTCAAGCCCTTCTACGGCCAGCAGATCACCTGGGCCGACTGCCCGGCCGACCCGCAGGCCCGGAAAGCCAAGATCGACACATCCGGAATGCAGTGCGGCAGGCTGCACGTCCCGCTCGACTACACCAACCCCGCCGCCGACGCACTCGACGTCGCGCTGATCAGGTACCCGGCCGCCAAGCCGGACCAGCGGCTCGGCTCGCTGATGGTCAACCCCGGCGGTCCCGGCGAGTCCGGCGTCGGGATGGTCAAGTACGGCGCCAAGCAGTTCGCCGGCACCCTGCACGACCGCTTCGACGTGATCGGCTTCGACCCCCGCGGCACCGGCGACAGCTCCCCGGTCGTCTGCTACGACGACAAGCAGCACGACGCCGTCAACCAGATGGACGCCCCGCTCGACCCGGCCACCCGCAAGGCCGAGCGCGCCAAGCTGTCCGCCGACCACGCCGCCGCCTGCCAGGCCAAGTCCGGCAGGCTGCTGCCCTTCGTCGGTACCCGCAACACCGCCCGCGACCTGGACGTGCTGCGCGCCGCGGTCGGCGACAAGCAGCTCAACTACCTCGGCGTCTCCTACGGGACGTACCTCGGCGCGCTCTACGCCGAGGAGTTCCCGAAGAACACCGGCCGGCTGATCCTGGACGGCGCGGTCGACCCCGGCCAGGACCGGCTGGACCACGGGGTCGACCAGCAGATCGGCTTCGAGAAGTCCTTCGAGCGCTTCGCCGTCGACTGCGTGGAGAACCACGCCGACCAGTGCCCGCTCGGCAAGGACGAGGCCAAGGCCGCCAAGAAGGCCGCCGACTTCCTCGACGGGCTGTACGACCACCCGCTGACCACCAAGGACGGCCGCAAGCTCGGCCGCGACCAGGCCTGGACGGGCACCATCTCGCTGCTCTACGGCGACGAGAAGACCTCCTGGGAGTACCTGCGCGCCGCCCTCGGCTGGGCGATGGTGCGCAACAAGGGCGACTACCTGCTGGCCTTCGCCGACGACTACAACGGCCGGGACGAGAACGGCCACTACAGCCCGCTGGACGAGGCCAACTCCGCGATCGGCTGCGCCGACGCCGCCCGCCCCGCAGCCACCCCCGAGCACGCCAAGGCCGCCGTGGACCGGCTGCTCGCCGAGGCACCGCTGTTGTCCAAGGGCGTCACGGTGGACGACTACACCGAGCCCGGCTGCGCCGACTGGCCGTTCAAGACGCAGGAGAAGCCGCACACCGTCCGGGCCGAGGGCAGCGCGCCGATCCTGGTGGTCGGCAGCACCGGCGACCCGGCCACCCCGTACGCCTCGGCCGAGACGCTGGCCAAGGGCTTCGCCAACGCCACCCTGCTCACCCGGGTGGGCGAGGGCCACGGCGCCTTCGGCAAGGGCAACACCTGCATCGACCGGGCCATGGAGGCCTACCTGACCGAGGGCACGATGCCGGCCCCGGGCACCCGCTGCACCTGAGCCCCCGGCCAGGATGACCTGGATGTTCGGCGGACGGCGGCGCCGGACATCCAGGAGGAGGCGGGTAGGGCGCTGACGCGAAAGTGTCAACGTCACAACTTGATAGCTCGTCCGGATGAATTCGGCGCGCGGCCTCCCAAACTGATGACCGCTCAACTACCTTTGAAGCGCTGCCCGACCGGCGCCCACGCGCCCCTCCGCAGCCCCTATTCCACCTGCTCACCACCCCACTTCACCGGCACCTTCCCGCCCTCACGAGGAGGACCCGCTGGCCAGCGACATCCCGTCACAGCGGCTCGACGCCAGAACAGAGCCGACCCTCCTCGGGTTGCACCGCTTCAACGAAGCCGACGCCGGCGCCGCCGAGGAGGCCCTGCTGGCCTGCTGCGGCAGCCACCGCTGGGCCCTGCGCCTCACCGCGCACCGGCCCTACCCCGACATCGAGTCCCTGCTGGCCGCCGCCAGCGAGGCCTCCTACGACCTCCGCCCGGCCGACCTCACCGAGGCACTGGCTGACGAGGGCTGGATGCCGCAGCCGCTGCTCGGCATGCGGGCCCCCGGCAGCCAGGCCGCGCACACCGCACTGCGGGCGGCGCACGCCGCGTACGAGGCCCGGTTCGGCCACGTCTTCGTGGTCTGCCTGGAACGGGTCGCTCCGGAGGAGATGCTCGACACCGTGCTCTCCTCCATCCGCACCCGCCTCGCCAACGACCCGGACGAGGAGCGGCTGATCGCGGCCGACGAGCTCCGCCGGATCGCCCTCACCCGCCTGGAACACCTCGTCGCCACCCAGTCGGAGGCCGCGGCACGCTGAGCCCCCATCGCGTCCCCTTCATCCGCCCGGGTGACTCCACCCGTGAATCCACCCGGACGAGTGAGGCCGGACCGCCACTGAACCCGAGTCACCGCGTGAATCGGAACCGCCGCGCCCCGCACCCTCCGGTGCGGGGCGCGAGCATGCCGTCACCCACCGTGATGAACGCCGGTTTGGTTCCCGCTCCGCTAGGCCAGAAGTGCCTGATTGATCACACCTGGGGCCCCCGGAGGCGGTTCACGACAAGGCGTCGATAGGATGCTGGCGGCCGGTGGACCGTACCCGGCCGGGCTGACCGACACCGAAGCCGGCCGAGCCCCCAATCGCTTCCGGAGGGTTTTTCCGTGCCGGCTGGAACGCTGTACCGCGGCCGGGAAGGCATGTGGAGCTGGGTGGCTCATCGAGTCACCGGCGTCCTCATCTTCTTCTTCCTGTTCGCCCACGTCCTGGACACCGCCCTCGTGCGAGTGTCTCCGGAGTCCTACGACACCGTCATCCAGACGTACAAGACTCCGCTCGTGAACCTGATGGAGTACGGCCTGGTGGCCGCCATCCTGTTCCACGCCCTGAACGGCCTGCGCGTCGTCGCAGTGGACTTCTGGTCCAAGGGCCCGAAGTACCAGAAGCAGATGCTCTGGAGCGTCGTCGGCGTCTGGGTCCTCCTGATGGCCGGTTCCTTCTACGGGATCCTCCAGCACACGCTGATCTCCTGGTTCGGGAAGTGAGCCGAGACATGTCCACGGAAATCTCCGACGCCATCGTCGTCCCCTCCAAGCAGGCGCACACCGGCAAGGGACTGGGCACCGGCAACCCGGCCGACGCGTTCGTCATCGAGCCTCCGCGCCAGCGGACCAAGAAGACCCCGCGCCGCACCCGCACCAACTTCGAGATGCTGGCCTGGCTCTTCATGCGCCTGTCCGGTGTCGTCCTGGTCGTCCTGATCCTCGGCCACCTGCTGATCATGCTGGTGCTCGACGGCGGCGTCTCCAAGATCGGCTTCGCCTTCGTGGCCGGCCGCTGGGCCTCGCCGTTCTGGCAGTGCTGGGACCTCCTGATGCTCTGGCTCGCCATGCTGCACGGCGCCAACGGCATGCGTCAGGTCATCAACGACTACGCCGAGAAGGACTCGACCCGGCTCTGGCTCAAGGGACTCATGGGTACCGCCACGGTCTTCACCGTGCTGCTCGGCACCCTGGTGATCTTCACCTTCGACCCCAACATCTGAGCCGCGAGCACCATCGACCATCGGCAGAGGCCAGAGGCGAGTTAACCCCCCATGCAGATTCACCAGTACGACACCGTCATCGTCGGCGCCGGCGGCGCCGGCATGCGCGCGGCCATCGAGTCGACGCAGCGCAGCCGCACCGCCGTCCTGACCAAGCTCTACCCGACCCGGTCCCACACCGGCGCGGCCCAGGGCGGCATGTGCGCCGCCCTCGCCAACGTCGAGGAGGACAACTGGGAGTGGCACACCTTCGACACGGTCAAGGGTGGTGACTACCTGGTCGACCAGGACGCCGCCGAGATCATGTGCAAGGAGGCCATCGACGCCGTCCTCGACCTGGAGAAGATGGGTCTGCCCTTCTCCCGCACCGAGCAGGGCCGGATCGACCAGCGCCGCTTCGGCGGTCACTCCCGCAACCACGGCGAGGCCCCGGTCCGCCGTTCGTGCTACGCGGCCGACCGCACCGGCCACATGATCCTCCAGACGCTGTTCCAGAACTGCGTCAAGCACGGCGTCGAGTTCTTCAACGAGTTCTACGTCCTCGACCTGCTGATCAACGACGGCAAGACGGCCGGCGTCGTCGCCTACGAGCTGGCCACCGGCGAGATCCACGTCTTCCAGGCCAAGTCGGTCGTGTTCGCCTCCGGCGGCACCGGCAAGTTCTTCAAGGTCTCCTCCAACGCCCACACCCTCACCGGTGACGGCCAGGCCCTGGTCTACCGCCGCGGCCTGCCGCTGGAGGACATGGAGTTCTTCCAGTTCCACCCGACGGGCATCTGGCGCATGGGCATCCTGCTCACCGAGGGCGCCCGCGGCGAGGGCGGCATCCTGCGCAACAAGGACGGCGAGCGCTTCATGGAGCGCTACGCCCCCGTCATGAAGGACCTCGCGTCCCGTGACGTCTGCTCCCGCGCGATCTACACCGAGATCCGCGAGGGTCGCGGCTGCGGTCCGGACGGCGACCACGTCTACCTGGACCTGACCCACCTGCCGCCGGAGCAGCTGGACGCCAAGCTCCCGGACATCACCGAGTTCGCGCGCACCTACCTCGGCATCGAGCCCTACACGGACCCGATCCCGATCCAGCCCACCGCGCACTACGCCATGGGCGGCATCCCGACCAACGTCGAGGGTGAGGTCCTGCGCAACAACACCGACATCGTCCCGGGCCTGTACGCGGCCGGCGAGGTCGCCTGCGTGTCCGTGCACGGCGCCAACCGCCTGGGCACCAACTCGCTGCTGGACATCAACGTGTTCGGCCGTCGCGCGGGCATCGCCGCCGCCGACTACGCCAACGCGAACGAGTTCGTCGAGCTGCCCGAGAACCCGGCCGAGAAGGTCGAGGCCCTGGTCGAGGGCCTGCGCGAGGGCACCGGCACCGAGTCCGTGGGGCAGATCCGCAAGGAGCTGCAGGAGACCATGGACACCAACGCCATGGTGTACCGCACCGGCGCCACCCTGAAGCAGGCGGTCGAGGACATCGCCGCACTGAAGGAGCGCTACAAGAACGTCTCCATCCAGGACAAGGGCTTCCGCTACAACACGGACCTCCTGGAGGCCGTCGAGCTGGGCAACCTGCTCGACCTGGCCGAGGTGCTGGCCGTCTCCGCGCTGGCCCGCGAGGAGTCCCGCGGCGGCCACTACCGCGAGGACTTCCCGACCCGTGACGACGTGAAGTTCATGCAGCACACCATGGCGTACCAGGAGGTTGCCGCCGACGGCACCACCTCCATCCGCCTCGACTACAAGCCGGTCGTCACGACCCGCTACCAGCCGATGGAGCGTAAGTACTGATGAGCACTCCGACCGTGGAGAAGCACTCGGCCGCTCTGGACGCGGTCGAAGCCGGTGCCGTCCAGCCGATCACCGTCACCTTCCGGATCCGCCGGTTCAACCCGGAGGAGCACCCGGACCCGGTGTGGGTCGACTACCAGCTGACGATGGACCCGAAGGAGCGCGTCCTCGACGCGCTCAACAAGATCAAGTGGGAGCAGGACGGCACCCTCACCTACCGCCGTTCCTGCGCGCACGGCATCTGCGGCTCCGACGCCATGCGGATCAACGGCCGCAACCGGCTGGCGTGCAAGACCCTGATCAAGGACGTCAACCCGGAGAAGCCGATCACGATCGAGGCCATCAAGGGCCTGACGGTCCTCAAGGACCTGGTCGTGGACATGGACCCGTTCTTCCAGGCGTACAAGGACGTCATGCCGTTCCTCATCACCAAGGGGAACGAGCCGACCCGCGAGCGCCTGCAGTCCGCCGAGGAGCGCGAGCGCTTCGACGACACCACCAAGTGCATCCTGTGCGCCGCGTGCACGTCGTCCTGCCCGGTGTTCTGGAACGACGGCCAGTACTTCGGCCCGGCCGCCATCGTCAACGCGCACCGCTTCATCTTCGACTCGCGCGACGAGGGCGCCGAGCAGCGCCTGGAGATCCTGAACGACCGTGAGGGCGTGTGGCGCTGCCGCACCACCTTCAACTGCTCCGAGGCCTGCCCGCGTGGCATCGAGGTCACCAAGGCGATCCAGGAAGTGAAGCGGGCGCTCGTCACCCGCCGCTTCTGATCGTCTGATCCCTGTCCGACAGGCCGAAGGCCCCGCCCGATCGCTCGGGCGGGGCCTTCGCGCGTGCCGGGGTCAGCGCAGCGCGCCGAGGTCCTTCGGGGCGGACCAGCCGCTGAAGGTCACCAGGTGGCGGTCGGCGGTGACGGCCCACAGGTCGGGCTTGCCGTCCCCGTCACCGTCGCCCGAGCTGCCGAGGGTCGGGTAGGCGGCGGCGGTGAAGCCGGTGGCGACCACGTTCGCCGAGGGGTCGGCGAGGGCGGAGAAGTCGAGCAGGCCGTTGTCCTGCCTGATGACCGGGTAGGCGTGCAGGGCGCCGGTGGCCCGCTCGCGGGCCCACAGGGTGAGGTTGCCGGAGGCGTCCGCGCCGGGGGCGATCAGGTCGTAGCCGCTCCAGTCGCCGGTGGTGGCGATGGGCTGGGCGGCCTGGTAGCTGCGCAGGGCCTCGACGTACGCGTAGAGCTTGCCGTGCTCGACCGCGAGGAGCCCCGGCCAGGCGGGCGTGCTCCCCTTGTGCCGGCTGCCGACCGCGACGATCTGGTCGACGTCCGACCAGTCCTCGTCGTTGTAGCCCTCGGGGCAGGGGATCGTGTTCGCGGCGGCGTCGACGCACCTGGACGGCTTGTACACCACGGTCGGGTACTCCCTGCTGAAGTCGCCCTTCTGCCAGTTGGCGTAGGAGTACAGGACCTGCGGGTTGCCCTGGGAACGCACCAGCAGGTCGTCGCCGGGGCCGTGGACGTTGGCCCAACCGCGGTGCAGCACCAGGTCGTCCTGCCAGCCGGCGTGCAGCGGGGCGAGCGCGGCCGGGATGGTGGAGGTCGGGGTGGTGTCGGTGGCGGCGGCGCTGATGATCTGCAGGTTGCCCTGGGCGTCCGGGAGCAGGATGTCCGGGACGGCGTCACCATCCACGTCACCGGGGACGGCCGGCTTGGGGCGCGAGTCCCAGGGAGCGTAGAAGGAGTAGGTGAGGGGCTGGCTGACGTTGCCGGCATTGTCCATCGCCTGGACGGTCAGGATGTTGGTGCCCCAGTCCCTGGGCTTCAGGGTGAGCTGGGCGGTGCCGTCGGCACCCGCCTTGACAGTGCGTCCGGAGGCGCAGTCCCAGCCGACGCCCAGCGAACCGTTCAGCACGTACTGGTAGCAGGCCACACCGGATGCCTCGCCACCCGCCGGGGCGGCGTCGAGGCCCTTGAGGGTGAAGACACCGTTCTCACCGGCGTACTTGCCGGGGGTGGTGCCGGAGCCGCTCTCCGGGAAGTCGGTGGAGGAGACGGACAGGCCCGGGTGGGTGAGGTCGACCTTGAAGTGGCAGGTCGGGGTGGGCTTGCCACTGCCCGGGGAGTACTCGGGCCAGGCCTGCCAGGAGTAGCTGTGGCCGTCCATCAGGTCGCCGGTGGCGAGCTTGGCGGCGCCGCCGGTGACGTCGGCGGCGGTGTCGACGATCTTGTCGTGCTCCGGGGTCGAGTCGTCCCAGAGCTTGAAGCGCACCTGCGGGGAGGTCGCCGAGACGGTCAGCACCGGGTTCGCGACCTCCAGCCAGCCGGGGGCGGTGGTGTCGTCGCAGGCGTCGGTGTGCAGTCCGGTGGAGGTGAAGCCCGGCGCGGGCACCGCCTTGGGGTCGGTGACCGCGGTCCCCGGTACGGCGGCAGCGCCGGGAGCCGCGAGCAGCCCGGCCGCGAGCGCCACCACGGTGGCCCCGCCGAGTCTGCGGGCATGCCGAAGTGTCATGGAAGTCCCTACCCCTTGTGATCAGCCGATCGGCCGAGTGCCGAAACGGTGAGGATCTTGCCAGTGGGGACCGACAGCGGCAACGGTGATTTCTCAGTCGGTGACCGGCGTGCGGCGGCCGGCGCGCAGGCCGCGCAGGCCGATGCCGCCGACGGCGATGCCGAGGACGAAGGAGGTGACGGCGAGCAGGAGGTGGATCCAGAAGAAGGCGGTGGGCTGGGAGTGGTCGCCGTTGGTGAAGGCCTGACCGCCGGAGTCCTTCCAGAGGTTCTTCACGAAGGTCGTCCAGATGATGATCGACCAGACCCCGAAGGCGGTCAGGAACCAGGAGGTGCGGCGGCTGAGCTTCATGGGGGTCCTCGGCGTGTGAAGGCGGTGTGCATCCCCAGTATGCGCGGGCCGCCGATCGGCGTACGGCGGGCCCCTCCTGCGGAGGACGGTCCCCCGGGAGCGGGCACCGGAAGCCGGGAGTGGGTACGGTCTGCTGGTGCCCACACCCCGTCATACGTTCGGTCGCCTGTGCGTCGCGGTCACCGCGGCCCTGCCGGTCCTGCTCGCCGCCCCGGCGGGCGCGGCCCCGCAGCAGCCGCCCCCGTCGGCCGCGATCGGCGGCGAGCGACTCGGGCTCCCCGGGGTGCAGGTCGCCCCGATGGCGGGCGCCCCGTCGCTGCCCGCCGGCCTCACCGGCCAGTCCTGGATAGTCTCCGACGCGACGTCGGGCGAGGTGCTGGCGGCCAGCAATCCGCACCGGCGGCTGCCCCCGGCGAGCACCCTGAAGATCCTCTTCGCGGACACCGTGCTGCCCAAGTTCGACCGCAACACGGTGCACCGGGTGGCCGACGAGGAGATCCAGGGGATCGGTCCCGGCAGCAGCCTGGTCGGCATCAAGGAGAACCTGGACTACCGGGTCGAGGACCTGTGGCGCGGGGTGTTCCTCAGCTCCGGCAACGACGCGGTGCACGTCCTGGCGCACATGAACGGCGGCGTCCGGCAGACCGTCACCGAGATGCAGGCGCGCGCCGACGCGCTCCAGGCGTGGGACACCAAGGTGATCTCGCCGGACGGCTACGACATGGACGGCCAGGTCTCCTCGGCCTACGACCTGTCGCTGTTCGCCCGGGCCGGCCTGCGCAACGCGGACTTCCGGATGTACTGCGCCACCCGGGACGCGATGTTCCCGGGTGCCATCGACAAGAACACCGGCCAGCGCGGCAGCTTCGGGATCGCCAACACCGACCGGCTGCTGGGCAAGTACCCGGGCCTGATCGGTGTGAAGAACGGCACCACCACCAACGCCGGATCGACCTTCGTCGGCGCCGCCCAGCGCGGCGGCCGGACCCTGCTGGTGACGGTGATGCACCCGATCAGCTACCAGAAGGTGTACGACGAGACGGCCGCCCTGCTGGACTGGGGCTTCGCCGCAGCCGACAAGGTCCAGCCGGTGGGCAGACTGGTCGACGAGATCCCGCCCGCAGCCGCCGAGCCGACCGGCCAGGCCGGCGGCGCCGACGGCACGCCCGTGCCGCCGCCGCACCCCCCGGCCGCCGCGGCCGCACCGGCACCCCCCGCCGCGGCCGCACCGGCGCCCCCCGCGGCGGCCGGGCACGACGGGCTCGCCATCGGCGGCTGGTCGAGCGTGGTGCTGGTCGGGGTCGCGCTCGGGTACGCCGCGGTGGTGCTGCTGCGGCGCCGCTCCGCCGACTGATCCGCCGACCGGCGGCAGGGCCCGGCCTCAGTCCTGGGGCCGGGCCCGCCCCTTCCCCTTCTCCTTCGCCCGGGCGGCCCGCTCCGCCACGGCCGCCTGCGCCGCGACGTCCGCCGCCTCCGCCTTGTCGGCCGCCTCCAGCAGCGCCCGGCCGTGCGCCCTGGTCCGTTCCCGGGCGGCCACCGGGTCGGCCGTCGCCGTCCAGGCGACGCAGTACATCAGCAGCCGGGAGACGAAGTTGATCCACAGCAGCAGCGCCACCGGCGTCGCGAACGCCCCGTACAGGCTCCGTCCGGCGACCGAGCCCAGGTAGGAGGCGAGCAGGAGCTTCAGCAGCTCGAAGCCGACCGCGCCGATCAGCGCGCCCCGCACGAGGTCCCGGCGGCGCTGGTCGGTGATCCCGGGGAAGGGCGCCAGCAGGTAGGCGAAGAGCAGCATGTCGCACGCTATGGCGATCAGCACACCGACCGCGGTCAGCAGGTAGCCGTTGCCCAGGCCGATCGCCTCGGCGGTCCGGCCGGCGAGCGTGGTCCCGGCGGCGGAGGCGGCCAGCGAGACCAGCGACACCAGGCCGAGGCCGGCCAGCACCGCCACGTCCCAGGCCTTGCGCAGCACCGGGTTGCCCTCCTCATGGGGCAGCTGCCACAGGTCCCGGATCGAGGTGCGCATGGTGTCCACCCAACCGAGGCCGGAGAGCAGCAGCAGCGCTCCGCCGACCAGCCCGACGGCGCCCGCGTTGGACACCAGGGCGGGCAGGTTGAGCGCGTCCGAGAGCCCCGGCAGCTGGTCGGCGATGTGCTCCTGCAGGTCGTGCACCTGGCTGTCGCTCAGCGTCGCGGCGGCGACCGCCAGCCCCACCGTGAGCAGCGGGAAGAGGGCGAGGAAGCCGAAGAAGGTGACGGCACCGGCCAGCCGGTTGCCCCGGGCGGCGGAGAAGTACTCGTACACCCGGTACGGGCGGCTGCGCAGCACCCGGGCCACGAGCGGGCCGACGACCGGCAGTCGGGTCAGGAAGTCCACTCACCGGTTATACCGGGGTGTCCCCCGAACGGGCGTCAGGCCGCGCCTACCGCTTGACGAGTCGACGGGCCTTGGCGAGGGCCCGGACCGCCTGGTACGCGCCGTAGCGGCCCTGGCTGAGCAGCTCGGTGCGCACGCCGTCCACGCCGGCCGGCGGCCGGTAGCCGGCCGGCCGCAGCCGGGCGCAGTGCGCGGCGGCCCGGCGGAAGTACTCGCGGCGGTCGCCGGGCGGGACCCGGCCGGGCTTGGAGACCACGGTGTTGAGGTGGTGCAGCATCCGGCCGTAGACGACCGGGCGCCAGCGGTCCAGGTCGGGGCGGCGGTCGAGGAAGGCGAAGACCAGGTCGTACTGGGCGAACACGTCGAAGTGCTTGCGGCTGGCGGTGGCCAGGATGTTGCCGCCCTCCTGGCGCTGGCGGTAGTGCACGCCGACCTGGTCGAGCAGGGTGATCCGGGCGGCGGCGAGCAGCGCCGGGTACGTCCAGGGGGTGTCCTCGTAGTAGCCGGCCGGGAAGACCAGCCGCTGCTCGGTGATGAAACCGCGGCGGTAGGCCTTGTTCCAGACGACCTGGAGCAGGTCGAGCAGGTCGGGGCGGGCGTCGAGGTCGAAGACGTCCGGGGAGGCCGCGCCGAAGACGTGTGCGGAGGCGGCCCGGGTGATCCGGCCGTCGGCGTAGGTGCGGGCGTAGTCGTAAACCAGGATGTCCGGTTCACTCGTGGCGGTGAGCCGTTCGTCGATGCTCTTCAGCAGTCCGGGGGTCAGTGTGTCGTCGCTGTCGAGGAAGATCACGTAGTCCCCGGTGGCGACCTCCAGGCCGGCGTTGCGGGCCCGGCCGAGGCCGACGTTCTCCGGCAGGTGCAGCACCCGGACCCGGGGGTCGGCGGCTGCGGCCTCGTCCAGCATCGCGCCGCAGCGGTCCGGGGAGCGGTCGTCCACCGCGATCAGTTCGAAGTCCGGGCCGTCCTGGCCGAGCACCGAATCGAGGCACTCGGTGAGGTAGTCCTGGACCTGGTACACGGGGACGATCACGCTGAAACGGGACACGGACCCAGCGTAGTGGTCCCAGGGTGGGAGAGGTCCCCGGAGGTAGGATCGGGGGCGCACGTACGCACCGATCCAAGTGCGGTCAGGCCCCGTACGGGCTGCCACGCTCCTCCAGAGAAAGGCCTGCGTAGCCGATGGCTCCCCGCCTCTCCATCGTCGTCCCGATCTACAACGTCGAGCGCTACCTCGTCGAATGCCTCGACTCGATCGCCGCCCAGACCTTCACGGACTTCGAGTGCGTCATGGTCGACGACGGTTCGAAGGACGGCAGCGCGGCGCTCGCCGAGGCGTACGCGGCCGAGGACTCCCGGTTCCGGCTGGTCCGGCAGGTGAACAAGGGCCTCGGCGCGGCCCGCAACACCGGCATCCGGCACATCGACCCGGACTCCGAGTTCCTGTGCTTCGTGGACAGTGACGACTCGATGCCGCCGAGTGCGTACGAGCTGATGATCAACACGCTGGACGAGACCGGCTCGGACTTCTGCACCGGCAACGTGCTGCGCTTCCGCGCCGTCGGCTACTACCAGTCCGGCGGCCACCTGAAGCCGTTCAAGGAGACCAGGCTCAAGACCCACATCACCGAGATCCCGGCGCTGGTCACCGACCGCACCGCGTGGAACAAGGTGTACCGCCGCTCGTTCTTCGACGCGGCCGGCCTGCTCTACCCCGAGGGCATCCTGTACGAGGACGCGCCAGTCAGCGTGCCGCACCACTACCTGGCCAAGAGCGTGGACGTGCTCTCCGAGCCGATCTACCACTGGCGCGAGCGCGAGGTCGGCGAGATGTCGATCACGCAGATGCGCACCAACCCCAAGGGCCTGATCGACCGGGTCACCTCGGTCGAGCTGGTCCGCGGCTGGCTGATGAAGCAGACCGAGCCGCGCTTCGCCGAGTACCTGCGCTCCTACGACGAGAACACCCTCGTCGAGGAGATCCCGATGTTCTTCCTGTCCCTCGTGGAGGGGGACAAGGAGTACCGGGACGCCTACCTCCAGCACGTCGGCCGGCTGCTCCGGGCCATCGGCTCCGAGCAGGTCGGCAGGCTGCGCGCGCCGCTGCGGCTGAAGTACCACCTGACCCTGTCGGACCGGATGGACGAGCTGGTCGAGCAGATCACGTACGAGCGCGAGAGCGGCGGCGGTGTCCAGGCCCGCGGTCTGCTGCGCCCGTACGCCGACTACCCGTTCCTGCGCGGCGGGCGCAAGAGCGTGCCGGCCGGGGTGCTCAAGCTGGACAACTCGCTGGTCATCCGCAGTCGGCTGTACCGGGGCTCCTGGGAGGACGGAAAGCTCCGGCTGACCGGGCACGCGTACCCGGAGCAGCTCGGCGCGGCCGGCAAGCACGACATGGTCCGCACCCTGGTGCTGCGCGAGGCCAAGGGCCGCCGGGTCATCGCGGTGCCGATGAAGACGACGTACAGCCCCGATGCCACCGCGAGCTGCCAGCACGACCTGTACAGCTGCGACTGGTCCGGCTTCACCGTCGCCGTCGACCCGAAGAAGCTCAGGCACCGCGGGCAGTGGAAGGACGGCAACTGGCGCGTCCTGGTGGCCGGCGCGGGCAAGGGCGGGGTCTACAAGGGCCGGATCTCGGCCGGGTGGAGCGACAGCGGGCAGTTCCTCCCCTCGCACTGGGTCGAGCCGGACGTGCGGATCGTGCCGTGGGTCCGGGACAACTTCGTCTACCTCCGGGTGGAGACGGTCAAGGCCCGGGTGACCGGCCTGGCCGCCCACGGCGACCGGCTGGAGGTCTCGGGCGCGGCCCGCTCCGGCCCGAGCTTCGCCGGGGCGCGGCTGCGGCTCACCCACGCCGAGTCCGACCGCCACGTGACCTTCCCGCTGGAGCTGGGCACTCCGGTCGGCTCGCTCCAGCCGTTCACCGCGGCCGTCCCGGTCACCGAGCTGACCGCCGTCCGCGAGGCCTGGGCCGAGCTGGACCCGGTGGCCGCCGAGCGCAGCCGCGACCACTGGAACGGCACGCTGCTGCTGGCTGACGGCAGCACCGTCCCGCTGGCCTGGGACGACCGCAACGCGCCCGAGCGGCTGCACCTGGCGCTGAACCCGCAGGCGCCGGTCGCCGAGCGCCGGGCGCTCTACTCCAAGCCCTCTCCCGACGGGCACCTCCAGTTCACCGACCAGGTGCTCCAGCCGCTGGTGGACGAGGTGTCCGGGCGCGGCGCCGACGGCTTCCTGCTGAGCGGCTCGTTCCCGCTGCCCGGCGCGCACCGCTGGGAACTGGTGGTCCGCCACGAGTGGCGCGAGGAGGAGCACGCCTACCCGGTGGAGATCTCGGACGGCCGGTTCCGCACCGCGCTGCCCGCCGTGCCGACGGCCTCCTTCGCCGGCCGGGTGCCGCTCTCCAGGGGCACCTGGAACGTCGTCTTCCGCCCGGTCGGCGTGCCGGTGCCCGAACTGCCGGACGCCGCCGCGCTGGTCACCCCGGACTGCTTCGACGTCCTGCCGGTCGAGGTGGAGTCCCGCGGCAAGCGGATAGTGCTGGAGCGCCGCAACCACGACGGCCTGTCGCTGGAGTCGCACTCGGTGCTGCTGCCCGAGGAGCGGGCCCGCTACCGCCAGCGCCAGTTGCAGAGCGTGGACTACCCGGCCGCCCGTCGGCTGCCGGTGCGCAACACGGTGCTGTACCACACCGGCAAGTACGGCACGTACTCCGGCTCGCCGCGGGCGGTCCACGAGGAGCTGGTCCGCCGCGGCCTGCCGCTGGAGCACCTGTGGGGCAACGACGACATGCAGGCCGAGCTGCCGCGGAGCGCGACCGCGCTCCGGTACCGCAGCCCGGAGTGGTACGAGGCGCTGGCGACCGCCAAGTACGTCGTGGCCAGTACCCACCTGCCCGACTTCTTCGTCCGCCGCCCCGACCAGGTGGTCGTCCAGACCTGGCACGGCACCCCGCTGAAGCAGATCGGCTTCGACTTCGAAAAGGTCTGGTTCACCGACTCCAAGTACCTCAAGAGCCTGGCCCGGGAGGTCCCGAACTGGAGCCTGCTGGTGGCCGGCAACAGCTGGTCCGCCCCGGTGCTGCGGCGTGCCTTCGACTTCAAGGGCGAGATCCTGGAGAGCGGTTCGCCCCGGAACGACCTGCTGTTCGCGGCCGACCGGGAGAAGACCGCCGAGCAGGTCCGGGAGCGGCTCGGCCTGCCCGAGGGCAAGAAGGTCGTGCTCTACGCGCCGACCTGGCGCGAGGACCGGCGCCGGCCCCAGAACGGCTACCAGATCGACCTGCGGATCGACCTGGCGGCGGCCAAGGCCGCGCTCGGCGACGACCAGGTGCTGCTGGTGCGCCGGCACCACCTGATGTGCGGCCAGATCCCGGGCGCCGGCAACGGCTACATCTGGGACGTCGGCACCTACCCCGACATGGCGGAGCTGCTGCTGATCGCCGACGTCCTGGTGACCGACTACTCGGCCAGCGTGTTCGACTTCGCGTCGACCGGCAAGCCGATCGTGTTCTTCACCTACGACCTGGAGCACTACCGGGACAACCTGCGCGGCTTCAGCCTGAACTTCGAGGCCGAGGCGCCCGGCCCGATGCCGGCCACCTCCGAGGAGCTCGTCTCCGTGCTCGGCCGGGTGGACGGGATCGCGGCCGAGTACGCGGACCGGGCCGCCGCGTTCCGCGAGGCGTACTGCGACCTGGACGACGGCAAGGCCTCCGCCCGGGTGGTCGACGCGATGCTCCGCAAGGAATAGCCCTCCGCGCACGATCCGGCAGGCGCCCGGCACCAGTGGTGCCGGGCGCCTGCGCATGTCCGGGAACCGCCCGGCGGCCGAGCGGAAACCGTCCGGAAGCCAGCGGCACCGGAACGACCGGAACACCGGATCAGCTCTCGAAACGGCGTTCCCCGAAATGAATTCCCCTGGGGAATTCGAAAAGGCGTGCAATTGACCCCGGCGCCATTTCCGGATGGGATGTGGATTTCCCTTCCGAAGGACTCCCACTGCCATGCCTGTGCTCACGCGGCTGGTCCTGCCCCACGCCGCTCCCCGGGGGGCCGTCGCCCGCCCCGCCGACGACGAGGACGTCGTCTTCGGACTGCTGCGCGCCCGCTGGCACGGCCGCGGCCTGGAGCTCACCGGCTTCGCCCGCCCGAACGGCCAGGACACCGGCCGGCCCGGCTCCGCCTGGACCTGGCTGACCCTGCGCCACCGGAACCGCTCCCGGCCGCCGCTGCACCTGCGCTCCCGGCCCCTCCGACTGCCCGAGGTCACCGACGACAGCGCCCAGCCCGGACACAACCACGACTGGTCCGGCTTCACCGCGCTGATGGCCCCCGGCCGGCTCCGGCGCGGGGGCCACTGGCTGCTCGGCGACTGGCAGATCGAGACCACGCTCTTCACCCGCCCGCGCCCCACCCGGGTGCGCCGCCGGTACGGCTCCCTCGCCCCGCACTGGTGCGGTTCCGGCGAGTACCCGCCGGCCCACTGGGTGGACCACGACGTCCGGCTCCAGCCGCTCTTCACCGACGGCCGGCTGCGACTGCGGCTGGAGCGCCCCGCCGTCCGGATCACCCGCGCCGCCCCCGCCCCGGACGACCTGGAGCTGGGCGGGTTCGCCGACGCCTGTCCCTCCGGCACCGTGCTGCGGCTGCGCCACCGGGAGAGCGAGGCGGCGGTCGAGCAGCCCCTCGCCCGCTCAGGCAACACCTTCACCGTCCGGGTGCCGTACCGGCCGTTCACCGCCGACGGACGGGGCAGCGGCAGGCTGGAGCACTGGGACGCCGAACTGCTGCGCCCCGACGGCGGAACCGAGCAGCTCTGCCTCGACGAGCGCGGCGGCCCGGTGGCCGGCCAGCACCCGCTGCCCGGCGCCCCGGACCGGGTGCTCTACCTCAAGCACCTCGCCGACGGCCGGCTCCAGCTCTGCGTCCAGCCCGCGGCCGGCCTGGTCGACCGGATCGCCGTACGGCACGGCGGCTTCGAGCTGTCCGGCCACTGCCCGGACCCGGCCCTGGACCGACTGGAGCTGGTGCTGCGGCACTCCGGCACCGCGAGCGAGGTCCGCACCCCGCTCGACACCGCCCCGGGCGGCCGCTTCCGGGCCCGGGTGCCCGCCACCCGGACCGGCTCGGACGGCGTCGCGCTGCCGCTGCGCAAGGGCCTCTGGGAGGCCGCGCTGGAGCCGGCCGGGCGACCCGGGGACGGCCGGCCGCTGCTCGCCGCCCCCGCCGTGCTGCCCGCCGTCCCCGCCGCCACCACCGCCGGCGGCAAGCGGATCCTGCTGCAACGCCGGTGGCACGACACCCTGTTGGTGGACTCCACCCCGGTGCTCACCGCCGACGAGCGCAGCGCCTGGACGCAGCACCGGCTGCGCACCGAGCGCTACCCGGCCGCCCGCCGCGAGCCGCTGCGCGAGGCGGTGCTGTACGACGTGTTCGGCGGCCGCGGCTACGCCGACTCCCCGCGCGCGGTACACGCCGAACTCGTGCGCAGGGAAGCCCCGTTGGAGCACCTGTGGGTGGTCGACGACGCCCAGGCCGAGGTGCCGCCCGGGGTCGTCCCGGTGCGGAGCTGGAGCCCGGAGTGGTACCTCGCGCTGGCCACCTGCCGGTACCTTGTCGGCAACACGCACTTCCCGGACTTCCTGGAGCGCCGCCCCGGCCAGGTCGTCGTGCAGACCTGGCACGGCTCACTGCTGAAGCGGATCGCCCACGACGTCGAGAGTCCCTGGCTGGCCGACCGCGGCTACCTGGAGGCGCTCGACCGGGAGACCCCGCAGTGGAGCCTGCTGGTCTCCCCCAGCCCGTTCGCCACCCCGATCCTGCGGCGCGCCTTCCGCTACGGCGGCGAACTGCTGGAGTCCGGCTACCCGCGCAACGACGTGCTCGCCCGCCCGGACCCGCGGACCGCCGCGTCCGTCCGCCGCCGGCTGCGCATCCCCGAGGGCAGGCGGGTCGTGCTGTACGCGCCGACCTGGCGCGAGGACCAGCAGCGCGGCGACGGTGACGGCTTCCGGCTCGACCTGCGGCTGGACCTCGACCACGCCCGACGCCTGCTCGGCCCGGACCACGTGCTGCTCGTCCGCCCGCACGCGCACGTGCGCGAGCCGCTGCCCGGCGCCGGCGACGGCTTCCTGTACGACTGCGGGGACTACCCCGACCCGCAGGAGCTGCTGCTGATCGCGGACGTGCTGGTGACGGACTACTCGTCGATCATGTTCGACTTCGCCGTCACCGGCCGCCCGGTGTACTTCTTCACCTACGACCTGGAGCACTACCGCGACACCCTGCGCGGCTTCTCCTTCGACTTCGAGCAGAACGCCCCCGGCCCGCTGGTGCCGACCTCGGCCGCGCTGCTCGGCGCGCTGCGCGAACTCGCCGACGGCGACGCCGGACTGCCGCCCGATTACGCCGAGCGCTACCGGCGCTTCCGGGCCGAGCACTGCGCACTGGACGACGGCGGCGCGGCCCGCCGGGTGGTCGACCGGATGCTCGAACTCGGGCGGGCCGCGACGCGGGCCGGGACGCGGGCCGGGGCGTGGACCGGCCCGGACCGGCCTCAGCCGAAGGAGTAGCTCCGCCAGGGCCGCCAGACCTCGTCCGCGTCGAAGCGGGAGAGGCCGAAGCCCGGTACCGGGAAGGCCGCGTGGAAGCCGCGGGCCTGCTCGTACGCCTGGTCCAGCACGTCGTCCGACAGCCCGTGGGCGACCGTCACGTGCGGGTGGTACGGGAAGGCCAGCTCGCGGGCCAGCGGGCCGGAGCGGATGTCCGCCTCCAGCAGCCGGCACTCCTGCGCGCCCTCCTCGACCCGGACGTACACCACCGGGGAGACCGGGCGGAAGGTCCCGCTGCCGCGCAGCAGCATCCGGAACGGCCGGTGCGCGGCCGCCATCCCCGCCAGGTGCTCCTCGATCTTCGGCAGCTCCTCGGCGGGCACCTCGGTCGGCGGCAGCAGGGTGACGTGCGTGGGTATCGACCGGGCCAGCGGGTCGCCGTGCCCGGCCCGGGCGTCCTGGATCTCCGTGCCGTACGGGTCCGGGACGCTCACGGACACGCCGATGGTGACGACCTCGGGGAGGTCGCCACCACCGGGCAGGTGCGTGAGGGGAGTCACCGCTTGGCGGCCGGGAGGAAGCCGATCCGGTCGTACACCGTCTCCAGCGTCACCGACGCCACCTCGCGGGCCTTCTCTGCGCCGATCGCCAGCACCCGGTCCAGCTCCGCCGGGTCGTCCAGGAACATCCGGGTGCGCTCCTGGAAGGGAGTGACCCACTCGGTGAACAGCTCGGCCAGCTCGGTCTTCAGGGCGCCGTACATCTTGCCCTCGAAGTGCGCGACCAGCTGCTCGACCGACTGGCCACTGAGCGCGGAGTGGATGCGCAGCAGGTTGGAGACGCCCGGCTTCTCCTCCTCGTCGTAGGACACGACGGTGCCGGTGTCGGTGACGGCGCTCTTGAACTTCTTGGCGCTGGCCTTCGGTTCGTCCAGCAGGCTCACCAGGCCCTTGGGCGAGGAGGCCGACTTGCTCATCTTGACGGCCGGGTCCTGGAGGTCCTGGATCTTCGCCGTCTCCTTGAGGATGTACGGCTTCGGCACCGTGAAGGTCGGGCTGTAGCGGGTGTTGAAGCGCTCGGCAATGTCGCGGGTGATCTCCACGTGCTGGCGCTGGTCCTCGCCGACCGGGACGGCGTCCGCCTGGTAGAGCAGGATGTCCGCGATCTGGAGGATCGGGTAGGTGAACAGGCCGACCGTGGTGCTCTCGGAGCCGTACCGGGAGGACTTGTCCTTGAACTGGGTCATCCGCGAGGCCTCGCCGAAGCCGGTGAGGCAGTTCATCACCCAGGCGAGCTGCGCGTGTTCGGGCACGTGCGACTGGACGAAGAGCGTGCAGCGGTCCGGGTCCAGGCCCGCACCGAGCAGCTGGGCGGCGGAGACCCGCGTGTTCTCGCGCAGCGTCGCCGGGTCCTGCGGCACCGTGATCGCGTGCAGGTCGACGACCATGTAGAAGGCGTCGTTCTCCTTCTGCAGGTCGACCCACTGGCGTACCGCGCCCAGGTAGTTGCCGAGGTGGAACGAGCCGGAGGTGGGCTGGATGCCGGAGAGCACCCGGGGACGGTCCTTGACCGGACCAGTGACCGCTGCGTTGACCATGCGGGCCATTGTTCCAGTTCCACCGCTCGCTCAGGAAACCTCTGCCCCCGGTGGTTCGGCCAGTGTGACCGCACTCACCCCCACCCGGGCGATCCGCCGGCCCTCGACCTTGGCCACCGTCAGCAGCACCCCGCCGCCGCCCTCGACCGGGACGCGCACCTGGTCGCCGTCCCGGGGCAGCCGGCCGAGCGCGGCGACCAGGCAGCCGGCCACCGTCTCGTACGGACCCTCGGGCAGGGTGACACCGGCCTCCTCGGCGAAGTCGCCGAGGTTGAGCAGGCCGTCCAGTTCCATGCCGCCGCCGGCCAGCCGGCGGGTGGGGGCGGCCTCCGGGCGGTCGTACTCGTCCCGGATCTCGCCGATCACCTCCTCGACCAGGTCCTCCAGGGTGACGATCCCGGCGGTGCCGCCGTACTCGTCGACCACGATGGCCAGGTGGTGGCCCTCCCGGCGCATCTCCCCCATCGCCTCCAGCACCAGCTTGGTGCCGGGCAGCAGCTTGACCGGGCGGGCCAGGTCGCGGACCTTGGCGGCCTGCTCGCCGCGCGCGCCGTACAGGTCGCGGACGTGGACGAAGCCGACCACCGCGTCGGCGCTGCCCTCGACCACCGGGTAGCGCGAGTGCGGCGAGGTGTCGGCCTGGTGCCGGACGGCGGCCAGCGGACGCTCGGCGTCCAGGAAGGTCACCTCGGTGCGCGGGACCATCACCTCGCGCAGCTGGCGCTCTCCGGCGGAGAACACATCGGCGATCAACGCCCGTTCGTCGCTTCCGAGTTCGGTGTTCGCGGCGACCAGGCCGCGCAGTTCCTCGGAGCTCATCGAACCGCGGCCCGCCGCCGGGTCCCCGCCGAGCAGTCGGACCATCAGGTTGGTGGAGTGGCCGAGCAGCCAGATCACCGGCCGCAGCACCACCGACATCACGTCCACCACCGGGGCGGCGGCGACCGCGATGGACTCGGCGCGCTGCAGGCCGATCCGCTTGGGGGTCAGCTCGCCCAGCACCAGCGAGGCGTAGCTGATCACCAGGGTGAGGCCGACCAGGGCCACCGCGTCGGACATGCCCTCGGACAGCCCGGCCCGGACGAACAGCGGGGCGACCTTGCCGGACAGGGTGTCCGCGCCGAAGGCGGCGGACAGGAAGCCCATGCAGGTCACCCCGACCTGGACGGCGGCCAGGAATCGGTTGGGGTCGGCGGCCAGGTGCGCGGCCCGGGCCGCGCGCCGGGTTCCGCGCCCCTCCAGCGTCCGGATCTGACCCTCGCGCAGCGAGATCAGCGAGATCTCGGCGACGTTGAACAGCCCGCCCAGCAGGATGAAGACGAGGACGAGCGCGGCGTCCCCGAGTGTTTCGTTCACAGCGGGCCAGTGTAGGACGGCCGGTACCGGCCGGGGCCGGACACGGCGCAGGCCCCCGGCCCGGACACGGCGGCGGGGGGGGCCGCGGCGGGGGGGGGGCGGGGGGGGCCCGGGGTGCCGGGGGGGGGGGGGGGCCATGTGTGCCCCCGCCGGGGGCGCCGCGCGCGCCCCCGGCGCCCCGGTGTGCGC